>JAPPGP010000090.1 GCA_028821395.1 Defluviicoccus sp.
GCCCTGTCGGCCGGACAGCGCCGCGCAGGCCATGACAGGGGCGGGAAATGCGGGCTACCCGTCCCAGAACGGGTAGTCGGTGTAGCCCGCCGCCCCGCCGCCGTAATAGGTCTTGCGCGCCGGCGCGTTCAGCGGCCCGCCGCCGAGTAGCCGCTTCGGCAGGTCGGGGTTGGCGAGGAACAGGGTGGCGTAGGACACCAGATCGGCCTGCCCCGCTCCCAGCACCGCCTCGCCGCGCGGGCCGTCATAGGCCGAATTGACGATCAGCGCGCGGCCGAACTCCTCGCGCAGCGTGCGGAACAGCGGCGGACGGGCGGCGACAAAATCGCGTGCATCGCAGGCTTCGGTGTCGCGCCCCGGCGCATCCGACTCGACGACATGCAGCCAGGCGATGCCGATGCCGTCCAGCGCCCCGGCGAGCGCCGCGAAGGTGGCCTCGGGCGCGCTGTCCGTCATGTCGTTGAAGCGCTGATAGGGCGAGATCCGGAAGCCCACCCGGTCGGCGCCCCAGATCTCCGAGACGGCTTCCGCGACCTCCAGCGGCAGACGCAGCCGGTTGGCGAGCGTCCCGCCATAGGCGTCGCTCCGCGCATTGGTGCCGTCGCGGACGAACTGGTCGAGCAGGTAGCCGTTGCCGCCATGGATCTCGACCGCGTCGAACCCCGCCTCCATGGCGTTGCGGGCGCCAAGGCGGAACTGTTCGACGATGCCGGGGATCTCGTCCGTCTCCAGCGCCCGCGGCGTCTCGAAGGGCTTCATGCCCTCGAAGGTCATGGCCTCTCCCGCAGCGGCGATCGCTGACGGCGCCACCGGCAGCGCCCCGCCGGGCTGAAGCGAGGAGTGGGAGATCCGCCCGACATGCCAGAGCTGCAAAGCGATCCGCCCGCCGGCGCGATGGACCGCGTCGGTCACCGCCTGCCAGCCGGCGACCTGCCCGGGCGAATGGATGCCGGGCGTCAGCGGGTAGCCGACGCCCTGCTCGCTCACCTGCGTCGCCTCGGTGATGACCAGCGCGGCCGATGCGCGCTGGCGGTAATACTCGGAATTCAGCGCCTGCGGCACATTGCCGCTTCCGGCCCGGTTGCGCGTCATCGGCGCCATGACGACCCGATGCGGCAGCTCCAGCGGGCCGATACGGAAGGGCTGCGCCAGCGCCTCGCTCATCGGCGGCGACCCGAGCTAGAGCAGGAAATCCCGGAGCGCGGCGGTGTAGCCCGCGGGCTGCTCGATGTTGGAGAGATGGCCGGCGGGGGAGAGCTCGACATATTCGGCGCCTTCGACCAGCTCGGCGAGGCGGCTCATCGTCGCCGCCGGGGTCGCCCCGTCCTCCTTGCCGGCGATGAACAGCGTTCGCGTGCGGATCTCGCCCAAGCGCTTCTCGAAGTCGAGCCCCTGGAGCGCGCGGGCGCAGCCGACGAAGCCGCCGGCGGGCGTCGCGGCGACCATGGCCCGCAGGTCGTCGAGCACCGGCGTTCCCGAGTCGAGGAAAGGGTCCGACGACCAGCGTTCGACCGTCGGCCGGGCGAGCGCCTCCATCCCCTGCTGCTCGACGATGGCGATTCGCTCGTCCCAGGCGGCGACGAAGGGCGCCGGGGCCTCGGCGATGGCGTTGGAGATCACGATGGAATCCAGCCGGGCCGCGTGGTCGAGCGCGAGCCCCATCGCCGTCATGCCGCCGATGGAGAGCCCGACGAAATGGCTCCTTTCGATACCCAGCGCGTCCCACAACCCGACCACGTCGCCGACCAGCATCGAGAAGTCGTAGGCGCCGTCGGGCACGTCGCTCTTGCCGTGGCCGCGCTTGTCGTAGCGCAGGATGCGGAAATCGTCGGCGAGCGCGGCGGCCTGATCGTCCCACATATGGAGGTTGGTGGCGAGCGAGTTGGAGAAGGTGAGCCAGGGCGCGCCCTCTTTGCCCGAAACCTCGCAGTTCAACGCCACCCCGTTCGCCTCGACCTTCATCGCCGCGCTCCGCCGGTTGTCCCGATTCGCGGCGCCACCATAGGGACGGCCGCGCGGGGTGTCACGGGGCGCTCCCCCTTCGCCATTTCGACCGGAGCCGTCCCGCAGGCGCAGCGGAGCGGAGAAGCCTCCCTCTTGCCCCCTACGTCATGCCCGGACTTGTTCCGGGCATCTCCCTCGGCCGGGTTCCGTGCGGGGGCGTGGATGGCCGGAACAAGTCCGGCCATGACGGGCGGGGCGGCGCGCGCGAAACTTCTCCGCTCCGCTTCGCTCCGGTCGAAATGACGACGGTGGCAACCTATCTGAGCCCCGCCTCGACCATCAGCGGGTAGGTGTCGGCGGCGAATTCCGCCATTCCCTCCTCGTACCGCGCCCAGGAGGTCAGCACGCCGTCGATGCCGGTGTCGGCGAGCTTGAGATAGGTGTCGACGATCTGCTCGTTCGTGCCGATCACCGGCCAGCCCGCCCAGCCGGCGATGAAATGCTCGCGGAGGAAGTCGAGCGCCTCGGGCGGCACGGTCTGGGCGTTGATGCCGAGCCCCTCGGTGAGGTTGGTCGCGGCCTCCCAGTCGCCGTGCTCGTGGACGTAGTGGTTGTAGAAGTCGCGCGCCTCCTTCTCGGTGTCGCCCTGGACGATATAGGTGTGGGTCCACACCGCGACCTCGCGGCCGTATTCCTTGCGCGCGAGGTCCTTGTAGGTGGCGATCTGCGCCGCCAGGTCGTCCATGTCGTGGTTGACCACGACGATGAAGGCGACGTCGCAGTACTTGGCGGCGAAATGGCGCCCGCGCTCCGACCCGCCGGCGTTCATGAAGGGCGGGCGCGGCGACTGGATCGGCTTGGGCAGAAGCTGGCCGCCGCCGATGCGATAGAACTCGCCCTCGTAGTCGAACAGCTCGTGCTCGGTCCACAGCCGGCGGATGATCTCGACCCATTCGACCGCCATGTCGTAGCGCCGGTCGTGGTCGGGCACGTCGATGCCGAACAGCCGGAACTCGGACTCGTTCCACCCGGTCACCACGTTGAGCACGAAGCGCCCGCCCGAGATGTGGTCGATGGTGGTGGCCTGCTTGGCCGCCATCACCGGGTGCACGGTCGGCACGTGCGAGGTCGCGAATATGGCGGAATTCTCGTTCACCCCGGCGATCCCGGCGGCCCAGGAATAGCACTCGAACCCGGCGCCGTTGAAATCGGTGGTCCCGCCGAAGCCGCGCCAGCGCCCGACCGGCACCAGGGCCTCGTACTCCATCCGGTCGGCGAGCTCGGCGAGCGCCACCGTCGCCGGCCAGGTCGCCTCCAGCGTGCCCTCGATCGAGGAGATCGCGCAGCCCTGCTTCAGGTTGGAGCAGAACGTCCCCATCTTGAGCCGGCGGTCGCCGAATAGCGGGTTGGTCGCCGGCGGATCGGCGAGCAGGCTGGGGACCTCGGGTTTCACTCGGCCGCCTCGTCGACGCCGATGGCCGCGTTCAGCCTGGGCATGACCTCGTTCGTCATCAGCTCCATCGAGCGCCGCGACAGCGGCTTGTCGACCCAGTCGTGCCCGGCATAGACCAGCGTGCCGAAATCGCCGATGAACTCGCGGAAGGCGAGGATCTGGTCGACCACGCTGTCGACCGTGCCGGCGATGACCAGCCGGTCGGTCACGTAGTCGAGCGTCACCGCCTCGTCCGGCATCGACTGGTCGTGCTTGAACAGATTCGACCGCCCGGCCGAGATCAGCTTCTGCATGAGCTGCTTGTAGTAGAAGCGGTAGGGGCTGTTCGCGTTCTCCAGCGCGTATTCGCGCGCCGTCTTCTCGTCGTCGGCGACGAACACGCTCTTCGCCACCCGCCAGTCGGCGGGGTCGGCCGCGCGCCCCACCCGCTCGCACCCCTCGACGTATTTGGGCCAGTGCGTCCTGACCCATTCCGGCATCAGGAAGTTGGCCGAGATCGAGGTCCAGCCGCGCGCCGCCGCCTCCACCAACCCCTTCGAATAGGGCGCCACCACGGTGACCACGATCGGCGGGTGCGGCTTTTGGTAGGGGCCGACGATCACCCCCTGGCCGATCTCCTCGATCAGCGACTCTTCGGTGGTGATGGTCCAGTACTTGCCCTTGAGCCGGTACGGCGGGTCGGTCGACCAGATCGCCAGCACGTGGTCGATCGACTCGACGAACATCTCGTTGCGGTCCCGGTGCAGGATGCCGAGCGCCTCGGCGTCGGACTTGAGGGCGCCCGGGCTGATCCCGAACAGGAACCGGCCTTCGAGGATGTTGTCGATCATCGCCACCTGGCCGGCGATGATCGCCGGGTGGTTGAGCGACATGTTCACCGTGCCGCTGCCGAGCACGATGTCGTTCGTGTCGTGCGCGAGGCTGGCGATGAACATCAGACACGAGGTCACGGTCTCGGCGCGGTCGGTGACGTGCTCGCCGATGAACGCCTCGGCGAAGCCGAGCCTGTCGGCGAGCAGGATCGCCTCGCGGTCCTCCTTCAGAGTCTCCGCGTAGTTCCGCGACGGCGGATGCAGCGGCATGGTGAAATAGCTGAGCTTCATCCGCTTTCCTCTAAGCGCGGCCGCCGACGCCTACTCGGTGGCGTGGGCGACGAATTTTTCCGGGATCGGCTCGCCCCATTGCGAATTGAGCCCGTCCTCGAAGGCGATCAGATTGGCCGGGGTGTCGCTGTTGAGGCGGTCGGAATCGGTCCAGTGCTCGTGCACCCGGCCCCAGGGGTCGGCCCAGTAGTCGTAGACCTGGCTCCCGAGCACGTGGCGGCCGAGCCCCCAGAAATGCTCGTATTTGTCGAGCGACCGCATGTGCTCGTGCCCCATGATCACGTCGTCGATGTCCTGCACCTCGAACGCCATGTGGTTGAGCCCGGCCTTGGGCCCGTCGATATAGAGGAACACGTGGTGGTCGACATATTCCGTGCCCTTGTCGACCCGGTTGAAGGACAGGATGATGTTGTCCTTCTCGCCGGCATAGACGTCGTCCGAGCAGACCAGCCCGAGTGTCGCGCGCACCCAGGCGATGGATTTCTTGAGGTCGGGCGTCATCATCACCGCGTGGCCGATCCGCTTGACGTGCGACGGCCCGCGGTCGATGCGCGTCAGCTCGCCCTTCCGCGCCAGCCGCTCGGGCCCCATGTTGAGCGCGAAACGCGAAATCTCGATCGGCTGCAGCGTCCCGATCCCGTGCACGATCTCGATGGTGTAGCCGTTCGGCTCGGTGAGGCGCACCCGCCTGCCGCCGCCCGGCTCGTCCATCTCCTCGACCGGCGAGGCGCCGTCGATGCGGGCGGCCTTCTCCAGCTCGTCTTCGCTGTCGACGTTGAAGGCGAGCGAGACGAAGCCCGGATCGCCGAGCTCGGTGACGTGGATGTGGTGCTCGGGATCGGTGCCGCGCATGTAGAGCGCGGTCTTGGTCCGCTCCGCCCGCACCATGCCGAAATTGGTCAGGAACTCCTCCTGCCGGTCGAGGTCCGGAGACCGTATCCGGCCATAGGCGACATCGCTCACCTTGATCATCGCTGCTCTCCCGATCTTCGATTTCCGGGATATTAGGTGCACCCGCGCGATACCGAAAGGTCTATCGGGCGCGTCCGACGCCGCGCCATGGCCCTGTTGCTTTACCCCCGCCGGATGTATGGAATGCCCCGCGACCACGACAGGGAGGACGACATGGATCTCGGTCTCAAGGGGCGGAAGGCGGCGATCTCGGGCGCGAGCGACGGGCTGGGCTACGCGGCGGCGCTGGCGCTCGCCGGCGAGGGTTGCGACATCGCCATCTCGGCGCGCGGCCGGGAGCAGCTCGACAAGGCGGTGGCGGCGATCGAGGCCAGGGGGGTCAGGGCGGTCGGAATCGCCTGCGACATGTCGAGCGAGCAAGGCTGCGCGGAGTTCGTGAACCAGGCCGCCGGCGGGCTCGGCGGGATCGACATCCTGATCAACTGCGTCGGCGGCATGACCCCGGGCAACCTGGATTCGCTCACCGCCGACAACTGGGACGAGATCGTCAACCGCAACCTGATGGCCTATGTCCACACCACCAAGGCCGCGGTGCCGCATCTGGAGAAGTCGGACGCGGCGCGCGTGCTCAACGTCTCCGGCATCTCGGGCAAGCAGCTGATGCCGGGCTCGTTCTCCACCGCGATCCCGAACGCCGGCATCAACGCGTTCACCAAGCTGATGGCGGGCGAGTTGGCGGCAAGGGGGATCCTGGTCAACAATCTCTGCCCGGGCATCGTGGATACGCCGCGCTGGACGCCGCGCCGCGAGGCGATGGCGCAGGTGCGCGGCGTCACCGCGGACGAGGTCGAGAAGCAGTTCGCGGCCAACGCCATGCTCGGCCGCTGGGGCAGGCCGGAGGAGATCGGCGACGTCGCCGCCTTCATGGTCTCGCCCCGCAACAGCTACATGACCGGCTCGACGGTTGAAGTCTGCGGCGGCTGGGGCAAGTATTTCTGATCGAGCCAGGAACGGAGGACACGATGGCGGAACAGGCCCAAATGCCGGCGGTCGAGACCTCGGCCGAGCCCGCGCTCAAGCTCAACTTCCTGTCGCACGGCACGCTGGAGTCGAAGAACCTGGAGCGGGCGCGCGAATTCTATACCGATTTCCTCGGGCTCCAGGTGGTCCGCACCAGCCCGATCTCCCTGCTCATCCGCCTCGGCGGGCCCAACACGATCGCCGTGGTCGAGCAGAAGAACCGCACCGAGGAAATGCCGATGCTCAACCACAACGGGCTGGACGTGGAGACCCAGGAGGAGGTCGACGCGGCGCACGGGACCGTGGTCGCGGAGGCCGAGAAATGGGGTCTTCACCGGATCTCCAAGCCCAAGCTGCAGCACGGCACCTACAGCTTCTTCTTCTGGGACATGGACAACAATTGCTGGGAGATCCTGACCAACCCGCAGGGCGGCTATAGCTGGCTGTTCGAGAAGGGGGACCTCTCCGGCAAGGGGCATCTCGACCGGAACTTCGAGCGACCCGGCATGCGGGAGTAGCCATCCGCCTCCGGCTCCGCACGGGAACTCATGCGGCCACTGATTCGCAGGCCGACGCGTAATCATGGTGAAGGGGCAGGCGAGCGGGCAAGTCCGAGGCGAGGATAGAATCCAGCGCACGCGAGTATCGGCATCCTTGCAATGGGAAAGCGCAAGAAACGCGCCACGGTGGCAGGAAGGCAGCCACGAGTTCGAGATCGCCATCCCCGTAGAAGGGACTGGGGGCGGCGAAGATAAAACGGTCCGGGTCGGGATCAGTTGGAAGGTATCCCGTACGAGGCTGATGAACGCCCGCGAGAAGACCCTTTGGGAAATCGACCGTGCCCAGCACGAGATGGCGATCGTCCGCGCCTCGCTGAACGAGAACCAGGAGGAAATGACCGTCCGGCAGGTGGACGGTCTCCACCGGGCTCTCCTGCACGCGTGCTGGGCCTGGTGCAGGACGCACCTGCGCTGCAAGGACGCGAGACAAGACAACGAAGCCGTCTATTCGGCCTTCTTCCTGAAAGCTCCGGAAGACCTGCGGCAAGCGTTCGGCGAAGCCTTCGCAATGACGGGCTGGAATTCTTTCGCAGCGCCCTGGGCCTCGACCGCGGAGGTCATGGCGGCGGTACAGAGCGCGGTGGACGCCCTGCTGGAGGCTGCCTCCAACCCGCCCCGGAACCGCCGCCGGTTCCCAGCGAGTTTCAGGACCAATCGCCCGATTCGAATGCCCCGCGTGGGGCCGGGAAGCATGATCGATACCGGGCGCTACCGGCCAGCCGTGGTCCTTGAGACAACACCCGACCCGCCTCACGTCATGAAACTGTCATACGGCGATGAGGTCGACGAGGACTTTCGGCCGCACATCTCCAATTGGAAATCGGTCCGCAAGCGGAAGCGACTTCCGTCGCTCAAGGACGTATTCTCGCCCGGTGACTGGATCCGACACCCTTATTCCGGGTTTGGCCGGGTTGTCGAGGTACGAAATTCGACCATGGACGTGGATTACCGGGGCAGAGCTGCGACCGTCGCCCCGCCTGCCGATCTGTCGCGACTCGAAAAAGTGGACGATCCCGGCCCCGAAGACTCCTCGCCGGTTGCCGAACGCTTTCCGCCGGGCACCTGGATCGAGCAGGACTCCTTTGGCCAAGGCGTCGTTCTCGCCGTCGAAGACGACGTACTCAGCGTGCTCTTCAACGACCAAGTCATTCGAATTTTCGAGCCCGGGGACCGGGAGGGGCCGGTCATCTGGAGGCTGGACCGGGAACCGCTCGACCTGTGTACACCCTGGGGCCGACGATGGGTCTGGTGGTGGCAACACACGGATATCTGCCCAGAAACCGTGTGCCCATGTTGCGGGTATCCGAATTTCGGTTCGGGCGGTCGGAGCGTCGAACCGCGGGAGTGCATCATCTGCGGATATCCCGATTTCGGAAGCGGGATCGAATGCGACGACGAGCCACTCGTCGTCCGGGACGGGATCTGGTGGGAACATATCGACGATTACTATCATACGGAACCGGAAGAATCGGAACCTACGTTCGTCGGGCCGACTCGTCGAGATTGGGAGACTTCGGGGTACAGCCTGCGGGAAGCCCGGCGTAACTTCGAGGATACCGGCTCCATGTTTCGCCCCGGAGACGACGACGCTTTGGCCTTCGGTAAGTCGGCGAATCTTCGCCGTTCGCTGGTCGGGCTCTTGGAGGAGACGATGGCCGAACCCGCCCGCTGGAACGCGGGAATCGGCGAGAGCGTGGAACGGGTCAAGCAGAAGCTCCTCAAAGGACGGAAAAAGGGGCCGGCAGCCCCGCCGAACGGGTCGCGCTCGTGAACCGTAAACCTCGGGTTCGACACTGCATCGGTCCTTCGACGACTGAAATCGGACCGCCCCGGCTGCGCGAGAAACCGGTGGCCGAACCTCGGAAAGGAGCATGTATGGCCAGTGACGCGCGCGACGGCGCGAAACGGTACTCCATGCGCGTCGATTCCGGTGTCTACGTCACCATGCGCGACGGCACGCGCATCGCTGTGCGCATCTACCGCCCGGACGGGGACGGCGCCCACCCGGCGCTGTTCGCCGCCTCGCCCTACATGTACGCGACCGACGACATCCCGCATTCCCGCCTCTTCCTGTGGCGCGAGGTGGGGCCGGTCCAGTGGTACGTGGAGCGGCACGGCTACGCCTATGTGCATGCCGACGTGCGCGGGTCGGGCGACTCGGAAGGGGTCTACAACTTCCTCGACAAGGAGGAGCAGCAGGACCTTTACGAGCTCGTCGAGTGGATCGCGCGCCAGGGCTGGTGCGACGGCAATGTGGGCGGCATCGGCCAGTCCTACTACGCCTGGTCGCAGTGGTTCATGGGCATCGTCAACCCGCCGAGCCTCAGATGCATCGCCCCCTATGACGGCGCCGTCGACCCCTATCGGGGGACCGCCTATCACGGCGGGATCTACTGCGATTTCATGGCCTGGTGGTACAACCTGGTGCGGGTCAACAACCTGCACCGCGCCGCCAACGACCCGTCGGGCAAGGCGATGCCGCTCGACATCGCCTGGGAGTTCCAGCGCCGCCAGACCTATGACGACTGGTGGCGCGAACGCACGCCCTGGGAGCGGCTGGACGAGATCGAGGTGCCGGTTCTGTCGATCGGCCACTGGGGCAAGATGGGCCTCCATTTGCGCGGCAACATCTTGGGCTACGAAGAGGTGCGCGCGCCCAAGCGGCTGGTCGTCACCGGCGCGAGCGACGTGTTCGAGGCGCATGATTATTTCGACCGGATCGACTACCACGAGGCCGAGCTGCTGCCGTTCTACGACCGCTACCTCAAGGGCATGGACAACGGCTACGAGCGCCAGGCGCCGGTCAAGCTCTACGTGCGCGGTGCCGGGACCTATCGCGAGGAACGGGAATGGCCGCTCGCGCGGGCCGGGATGACGCCGTTCCACCTCGCCGCCGGGCCATCGGGAAGCCTGGCCTCGCTCAACGACGGCCGGCTCGCCGCGGAACCGCCGTCCGCCGACGGCGGCGCCACCGGCTACACCTATCCCGACGACGGCTGGAAGCTCGGCGTCGTCGCGATGGGACCGCGGGGCCCCGACCCGATCCGCCGCGTGCTTACCTTCGTCACCGACCCGCTGGACGAAGACCTTGAGGTCACCGGGCCGGCGATCCTCGAGCTCTACGCCTCCTCGACCGCGACCGACACCGACTTCGTGGTCCGGATCGCCGACCAGCACCCGCAATCCGAAGAGGACCGCGCGGCCGGCCTCCAGCCGGCGTCGGTCAACGTCTCGAAGGGCTGGCTGAGAGCGTCGCACCGCGACAAGGACGCGGCGCGGAGCACGCCGCACCGGCCGATCTACACCCACGCCGACCCGCAGCCGATCGAGCCCGGACGGGTCTATCGCTACGAGATCGAGGTGATGCCGTTCTCCAACGTGTTCCGAAAGGGCCACCGTATCCGGCTGGAGATCGTCAACGGCGACTCGCCGCTCACCGACTCGATCTTCACCCACCAGTATCTCTGGTACAAAGTCGGCACGGACACGTTCCACCACGACGCCGAACGTCCCTCGCGCCTCTGGCTCCCGCTGGTGCCGGCGGAGGGTTAGGCGGAGGAGGCCCGGGCCATGATGACGCTCTACCACAACAACATGTCGACCTGCGCGCAGAAGGTCCGCTACGTCCTGGCCGAGAAGGGGCTGGACTGGGAGAGCGTCGAGCTCAACCTGAGAAAGGGCGACCAGCACAACCCGCACTACCTGAAGCTCAACCCCGCCGGCGTCGTTCCGACCCTGGTCAACGGCGATGCGGTGATCGTCGAATCCGGAGTCATCTGCGAGTACCTTGAAGACCTGTTTCCGTCCCCCCGCCTGCGGCCCGAAACGGCCGACCGGATCGCCGGAATGCGGCTGTGGATCAAGTACATCGACGAAACCGTCCATGCCCAGGCCGGGGTCATCAGCACGGCGATGGCGTTCCGGTTCCAGCATCTGGCGAACGGGGAGGACGCGGTTAGAGCGCGGATCGAGGCGGTCCCGAGCGAAGCGAAGCGGGCGAGGATGCGTTCGCTGATCTTCGAGGGCGTCGAGTCGCCGCTCTTCGCCGGTGGCGTGCGGGCGTTCGCGGAAATGCTCCGCCGCATGGAGGCCGCGCTCGAAGGGCACGCCTTCCTGGCGTCGGAAAGCCGGACGATCGCCGACGCGGTGTGCCTGCCCTATGTCGTGCGGCTGGAGCATCTGCAGCTGGCGTGGCTGTGGAACGACCTTCCCGGCGTGGCGGGCTGGTACGGGCGTATGAGGGAAACGCCGTCCTTCGTCACGGCCTTCGCGGACTGGGAGGATCCGGGCTATCTCACCCTGATGGAGGCCAGGGGAATCGAGTACCGGCCCATGGTCGAGGACGCGCTGGCCGGATAGGCCCTACGCCGCCCGCCACACCAAGGGGCGCACCTGCGGTGCTAACCAATTGAAAAAGGGTCGTTTTTTCTCCCTCGATTTGTTGCACCTGGGACACATCGCTCCCCCGGCTGCAACTGCAACCGGGAGAATTGCCGATGCCGAGAGTCACCCTCACCGACGCCCGAATCGGGGCGCTCAAGCCGCGCAAGACTGCCTACGACGTCCGCGACAGCAAGCTCAGAGGATTCGGGGTCCGCGTGCTGCCCTCGGGCCGCAGGCGCTTCTTCGTCCACTGCCAGCACCGGGGGGAGCGGGTCTGGCAGATCGTCGGCGACGCCGAGAGCATGAGCGTCGCCGATGCGCGGTCCCACGCCACCGGGACGCTTGCCGCGATCCGCCGGGGCGAGGACGTGACGCGGCAGTCGGGCGGCGCGCTCTTCGAGGATGTCGCGGCGGTCGTGTTCGAACGACACGAGCGGCTCTGGAAGCCAGGCACGCTCGAGGTGAACCGGGGCTATCTCAAGAACCAGATCTTGCCGCATTTCTCGGGGCGGCCGATCGCGGAGATCGACCGGCGGAAGGTTCGTAACTGGTTCGCCGCCCACCACACGACCCCGGCCGCCGCCGACCGCTCCCTGCCGGTGCTCTCCGTCATCATGCGGGAAGCCGAGGCGATGGGTCTCCGCCCGGAGGGCTCCAATCCGTGCCGGGGTATAAGGCGGAACCGCCGCAAGGGGCGGGAGCGGTTTCTGACCGATGCGGAGATGCGCCGGCTCGGGGCGGCCTTGTCGCAGCATGCAGATTGCCAGCCCCTCGCGGTCGCCGTAATCCGCCTTCTTCTTCTGACCGGGTGCCGCAGGAGCGAGATCCTGACGCTGCGCTGGTCGGACTACCGCGAGGGGCATTTGTTCCTGCGCGACGGCAAGACCGGTCCCCGGACGGTGTGGCTGTCCGACCCGGCCCGGAGAGTTCTCGACGGGCTGGAGCGGAGAGGCCGCTGGGTCTTCCCGGCGCCGCGCGGCGACCGGTCGCTCGACGGCAACCGGCTGGAACGGTTCTGGTGGCGGTTGCGGGCCGGGATCGACCTCGGCGACGTGCGGCTTCACGATCTCCGGCATACGCACGCCAGCATCGCGCTCCGGGAGGGCGAGACCATCCTGGCGATCGGGCGCCTGCTCGGTCACGCGAGCCCGGAGACCACCCTCAAATACGCCCATCCCGCCGACGCGATGGCGCGGGAGGCGTCGGAGACGGTGGGCGCCGCGCTGGCGGGGCGCTGACAGATGCCGGCAAGGGAACGCATGAAGCTCACCGATGCCGCCGTCGCCCGTCTGCGGGCGCGCGGGAAGGAATACACGGTCTGGGACAGCGAGGTGTCCGGGCTCGGGGTCCGGGTGCGCCCGACCGGCGGGAAGAGCTATGTCCTGCTGCGGGATGCGGGCGGCTCCTCGAAGCGCGTTTCGCTCGGCCCCGTCATCACGAGGACCGTGGCCGAGACGCGCCGGGAGTGCCATGCCCGGAAGGCGGAGCCGGAGGCGGCGGAAACCGACCTTCAGGCGCGCGCCGTTCCCTCGCTGGCGGACTTCGTCTCTGGCGAATGGCGGGTGGCGCATTTCGAGCGCTACAAGCCGTCCTCGAAAAAGACCGCCCGCTCCCTGCTCGACGGCCGCATCCTGCCCGCGTTCGGATCGAAGCCGCTCGACCGCATCGCCCCCGCCCAGGCGAGGCGCTGGTTCGACGCGTTCAGCAAGACCGCGCCCGGCAACGCCAACAATGCGCTCAAGCTGTTCCGCCAGATCATGAACTTCGCCGTCGCCTGCGGCCACATCGAGACCGATCCGACGCGGGGCATCAGGCGGAACCGGCGCACCCCGCTCACCCGCTTCCTGTCGCGCGAGGAGATCGACCGGCTCCACCGGGTGCTGGACCGGCAAGAGGGCAGGGGCGAGACGCCGCAGGCCGACATGATCCGCCTCCTGCTGCTCACCGGATGCCGCAAGGGCGAGATCGTCCGGCTGCGCTGGTCCGAGGTCGGCAATGACGCGCTCATGCTTGAAGATAGCAAGACCGGGCCGCGCGCGGTGCCGCTCAACAGCCAGGCCAAGCGCGTGCTCGACGAACAGCCCCGCGGCGGTAGCCCGTTCGTGTTTCCCTCGCCGCGCGATCCGTCGCGGCCGCGTTGTCGTGACATCGCGCTCTGGTACCGGGTCCGCCGCGAGGCCGGCATCGAGGACGTCAGGCTTCACGATCTTCGCCATACGCACGCCAGCCACGCGGTGATGAACGGGGTGCCGATGCCGGTAGTCTCGCGCCTGCTCGGTCACGCCGACGTCGGCATGACGCTGCGCTATGCGCATCTCGGCGACCGCGAAATCGAAGCCGCCGCCGAGCGGGTCGGACAGGCCGTCGCGGACCTGATCGGCATCGGGCGGGAACAGAGCGAACGCTGATGGGACTGAGTGTTGGCGTTGATCGAGCATTGCGACCGCAACTAGGGTGGCCGAGCTTCGTTTCACTATAGCTCGGCGATCTCACTTCGTGCTAGGCGACGAGCAGTAGGGCGGGCTCCGCCGGCCCGATCAGAGGAAAGGTGCCAAATGACGAATATTCATCCCATCCCGACTCTCCTTAACGTCCTTACCCAGGCTTATGCGCGGAGCGAGATGCGCCGGGTTGACGCCTGCGTGGCATACGTCTTCACCCCCGACTCGCAGAACGCCGCTTCTGCCGTCCCGCAGGCAGACCAATCAGGGTCACAGGACAACAGTTCCGAAAGGACCGAATCATGACCATGATCGACGGCCCGCCGGTCCCCGCCGGATCCGCCGACGAATCCGCCACCGCCTCATGCCGGCGCCGCGATGTCGGGAGCCCGTCTCATCCCCTCGTTCCGTGCGAGCATCGTCCCGGCGCCAGACAGTCGGGGACGGGCGCCGGCCCGAACCTCCGACCGTCCATAGCCGCGGCAATAGTATGCCGTGCCCGCCAGCGCCGCCGCCGCGCCATCGCGCACCCGCGCCCGATGCCCTACTTGGCTGCCCTTGCTCAGCTACAAATTCTCTGCCGGATCGCTCACCGTCCGCGCCTCCGCCATCGCAGAGCGGAGCAAAAAGCGACGGCTACCCATCGACGCGTTCAGAATGTCTCCATCTTTTGGTTCAGAAGATCATTCGCAAATGCGCGTATCAGGAGCGTTTCAATTACGTTGATCATGCCAGGAGCGACTTCGTAGGCGCTGAAATACGCCGCTATGTCCGCGAGCGCAACCGACTCTTGCCTGATCTGACGTGGCTGGTCTGAAGCCGACACGAATCCTTGGTTGCGGGTCGGATGCTGCACACGGAAAAGTTCCTTTCTCCCGCGATCTCGATTGAAGGCATTCTTCATTTCTCTCCAAAGAGTCAGCTTTTCAGTTTTGCCTACATATAGACCCCGACCCCGCGTATCGTAAAATAGGTAAACGCCCCTGGCGTTGTCCAGCGCCTTACGCAAACCTCGTGCGGGCAAGGGTGCGTTATCGTCCGATGCAAACA
>JAPPGP010000175.1 GCA_028821395.1 Defluviicoccus sp.
GCACCACGGAACCGTACATCTGGATGAAGCGGCGATAGCTGTCGAAGGCGAAGCGCCGGTCCGCCGACCGCTTCGCGAGCCCTTCCACGGTGCGGTCGTTGAGCCCGAGATTGAGCACGGTGTCCATCATCCCGGGCATCGAGGCGGGCGCGCCGGAGCGCACCGAGACCAGCAGCGGGTTCCCGGCATCGCCGAATCCGGCCCCGACACTGTCCTCGATCCGGGCGAGCGCGTCGTCGACTTGGGCCGCGAGACCGTCGGGATAGGCGTCGCCCGAGCCGTAATAGGCGTTGCAGACCGCGGTGGTGATGGTGAAGCCGGGCGGCACCGGCAAGCCGAGGCTGCACATCTCGGCAAGATTGGCGCCCTTGCCGCCGAGCAGCTCGCGCATCTCGGCGCCGCCGTCGGCGCTGCCCCCGCCGAACCGGTAGACCAGTTTTTCGCTCACCGTCTACCCCTCGATCTGCGAGAAATCGGCGAGGCTGCCCATGGTCGCGCGGATGCCCGACAGCAGCCGTAGCCGGTTGGCCCGGAGCCCGCCATCCTCGGCGTTGACCTTCACCCGGTCGAAGAACGCATCGACCGGCCGGCGCAGCCCGGCGAGCGTCGTCATCGCCTCGTCGAACGCCTCGTCGGCGACCAGCGACGCGGACCTCGCGCCCACCGCATCGAGGCTCTCGCTCAGCGCGCGCTCCTCCGGCTCGCGCAACATCGCGGGCTCGACCGGGCCCGAATAGGCGATCCCGTCCTTCTTCTCCTCGATGGCGACGATGTTGGCGGCGCGCTTGTGGGCGACCAGCAGGTTGGCCCCGTCCTCGGTGGCGAGGAAGCCATCGAGCGCAAGAAGGCGGGCGCACAGGCGGACCAGGTCGTCCTCGTCACCGAGCGCGAACACCGCGGCGATCAGGTCGTGGCGCGCCCCCTCGGCGCGGAGATGCACCTTCAGCCGGTCGGCGAAGAAATCGAGCAGCTCGCGCTCCAGCGTCTCGGGCGGGTCCTCGAGACCGGGCAGGGTCTCGCCATAGCCCCTCCAGGCCCTGCGGAACGCCTCGCGCAGCTTCAGGCGGATGCCGTTTTCCAGCACCAGGCGGATGACGCCGAGCGCGGCGCGCCTGAGCGCGTAGGGATCGCCCGACCCGGTGGGGCGCTCGCCGACGGCGAAGAAGCCGGTCAGCGTGTCGATCCTGTCGGCGAGCGCCAGGGCGACGCTGACCGGTTCGGACGGGCACACCCCGGACGGCCCGGCCGGCAGATAGTGCTCGGCGACGGCGCGGGCGACGTCATCGCCCTCCCCGTCATGGCGCGCGTAGTGGCCGCCCATGGTGCCCTGGAGCTCGGGGAACTCGAACACCATCTCGGTGGTGAGATCGGCCTTGGCGAGGCGCCCGGCGCGGCGTGCCGCCGCCGTGTCGGCGCCGGGAACGAAGGACGCGATCTCGCCCGCGAGCGCCTCCAGCCGCGCCGCCTTCTGCGCTAGGTTGCCGAGCTTCGCATGGAACACCATCGGCTCCAGCGCGGCGAGCCGGTCCTCGAGCCGCGTCTTCCGATCCTGGTCCCAGAAGAACCGCGCATCCGACAGCCTGGCCCGCAGCACCCGCTCGTTGCCGGCGACGATTTCGGCGCCGCCGTCGTCGGCTTCGAGATTGGCGACGACCACGAAGCGCGGCGGGAGCTTGCCGTTCGCATCCGACAGCGAGATGTATTTCTGGTGGCTCCGCATCGCGGTAATCAACACCTCGTCGGGCACCACCATGAATTCGTCGTCGATGCGCCCGATGAGCGGCACCGGCCATTCGACCAACCCGGCGACCTCGTCGAGCAGGCCGGGGTCGTCAGGCACGAACAGCCCCTCGGCGTCGGCGAGCTCGTCCGCACCGTAGGCGACGATGCGCCGCCGTTCCGCCGGGTCGAGGATTACGCGGGCCTCCAGCAGGCGCTCGCGGTATTCGGCGAAGGAAGACACGGAAAAGGGCTTCGGGGCATGGAAGCGGTGACCGCTCGTCACCCCGCCCGAGGCGATACCGTCCGGCAGGTCGAGCGCCACCGGGCTCCCGTCGAAGACGCAGAGCACGCGCTCCAGCGTCCGCACCCATCGGGTCGCGCCCGCCCCCCAGCGCATCGACTTGGGCCAGGCGAGAGCGCCGATCAGGTCCCGCACGATGCCCGGCAGCAGGCCCGCGACCTCGCCGCCCGCGGTCTCGATCACCGCGAACCAGTAGACGTCCTTGCCGGCCTCGCGCTGCTCGCAGTCGTCGAGGGAGACGCCGTTGGCGCGCAGGAAGCCCTGGATCGCCTTGTCGGGGGCGCCGACGCGGGGCCCGCGCTTCTCCTCGCGGCGGTCCGGCCGGCGGGTCGGCAGCCCGTCGACGACCAGCGCGAGGCGGCGCGGGGTGACGTAGCTCTCCGCGGTGGTGAATTCGAGCCCTTCCGCTCTCAGCGCACGGGTCGCGAGGCGGCGCAGGTCTTCGGCCGCGCGGCTCTGCATGCGCGCGGGGATCTCTTCGGAGAACAGCTCGAGGAGGAGCTCGGCCACGGTCAGGCGGTCTCGCTCAGCCAGGCCTCGCAGCAGCCCTTGGCGAGCGCCCGGACGCGCCCGATATAGGCCGCCCGCTCGGTCACGCCGAGGGCGCCGCGCGCATCGAGCAGGTTGAAGACGTGGCTCGCCTTGATGCACTGGTCGTAGGCCGGCAGCGCCAGCGACTTCTCCAAGAGCGACCGGCACTCGGCCTCGGCGAAGCCGAACTGGGCGCCGAGCCGTTCGGTGTCGGCGTGCTCGAAGTTGAAGGCGCTGAACTCGCGCTCGGCGCGGTGGAACACGTCGCCGTAGCTCACGCCGGCGCCGTTGAAGTCGAGATCGTAGACGTTCTCGACCCCTTGGATGTACATCGCCAGCCTCTCCAGCCCGTAGGTGAACTCGACCGAGACCGGGTCGCACTCGATCCCGCCGACCTGCTGGAAGTAGGTGAACTGGGTGACCTCCATGCCGTCGCACCAGACCTCCCAGCCGAGCCCGGCGGCGCCAAGCGTCGGGCTCTCCCAGTCGTCCTCGACGAAGCGGATGTCGTGGCGCCTCGCGTCGATCCCGACCTCGTCCAGGCTCATCAGGTAGAGCGCCTGGCAGTCCGGCGGCGAGGGCTTGAGGATCACCTGGTACTGGTAGTAGTGCTGCAGCCGGTTGGGGTTCTCGCCGTAGCGCCCGTCGGCCGGCCGGCGCGACGGCTGGACGTAAGCCGCGCGCCAGGGATCGGGGCCGAGCGCGCGGAGCGTCGTCGCCGGATGGAAGGTGCCGGCGCCGACCTCCATGTCGTAGGGCTGGAGCATCACGCAGCCCTGGCGCGCCCAGAACGCGTGGAGTTTCAGGATAAGGTCCTGGAACGACATTGCGCAGTTCGACATGGCTCTGAGGGGGTGCGGCAACGGCGCCGGCAACCTAGCCGCGCGCCCCGGGGGAATCAACAATCGCCTGCCCCTTCAGCCGGCCGCCTCCTCGGCGAGCAGCCGGCCGATCCAGCGATGCGCCTGGGTGACGCCCTTGTCGACGGACCAGCGGATCGGCCGGGCGGGCTCGGGCGCGGTATCGATCATCCGCTGCTGCGGCTCGATCACCGCCACGTCCTCGTCGAAGGTGTCCTTGTTGGCCTGGAACGCCCATTGGGTGAGCTCGGCGTCGTCGAGCTCGACATCGCGCAGCAGCGACCAGAAGTAATGCGTGGTCTTCGCGGTCTCGGGCGTCAGCGCGTTGAGCACCCGCATGCCCACCGCCCGGTTGTCGCCTTCGGCCGCGCCCGCCACGCGCAGTTTGATGACGATATTGCCGGGCGGGGTGTAGACGATCTCCTGGCGGTGGTCGACCTTGCCCGCGAAGCGGCCGATGCGGGCGAAGAACGGGGACGGCGCGATGCCGCGCATGTCGCGCACCACGCGCAGGCTCTCGCCGTCGAAATCGGTCTCGATCGGGAATTCGATCACCCCGTCGGTCGCGAGCGTCTGGCGGTGCACGTAATGGGCGTGGGTGAGGTCCAGCAAATTGTCGCGGAGCAGCCCGTAATGCGCCCTGACGTGCAGGGTCTCGCCCTTGCCGGCCCAGCCGGGGTCGCCCTTCCAGTGGTAGTCGGGGACCAGCGCGGGGTCGGCGCGTGCCGGGTCGCCGGTCCAGACGAACACCCAGCCCCAGCGCTCGACGACCGGGTAGGAGCGGGTGCAGGCGCCTTCCGGAACCCGGTCCTCGCCCGGCACCGCGACGCAGCGCCCATCGGCGTCGAACACAAGCCCGTGATAGCCGCACTGGATGTCGTCGCCGACCACGCGGCCGAGCGACAGCGGCGCGTCGCGGTGTGGGCAGCGGTCGGCGAGCGCGGCCGCACTCCCGTCGCGCCGGCGCCAGAACACCATCGGCTCGCCGCAGATCCAGCGCTGCAGCGGCTCGGAGCCGATCTCGCGGTCCCAGGCGCAGACATACCACGCGTTCTTCAGCAGCCTGCCGTTGTCGCCGTCCATGAGCCGTTCCCAGTGTCTACGCGCCGCAACCGCACGCCCAACCCGTCATGCCCGGCCCCGGAACGAGTCCGGGGGTGTTCCGGGCATCTCTCGCGACCGGTTGCCTTGCGGGCGGCATGGATGGCCGGATCAAGTCCGGCCATGACGGTGTGCTGGTGGCGGTGGAGGAGCAGGGAGAGCCGGGCGCAACCCGCCCCATCGCCATGCCTCCCCTTCTCGTCATGCCCGGACTTGATCCGGGCATCCACTGCGGCCGGCTGCTTCGGGGCAGCGGGCGGCACGGATGGCCGAAACATCCCCGGACTCGTTCCGGGGGCCAGCCATGACGGGGTTGGAGGCGCGGTGATGTCGGATAGGGGTGTCCGAAACTGGCCATCAGAGATGCACCGCGCCGCCGTCGACGGCGATCGACTGGCCGGTGAGGTATCCGCTGGCCGGCGAGGCGAGGAACAGGATCATGCCCACCAGATTGGTCGGCTCGCCGAGGATCTTGACGCATTGCATGTCGAGCACCCGCTGGCGCAGCGCGTCGGTGCGGCCCCGGTTGTCAATCTCGGTCTCGATCAGCCCGGGCAGCACCGAGTTGACGGTGATGCCGTCGCCGCCGAGCTCGCGCGCCATCGCCCGCGTCATCCCGATCACCGCCGCCTTCGAGGTCACGTAGTGCAGGAAGAACGGCAGGCCGAGCGGCACCGTCGAGGACGAGATGTTGACGATGCGTCCCCATCTGGCGGCGCGCATCACCGGCAGGACGGCGCGGGCGCACAGCATCGAGCCGGTGACGTTGACCCGCATCACCGCCTCCCACTCGTCGAGCGCGATATCCTCGAAGCCGCAGCGCCCGAGCGGGGTGAACAGGGCGGCGTTGTTGATCAGCACGTCGATGCGCCCGAAGGCGTCGAGCGCCCCGGCGGCCATCGCGCGGGTCGACTCGGGATCGCCGACATCGCACACCCCGGCCACCGCGCGCCCGCCCTCGGCGGCGATCTCCCGGGCCACCGAGGCGGCGTTGTCCCCGTCGATGTCGCTCACCAGGACCGAGGCTCCGGCGCGGGCGAATTCGAGCGCGTATCGGCGCCCGATGCCCTGCCCGGCGCCGGTGACGATCACCGCGCGCCCGCGCACGTCGGTCTCGTAGGCGCTGCCCGCCCGCGCCGGTCCGTCCGCCTGCTCCGCCACCGCATCCTCCCGCCGATTTTCGCGGCGCCATCATAGGCAAAGCCGCGGCGCGCGCGAGTCGACGGGTCCGATTTCGCACGCCAGGCCGAGCGTCTACCATGCGCCGCGACGAACGCGGCCCGGAGGTTTCCCGCATGCGCATTCTGCAGACCGGCGTCACCCATTCCGACCCGGCCCGGGCGACGCCCGGCTTCACCCTGTTCTCGCCGCTCTGGGGCGACAAGACCTTCCTGATCGACATGCAAGGCGAGGTGGTCCATCGCTGGGACCTGCCGAGCGCGGTCGGCGGCTATGGGAGGCTGATGCCGAACGGCAATCTGTTCGTCTCGGTCAGCACGTCGACCGGCCCGCGCTTCGCGGGCGGCGCCCAGGGCGGGCGGCTGCTGGAGCTCGACTGGGACGGCAACATCGTCAGCGAGTTCGTCGACGACTTCCAGCACCACGATTGCTGGCGGCTGCCCAACGGCCACATGCTGTATGCCTCCTGGGAGGACATGCCGGCGGACCGCGCCGCCCTGGTCCGCGGCGGGATTCCGGGCTCCGACGACCCCGAGGGCATGTATTCCGACGTGGTGCGCGAGGTCGACGCCGCCGGCAATCTGGTGTTCGAGTGGCGCGCCCGCGACATGGATATCGAGAGATACGAGCTCAACCCGTTCAGCCCGCGCCGCGTCTGGGCGTGGTGCAACACCACCTTCCCGCTGGCCAACGGCGACGTGCTGATCAGCCTGCGCCAGATCAGCACCTGCGCCATCGTCGACCGCCGCACCGGCGGGTTCCGCTGGGAGCGCACCGACCCGAGCTGGGGCGGTCAGCACGACCCGCAAATGCTCGCGAACGGCAACATCATCCTGTTCGCCAACGGCTGGGCGACCAGGGAGGCGCACCCCTTCTCCCGGGTGGTCGAGTTCGACCCCGAGACCGGCGAGGAAGCCTGGGTCTACCGGGACTCGCCCGGGCGCAACTTCTACTCGCACCACATCAGCGGCCAGGAGCGGCTCGCCTCGGGCAACACGCTGATCTGCGAGGGGCTGTGGGGACGCCTGTTCGAGGTCACGCAAGAGGGCGAGCTGGTATGGGAATACATCTCGCCCTTCGACAACCGGACCTATCAGGGCGAGGACGTGAACTGGATCTTCCGCGCCTTCCGCTACGCCGAGGACTCGCCGGAGATCGCCGGCCGGCTCGCGCTGTGAGGCCGCTTCTGGGGAGGCGGGCGGCGTGGATGGCCGGATCAAGTCCGGCCATGACGAGTGTGGGAGAACCGCCAAAGCCCCCTCCCGTCATGCCCGGACTTGATCCGGGCATCCATGGGCGCGTATCGAAGGACGGGCTACCGCCGCGGGCCGGGCGGCGCTAATGTTTCCCGGGATCGGCCGGTCGACGAGGTAGAGCGATGAGCGACGTCGAGCAGACACTGTCGGTAGTCCTGCCGCAGGACGGCGAATACGAAGATGCCGGGCTGCGCGCCCAGTTCGCCTACCGCGACCTCGGAATCGGGGAGGCGAGCGGCGGGCGCTACCACGCCCATGTCATCAAGGCGAAGACGGCGGAAGGCCCCAAGATCGGGCTGCACCGCCACGGCAACATCGACTTCCAGCTGGTCTACATCCTCAAGGGCTGGATGCGGTTCTGGTACGAGGGCAAGGGCGAGACGCTGGCGCCCGCCGGCACCTGCATATTGCAACCGCCCGGCATCCGGCACGACGTGCTGGAGTGGTCGGACGACCTCGAGCTGCTGGAGGTTACCTCGCCCAGGGACTTCACCACCGAGGCGCTGGAGGACCGGGCGGCGGAGTAGGCACCATGCACGACTTCGCCTTCGGCGACATCCGCGTGACGCGGATCGTGGAGCTGGAAATGCCGCTGCTGGAGGCGAAGGAGTTCTTCCCCGACTGGGACGAGGATGCGGTCGCCCCGCATGCCGGCTGGATGGTGCCCCGGCATTTCGAGCCCGAGAGCGGGAAGGTGGTGATCGCGATCCAGGCGTTCCTGATCCGCACGCCGCGCCACACCATCCTGGTCGACAGCTGCGTCGGCAACGACAAGCCGCGCAACCGGGCGTTCTTCGACCGCGCCGGGTTCCCGTGGATGAGCCGGTTCCTGGCGACCGGCACGCGCCCCGACGACATCGACTTCGTGCTGTGCACCCACCTCCACGTCGATCACGTCGGCTGGAACACCCGGCTGGAGGACGGGCGCTGGGTGCCGACCTTCCCCAACGCCAGATACATCTTCGCCCGCACCGAGCTCGATTACTGGCTCTCCCAGTCGGAACGGGGGCTGATGACCCGGACCGGCGACTACGTCGCCGACAGCGTGATCCCGATCCTCGAGGCGAAGCGCGAGCTGCTGGTCGAGATGGACCACCAGATCGAGGACGGGCTGACGCTCGCGCCGCTGCCGGGACACACGCCCGGACAGGTGGGGCTTCGCATCGCCTCGGGCGGCGCAGAGGCACTGATCTGCGGCGACCTGATGCACCACATGATCCAGTGCCACATCCCCGCCTGGAGCACCATCGCCTGCGCCGACCGGGCCGCGGCGCGGGCGACGCGGGAGGCGTTTCTCGAGCGCTACGCCGATACCGACACGACCATCCTGCCCTCGCACTTTCCCGACCCGAGCGCCGGGCGCATCGTCCCCGAGGGCGGGGCCTTCGCCTTCCGCTATCGCGGGGAATGAGCGCTCAGGCGGCGGGTGCGCCTTCGCCCTGCAATTCGGGCATGATCTCGCGGGCGAAGCGGCGCAGCGTGGCTGCGTCGTCGGGCAGCAGCATGAGGACGTATTCGAACCCCATCGCCCGAAGCTCGCGCATCCGGCGCAGCACGACATCCGGATCGCCGATCAGCGCGTCCGAGGCGCGGCCGGCATCGGCGTAGCTCGCGGGCTGCGACCCCTGGAGGCCGGGCAGCGCGCCATAGGCCCGGACCATGCCGGCGGTACGCCGCTCGCGGGCCTCCACGGCGGCCGCGTACTCGCGCGCGCCGTCCGTGATCGCCACGGCGCGGGCGAGCGCCACCTGCATCGGGTCGAACGCGCGCCCCGCCCGGGCGCAGGCCGCACGCCACACAAGAAGGCGCTCCTCGGTACGCCCGAAGCCGGCGAACTGGTCGAACAGGACGTTGAGCCCCGATTCGGCGACCCGGGCGATGGATTCGTCCGTGCCGGCACCGGTCCAGAGCGGCGGGTGGGGCTTTTGCAGCACCGGCGGCTCGACCACGATGTCGCTGTACTGCCAGTACCTGCCGTCATGGTCGAAGCGCTCGTCCGAGGTCCACGATTTGACGATCAGCGCGAGCGATTCCTCGTAGCGCGCCAGCGCCTCGTCCTTGGGGATGCGGAAGCTCGCGAACTCGACGTCGCGGTAGCCCTTGCCGATGCCGAAATCGAGCCGCCCGCGCGACAAGAGATCGAGCGTCGCCGCCTGCTCGGCGAGCAGCACCGGGTCGTGCCACGGCAGCACGGTGACCGCCGTCCCCAGCCTTATGCGCTCGGTCTTCGCCGCCAGATAGGTGAGCAGGTTGAGCGTCGCCGAGACCTGCCCCGCCCCGGTGAAGTGGTGCTCGACCAGGAAGACGCTGTGAAAGCCGAGCCCTTCCGCCTCCTGCACCAGCTCGATCAGCCTGCCATAGCCCTGGCTGTCCGGGCTCTTGTCGCCGCGTTTGGCGATCGCGCCGCCAAAGAGTCCGAACTTCATGTCGCCCGGATGCTCTCGCGCGCCGCCACCTCGGCGTGCCAGCGCGCGAGGTTGGGGCGCTCGTCGGAAACCTCCATCTCGATGAATCTGGCGAAATCGACGGTGCAGTAAGCGGTGATGTCGGCAACGGTGAAGCGCTCGCCGGCGAGGTAGCGGGCGTCCGCCAGCCGCCCGTCGAGCTTGTCGAAATAGAGCGCCGCGCGCTGCCTGCCGCGCTCGACCAGCTCGGGGATCTGCGCCATCTCGCCCGGGATGCCGGGGAGCGCGCGGCCGGCAAAGCTGCGCTTGGCGTTGCGGAACGATTCGGCGACCGCGAGCAGCCCCTCGAACTCCGACATCCGCTCCCACATCTCGACCCGCGCCTTCTCCAGCGCGTCCGCGCCCATCAGCGGCGGGTCGGGGTTGAGCGCCTCGAAATAGCGGCAGATCGCCATCGCCTCCGAGATCAGCGTGCCGTCGTCGAGCTCGAGCAGCGGCACCCGGCGGTGCGGCGCCCTTTCGAGGAAGGCGGGGTCGAGGATCGGCTTGCCGGGCACGCCGACCTCCTCCTGCGGGACCTCGATCCCCTTCTCGATCAGGTAGATCCGCACCCGGCGCGGGTTGGGCGCGATGCTCCAGACATAGAGTTTCATGAGTACGTGCCCTCCTTCGGCCGACCAGTGTCCCGATTCAGAAGCATCTGTCCATCGACGCTGCGCCCCTCCCCTACCACGTCATGGCCGGGCTTGACGTACCGACGGCGCCGATATGCGGATGCAACTTGGCGCGCGGCTCCGCATAATCGGGCGGGGCGAAGGAGGGCCGGCGATGCGGACGGAAGTGCTGGAACGCGTGACGGGGGCTTTGCAGGACGAGCTCTCGGTCGACGTCACCCAGGGGCTGGTGCGGACCGACAGCACCTGCGGCAGGGAGGCCGTCCTCGCCGCCGAGCTGGAAGAACGGATCAAAGCCATCGGCGTCGGCAGGGTGTGGCGCGAGGAGGTGTTCGACGGCCGCTCGAACACGCTGTGGGAGGTCGATTCGGGCCGGCCCGGCCCGCACCTCCTGTTCACCGGCCATCTCGACACCAAGCCGGTCTGCGAGGGCTGGACCCGCGACCCGTTCGACGGCGCCATCGAGGACGGCAGGATGTTCGGCCACGGGGTGATGGACATGAAGGCCGGGCTCGGCTGCCAGGTCGGCGCGATCAAGACCGTCCTCGACTCGGGCGCCGCGTTCTCGGGAAGAATCACCTTTGCCGCCGTGTGCGACCACATGGGCGACCAGACCGGCAGCATCGACCTGTTCCGCCGGCACCGCTTCGACCACTGCATCCTCGGCGAGCTGACGGGGCTCGAGATCTACGTCGCCCATCGCGGGCGCTACTATTTCGACGTCTCGACCATCGGCCTCTCCGCCCATACCTGCCACAGGGATTTGGCGGTCAACGCGATCGAGAAGATGCTGCCGGTGGCCGACGAGATCGCGAAGCTCCGCCACTTCCCGGATATCTCCGAGGAGATGAAGGCCCTGGTCGGGCCGGAGCTCCATATCGCGGTCGGGCGCATCTTCGGCGGGCTGTTCCCGGGCGGGCCGTCGATGATCCCCGACCGCTGCACCATTCGCGTCGACACCAGGCCGCAGCCGGGTGTGGTGCCGGGCGAGGTGCGGGCGCTGATCGACGGCGCCATCGGGCGCGCCCGGGCGCGCGACCCGGAGATCCGGGCCGAGCTCGTCCTCGCCGACGAGAAGAGCTCCTTCATGGTTCCCACGAATGCGCCCGTGGTGCGCTGCCTCGCCGAAGCGTGGGAAGCGGTGATGGGACGGCGTCCCACTTTCGTCGGCGGCTCCTGGCTCGGCGACACGGCGAGCTTCGGCGACCTTTGTGAAACGGTGATATTCGGCCCGGGCGGCGAGCCGGTCTACCAGCCGGACGAGTCGCTCGCGCTGGCCGACATCGCGACCGCCACCAGGATCAACGCGCTGGCTGCGCTCAACCTGCTCGGCGAGGCATGAGCTACGCCGAGCTGTCGCCCGCCCGCTACCGGCGGCTCACGGCGCGGCGCGCGGCGCGGCTGGTCGCCGACGGCGCGGTCTCGCCGGTCCATCTCGCCGAGCACGCGCTGGCGGCGGCGTGCGAGGCCGAGCCCCGGATCAACGCCTATGTGCGCCTGCTGGAGAGGGACGCGCTCGGCGCGGCGGCGGAACGCGAGGCCGAGGCCCGCGCGGGCCGTCCCCGGGGGACGCTGCACGGGGTGCCGATCGCGGTGAAGGACAACTTCTACCTCGCCGGGCATCCGGTCTCGCGCGGCTCGCGCACCGCATCGGACGAGCCGGTCGCGGAGAACGCGCCGATGATCGAGCGCGTGCTGGCGGCGGGCGCGGTGATCGTCGGCAAGACGACCATGCCGGAATTCGGCTGGAAGGGGACCGGGAATTCGCCGCTGACCGGCATCACCCGCAACCCGTGGAACGCCTCCCGCGAGCCGGGCGGCTCCAGCGCCGGCTCGGCGGCCACCGTGGCGGCGGGCGCGGTGCCGGTCGCGCTCGGCTCGGACGCCGGCGGCTCGATCCGCATCCCGGCCGCGTTCTGCGGCACCGTCGGCGTAAAGCCGACACTGGGCCGGATTCCGGTCTGGCCCGGGACGGTGACCGGGTCGCTCTCCCATGTCGGGCCGCTGGCGCGCTCGGTCGGGGACGCGGCGCTGGTGGTCGCGGCAGCCGCGGGCCCGGATCCGCGCGACCCGCTGTCCTACGGCGCGCCCGATACCGCCCCGCGCGCGGCCCTCGCCCGGCTGCGCGCTGGAAGCTTGCGGGTGGCGGTTGCCGCCGCGCCGTTCGGGGTCGCGCCCGGGGACGGCGTGGCCGCGGCGTTCAACGACGCAATGGCGCGGCTCAAGCGCGCGGTGCCGGCTTCATGGTCGGAGACCGCGCTCGACATCCCGCTGCCGCGCGGCATCTTCGAGACCCTGTGGGTGACCGGGCGCGGGTTCGGCTTCGCCGACACCATCGCCGCGCGGGCAGCCGAGATGGACCCTGGGCTGGTGCGCTGCGCGGCGCTGGCGCGGGGCTATTCGGCAGCCGACCTGCTCGGCGCCATCGACGGCCGGCAGAGGCTCAACGCCGCGCTCGCCGCGCAGCTGGAGGCCTCCGACGTGCTGGTCACGCCGAGCATGCCGCTCACCGCCTTCGCCGCCGGGGACGAGGTGCCGCCGGGCGGCGAGGTGGACGCGCCGCTCCCCTGGGTGAGCTGGACGCCCTACACCAACCCGCGCACCTTTGGTGCTAACCAGTTGAAACTGGGTCGTTTTTTCTCCCTCGTTTCTGCAACTTTGGGATGGAACGGGCGACCGTTCCTTCCCCGGTGCAACCGAAACCGGGAGAGATGTCTTGGCCAGAACCAACCTCACCGACGCCCGAATCCGGGCGCTCGTCCCGCGCCAGACCGCTTACGAGGTCCGCGACGCCAGGCTCCGGGGCTTCGGCGTCCGGCTGACGCCCGCGGGCAGGAAGTTCTTCTTCGTCCACTGCCAGCACCGGGGAGAGCGGGTCTGGAAGACGGTGGGCGATTTCGGCGCGATCGATGTCGCCGAAGCGCGCGCCCGCGCGGCGGAGATGCTCGCGGCCATCAGGCGGGGCGAGCCCGTGCCGGCCCGGCCCGAGGAGACGCTGTTCGAGGCCGTTGCCGAGACGGTGTTCGCGCAGCACGAGCGGCTCTGGAAGCCGGGCACGCTCGCCGTCAACCGGTGCTATCTCAGGAACCAGCTTCTGCCCCATTTCGCGGGGCGCCCGGTGGCGGAGATCGAGCGGGCGGACGTGCGCAGGTGGTTCGCCGCCCTGAGGGCGACGCCGGTTGCGGCGGACCGCTCGATGCCGGTGCTTTCCGTGATCATGCGGGAGGCCGAGGCGATGGGGCTCCGGCCCGAGGGGTCCAACCCGTGCCGGGGCATCAGGCGGTATCGCCGCAAGGGTCGCGAGCGGTTCCTGTCGGACGATGAGCTCCGCCGCCTGTCGGCGGTCCTGAGGAAGCATGCCGACGATTGGCCCCTCCGGGTCGCCGCCATCCGGCTGCTTCTTCTGACCGGCTGCCGCAAGGGCGAGATCCTGACGCTGCGCTGGTCGGACTATCGCGAGGGGCACCTGTTCCTCCGCGATTCGAAGACCGGTCCCCGGACCGTATGGCTGTCCGATCCGGCCCGGGCGGTCCTCGACGGGATGGAGCGGTCGGGCCGGTGGGTGTTCCCCGCCGCCGGGAGAAACCGGCCCCGCAGCGCCGCCTGGCTGAACGCCGCCTGGTGGCGCATCCGCGCCGAGGCGGGTCTCGACGACGCGCGGCTTCACGATCTGCGGCATACCCATGCCAGCATCGCGCTGAGACGGGGCGAGACCGTGCCCGCCATCGGGAAACTGCTCGGACACGCCAACGCGGAGACCACCCTCAAATACGCCCACCCCGCCGACGCGGCGATCGTGGACGCCGCCGAGGCGGTCGGCGCCGCGCTCGGGAGGGGCTGAGCGATGCCGGCAAGGGAGAGAAGGAAGCTCACCGACGCGGCCATCGCGCGGCTCCGTCCGCGCGCGCGGGAATATACCGTCTGGGACAGGAGCGTGCCCGGCTTCGGGGTCCGGGTGCGCCCGACCGGCGGGATGACCTGGGTCATGCTGGAGGAGGCGGCGAGAGGCTCCGGGCGCGTCTCGCTCGGGCCGGTCTCGACGATGAGCGTCGCGGAGGCGCGGCGGCAGTGCCACGCGCGGCGGGCGAACCCGGAGAGCGGCAAGCCCGCCGCGTCGGCGCCGGAGGCTCCCCTGTTGCGGGAGTTCGTCGAGGGGGACTGGAAGGCGGCGCAGTTCGGGCGCTGCAAGGAGTCGACGCGGCGGAGCCTGCAATACCTGCTGGACGGACGCATCCTGCCCGCCTTCGGGGCGACGCCGCTCGACCGCATCTCCGCCCGGCAGGTCCGAAGCTGGTTCGACGGATACAGCCGCACCGCGCCGGGCGGCGCCAACAAGGGGCTGGAGCTGCTGCGTCAGATCGTCGGCTTCGCCATCGCCTGCGGCCACATCGAGACCGATCCCACGCGGGGGACGAAACCGAACCGCCGGCCCAGGCAGACCCGCTTCCTGTCGCGCGACGAGATCGCCCGGCTGCACCGCGTCCTCGACGACTGTCATGCCGGGGACGGCCGGGCGCAGGCCGACATTATCCGCCTGCTGCTGCTCACCGGGTGCCGCAAGTCCGAGATCGTGCGGCTGCGCCGGTCCGAGGTCCGGGGCGGCATGCTGGTGCTTGGCGACAGCAAGACCGGGCCGAGGAATGTGCCCCTCAACAGCCGGGCGCGCGCCATCCTGGAGCGCCAGACGGCGGGGGAGAGCCCGTTCGTGTTCCCCTCGCCGCGCGATCCGTCGCGGCCGCGCGGCCGCGACCTCTCGCTGTGGCAGCGGGTCCGAAAGGAAGCCGG
>JAPPGP010000061.1 GCA_028821395.1 Defluviicoccus sp.
GCGCGTAGCGTCCCGCGGCGGCGGACAGGCGCAGCCATAGCGGCGAGCCCGGCTTGCGCAACCGCTCCCCGCCGCTGCCGCCCGCCTCGTCGAGCCGCAGCAGCGCGCCGGGCAGCGCCTGGTAGACCGCCGCCCGCGCGGCGTAGCGCTCGGCGAAGGCCTCGGACGAGGAGAAGTCGAGCCCGGCGAAGCCCTCCGCCAGCGTCACGTCGCGCAGGCCGTTCGGCGCCCACAGCCCGGTGCGCCCGCCGTCCTCGCTGTCGTAGAGCGGCGTGCCGTTGACCGCCAGCACGGTCTCGCCGCCGTCGTTGACGATCCTGCCGCCGAGCAGCTCGGCGGGCGAGACGCCGTCCGGCGCCAGGTGGACCAGCAGCCGGCGCGGCACCGGCTCGCCGTCGACGACAGTGTCGCCATAGGCGCGCATTGCGAGGCCGGAGACGGCGCCGACCCAGCCGCGCGGGCCGACGAACACCCGGCCGCCGCCGGCGAGCGAGACGCCCGCGCCCGTGTCCGAGCCGCCCTGCACCCGGCCGTCGACCCGTACCGTCTGCCGCCGGTAGCCGTCTTCGTCCAGCGGCGACGCGCCCAGCACCGTGCCGGTGGCGGACGAGTACGCTGCCACCGCAACGCCGGTCGAATTCGCGCCGGCGGCCCGCACGGCGCCGCCGATATCGATCGAGATGGCGCCGCTCTCCGGTCCCGCGCTGAAGTTGATCGCGAAAATGCCGATGGTCCCATCGCCAACGGAGGCGGTGATGTGACCGGCGCTCGTGCGGATCCCGACGTCGCCGCCGTCCTCGGCCGGCTGATGCGCAGCAAAGACGCCGTGGGACCCCACGCCTCTGGTCTCGATGGAGCCGCCCTGGAGGTCGATGACGATGTTGCCCTGGCTGTTATGCGTCGCCGAGATACCGTGTGCGCGGGCCAGCCCGTTCGTGTCCAGCCCGGTGCTTTCCGTCGCGATGCGGTGGTCCCGGGCGGCGATGCGGAGGTCGCCCGGACCCGCTGCGCTCTTCCAGGCGCTAATTCCCGGGGCATTCACCCCGTGGGTCGTCACGCCGCCGCCCGAGAGCCGGATGTCGATGTCGCCCACGCCATCGTTTGCCGCACGGATACCGTCGCCGCCGGCGCCCCTCGCGGTTATCGAGGTTTGCCACAGGTCCACGAGCACGTTGCCCGCGCCGCCGTTCGCGCGTTGGGCCAAAATGCCTTGGGCCTCCTCGCCCGCCGTCACGATCTCGTTGCCGCCCCGCGCCGTGACCGTGACGTCGCTCGGAACCGTCGTGTCGTTGCCGCCAGCCTCCACAAAGATGCTCTCGGCGTGTGCACCCTCCGTCTCGATCCGCACGCCGCCCAGAAGGTTGACCGCGACGTCGCCCGCGATATCGGGTTTGGCGCCGGGTAGCTGCGTCGCCCACACGCCGTCGGAATCGGACCCTGCGGTGGCGACGGCGGCGTTGCGCAGGGTGAGCTCGATGTCCCCGTCGCTGCTGCGAGTGGCGACAATCCCGTGAGCCGACGCGCCCTCCGTCCCGATCTCCGCCCCGCCGCCGATGTCGAGGCGGAGCGCGCCGGCCGCGCCGGAGCCCGCATGGAGCTGGTCGAGCAGGATGGCATAGGAGTCGTCTCCCCGGGTGACGACGCTGCCGCCCGCGATCTCGACCTCCAGCTTGCCGGGGGATGTCGTCTCGGCCCATATGCCGCGGGACAACGCCCCGGCTCCCTGCCGCCTGGTCTCGATGTCGGTGGACCGCAGGCGCAGGACGACGTCCCCGGCGGCGCCCTTGTGCGACGCGAGGATGCCGTGGGCAAGCTGCCCTTCGGTCGCGATCGAGTCCGCGCGGGACCCGATCGCCACACTCCCCTCGCCCAAATGCTGTCCGGCGATGCCGTGCGCGTGGTCCTCCGTCGTCTCGATGGCGAGGCCCGAGGTGTCGATCGCGATGTCCCCGGTGGAGGCGCCGTCCGCGAAACAGACGATGCGCTGCCCGGCCGCCGGCGTGTCGCTGCATATCGGCGTCGTCTGAGACAGCGCCGGGGCGGCGGATAGCAGCGCAACGAGCGCAATCGGCGCGGCGAACGGACCGCGCCGGGTCGGAAACCCCCGCGGGGCCGGAAATTGGCTGTTGTCATGCGTGCTCATCGTTCTCATCGCGAATTCGGTTCCTTCGCCGGTTGTCCTGAAGGTTCACCGCAACTGGCGATATGCCCGTGTAAGTTGTATAATTATTCGTGACTTTTACATAATTGATAACGCTATACAAGAAGTTAGAGAGAGATGTCTGTTGCGAATACCAAAAACCGGTGAAAGCCCGGCCTTTGCCGGAACTTGCGAAGCGCGGGCGCCGCGTCCCGACCGATGGACGAGCCCGGGCGTGTCCGATTCAGCTGGCGGCGATGCGACGCGGGTTGGTTCGATACGCCCCGGATCGAGCCCCGGATCGCTCAGGATGAGGGTCGATGGGCGCGGGCGGCCGACACCCCCCCATCCCGAGGAGCGGCGAAGCGGCGTATCGAAGGACGCGCCTCCGGCGCTCAGGTCGAAACGACGGCGCCGCCCCCTACCGCCCGTCGCGGCGGGCGATCAGGAGCTCGGCGACTCGGGGGGAGACGAAGGCGGAGATGTCGCCGCCCAGCATGGCGATCTCCTTGACCAGCCGCGAGGCGATGAACTGGTGCTTGTCGGAGGCCATCAGGCAGACCGTCTCGACGTCGCCGTTGAGCTTGGCGTTCATGCTCGCCATCTGGAACTCGTAGTCGAAGTCGGACACCGCGCGCAGCCCGCGCACGATCATGCAGGCGCCCTGCTCGACGGCGAAGTCCATCAGCAGGTTGTCGAACGGCGTGACCTGCACCCGCCCGCCGTTGCCGCGGTTGAGGCCGGCGACCTCCGCGCGCACCATGTCCACGCGCTCCTCGACCGAGAACAGCGGCCCCTTGCCCGCGTTGACCGCGACGCCCACGACGAGCCGGTCCATCACCGTCGCGGCGCGCTGGATGATGTCGAGATGCCCGTTGGTGATCGGGTCGAAAGTGCCCGGATAGACCCCGATGCGTTCGCTCGCCATGCCCCTCCCCTTCGCCGGCGGTCAGGCCGGGTCTTTCTCAAGCGTCACGGCCGGCCCCACCACGTCATGGCCGGCCCCCGGATCAAGTCCGGGGGTGATCCGGTCATCCATGCGGCCTCCTCCGCCCGCAAGACGACCGGCAGGAAGAGGTGGCGGCGCCATTGGGTGCCCGGATCAAGTCCGGGCATGACGTGGGGGTGTTAGCGTTCCGCAACCGGGACACTACCCCGGCCCCCCGTTGCCGTTGCCGTTGCCGAGCTCGTCGAACCCGGCGGCGAAGCGCGCGGCCGAGACCACCCGCTCGCCCTCGGCGGTGTCGAACAGCGTCACCCCCTGGGTGTTGCGCCCGGCGATGCGGATATCGGCGACCGGCGAGCGGATCAGCGTGCCGCCGTCGCTGACCAGCATGATCTCGTCGGACTCCGCGACCGGGAAGGTGGCGACCACCGGGCCGTTGCGCTTCGAGGTCTCGATATTGACGATCCCCTGCCCGCCGCGGCCAGTGGTGCGGTACTCGTAGGCCGAGCTCCGCTTGCCGTAGCCGTTCTCGGTGATCGAGAGGATGAACTCCTCTTCCGCCTCCATGCGGGCGACGGTCTCCGGCGCGAGCCCGTTCTCCGCACCCTCCCCGTTCCCGTCGGTGCGCCGCCTGGCATTGGCGTAGCGCAGATAGGCATCGCGCGAGGCGGTGTCGATGTCGCTGTGGCGCAAAATCGTCATCGAGACGATGCGATCCCTCTTCGCGAGCTTCATGCCACGCACCCCGGTCGAGGTGCGGCCCGAGAACACGCGCACGTCGTCGACCGGGAAGCGGATGCACTTGCCGCTCCGCGCCGCCAGCAGCACGTTGTCGCCCGCCGCGCAGGTCTCGACGCCGACCAGCCGGTCGCCGGGATCGAGCTTCATGGCGATCTTGCCGTTCGCCATCACGTTGGCGAAGTCGCTCAGCCGGTTGCGCCTGACCCGGCCGCTCTCCGTGGCGAACACGATGTCGAGGGTGTGCCACTCGGCCTCGTCTTCCGGCATCGGCATGACGGTGGTAATGGTCTCGCCCTTCTCCAGCGGCAGCAGATTGACCAGCGCCTTGCCGCGCGACCGCGGCGGCGTCTCCGGCAGGCGGTAGACTTTTAGCCGGTAGGCCTGGCCGCGCGAGGAGAAGAACAGCACCGGCGTGTGGGTGTCGCAGACGAACAGCTTGGCGAGAAAATCCCCCTCCTTGGTCGTCATGCCGGCGCGCCCCTTGCCGCCCCGCTTCTGCGCCCGGTAGGTGGAGAGCGCGACCCGCTTGATGTAGCCCGCATGGGTCACGGTGACGACCATCGCCTCGCGCTGGATCAGATCCTCGATGTCCTGGTCGGCCTCCGAATCGAGGATCTCGGTGCGCCGCGGCGTCGCAAACGCCTCCTTGACCGCCCGCAGCTCGCCGCGCAGCACCTCGATCACCCGGTCGCGCGATTCCAGGATCGCCAGGTACTCGGCGATCTTTTGCGACAGCGCCTCGAGCTCCTCGCCGATCTTGTCGCGCTCCAGCGCGGTCAGGCGCTGCAGGCGGAGCTCGAGAATGGCCCGCGCCTGGGCTTCCGACAGGCTGTAGCGTCCCTCGACCACCGCGCGCCCCGGCTCGTCGAGCAGCGCGATGATCGGCGCGACGTCGTCCGCCGGCCACGGCCGCTCCATCAGCCGGCTGCGCGCGGCGATGGGGTCGGGCGCGGCGCGGATGAGCGCGATCATGTCGTCGATATTGGCCACCGCGACGGCGAGCCCGGCGAGCACATGGGCGCGCTCGCGCGCCTTGCCGAGCTCGTAGGCGGTGCGCCGGCGCACCACGTCGGCGCGGAACTCGAGGAAGGCGTTGAGCAGCGACCGCAAGTCCATCGTCTCGGGCCTGCCGCGGTCGAGCGCCAGCGTGTTGACGCCGAAGCTGGTCTGCAGCGGCGAGTAGCGGAAGAGCTGGTTGAGCACGATGTCGGCCATCGCGTCGCGGCGCAGCTCGATCACCACGCGCACGCCGGTGCGGTCGGATTCGTCGCGCAGATCCGATATGCCCTCGATCCGCTTCTCGCGCACCAGCTCGGCGATCTTCTCGATCATCCGCGCCTTGTTCACCTGGTAGGGGATCTCGGTGACGACGATCGCCTCGCGGTTCTTGCGGATCTCCTCGACATGGGTGCGCCCGCGCATCACCACCGAGCCGCGCCCGAAATGGTAGGCCTCCCTGATGCCCTGGCGGCCGAGCACGAATCCGCCGGTCGGGAAGTCGGGCCCGGGCACGATCTCGATCAGCCGGTCGATCGGGATGCCGGGCTCGTCGAGCATCGCAAGGCAGGCATCGACGACCTCGCCCAGATTGTGCGGCGGCACGTTGGTCGCCATGCCGACGGCGATGCCGCCGGCGCCGTTGACCAGCAGGTTGGGGATGCGCGCCGGCAGGACCTCCGGCTCGTGCGCGCTGTCGTCGTAGTTGGCGCGGAAGGCTACGGTGTCGCGCTCGATGTCGTCGAGCATCTCGTGCGCCGCGCGGGTCAGCCGCACCTCGGTGTAGCGCATCGCCGCCGGCGGGTCGCCGTCCATCGAGCCGAAATTGCCCTGCCCGTCGATCAGCGGCAGGCGCATCGAGAAGTCCTGCGCCATGCGCACCATGGCGTCGTAGATCGCCTGGTCGCCATGCGGGTGGTACTTGCCCATCACGTCGCCGACGATGCGCGCCGACTTGCGGTAGGGCCGGTTCCACGCGTAGCCCTCCTCGTGCATCGCGTAGAGGATGCGGCGGTGCACCGGCTTGAGCCCGTCGCGCGCGTCGGGCAGCGCGCGCGAGACGATCACGCTCATCGCGTAGTCGAGGTAGGAGCGTTCCATCTCCTCCTCGAGGCTCACCGGCACGATGTCGAATTCGGGCGGCGGCGGCGGCGGGGCCAGCGTTTCGGTCAAGGCGCTTCGCTTGTCCGGTTCGGGAACTAGACCGGTTCAGACGCGGCCCCCCGACCGGTTCGGAGACGCCGCAAAACCCGTTGGCGGATAGTAACAGAATCGGCCCCCGCGCTCAATCTCGGCGGGGCTTTGCCAAGCCTGCGACCGGTCGGGACAGGCTCGATTCCGTTGTTGAGAAGATAATTCCGAAACACACTTTAATTTATTGATTTACCGTACATTTAATTCGGCAAAATTCGGCAGACCCATGTCCTGCTCCCACCCCGTCATGGCCGGACTCGTTCCGGCCATCTCTCTCCCGCGGCGGACGCCGTGGATGGCCGGAACGAGTCCGGCCATGACGGGGTGGGGGCGGGCTCCTCAGAACGGGATCTCGTCGTCCAGGTCGCCGCCGCCCCGGGCCGGGCCGCCTCGATCGATTTCGCCGGCCGGCGCGCCGCCCGGCGCATCGTACCCACCGCCCCCCTCGCCGCGGCTGTCGAGCATGGTCAGCTCGCCGCGGAAGCGCTGCAGGACGACCTCGGTGGTGTAGCGCTCCTGGCCGTCCTGGCCGGTCCATTTGCGGGTCTGGAGCTGGCCCTCCAGATAGACCTTCGAGCCCTTGTGAAGATACTTCTGCGCCACCTCGCCGAGGCGGTCGTTGAAGATGACGACGCGATGCCATTCGGTGCGCTCGCGCCGCTCGCCCGTCGTGCGGTCGCGCCACCGCTCGGAGGTGGCGACCGAGAGATTGACGATTGGGTTGCCGTCATTGGTGTGCCGCACCTCGGGATCGCGCCCGAGATTGCCGACGAGAATGACCTTGTTGACGCTTCCGGCCACCGAATCCTCCTATTCCCGGTTTGTTCCCCCATCATAGCGAATCGGGCGGCCGACGGCACCGCCAAAGGCGGCTTTCCCACAGGAGAATCGCACCCACGGGACGGGCCGCCCGGCCGCGGATCAGCGGGGGCGCGGGCTTCGATGCCCCGAGCCGGCCACGTCCTCCCATCTGGGGATCGCCAGGCTGGACCGTTCGCCGAGCGCGGCGTAGAGGCTGCCGGACAGGCGGCACACCGGGTCGAGAAGCGCCGGGTCCACCCGCCCGTTCCGCCACACCCGGGGATCGATGTGCATGTGGACCACCCGGCCGAATGTCAGCGTCGCGTCGCCGAGCGTCATCTCGTCGACCGACACGCACTCCAGATGCGCCCTGGCCTGACCGATCCGCGGCGGCGCCACCTTCGCCGAGGGCACCGCGGTCAGCCCGCTCCAGTCGAACTCGTCCTCCTCGGGCGGAAAGTCGGTCGAGGTGAAGACCATGTCCTCGATGACATCCATCGTCACGATATTGAGCACGAACTCCCCGGTCGCCCGAATGTTCCGCACCGAGTCCTTCACCCCGGTGGAGCTGACCATGACATGCGGCGGGTCGGTCGACACCGCGTTGAAGAAGGAGTGCGGCGCGATATTGCGCACGCCGTCGGGGGACAGGCTCGAGATCCAGGCGATCGGCCTCGGTATGACGAGCGCCGTCAGCAGGCGGTAATTCTCCTGCGCCGGCCAGTCCGACGGGTCGTGCTCCAGGGGACGATCGAGCGACTTCGGGGGACCGGCGTGCGAGGATTCCATTCGCGTCTCCGTGACGTCGGCGCCGCATGCCCGCTGGGGACCGACGCTGCGCGCCCAGCGTCGCCGACCATACCCCGCCCCCCTTGCACCGGCCAGCCGGGCGGCGCGTTTGCCGACGCTGCGGGGCTCGGCTACTGTCTCGATACCTCGGGGCGGTCGTGCGGCAAGCCCGGGGCGACACGACAATCCTTGCAGCAACCCGAGGGAGGAGCAGGAACATGATCGGTAAGGCACGGCGCAGGACCAGCGCGATTTCGGCACTCGGCGCGGCCGTCGCGCTGCTCGGCCTGTCCGGCGGGGCACTGGCGGAGGGAATGGCGGTAAAGATCGGATTCGCGACCGTCCAGGATCCGCAGCATCGTATCGGCGAAATTCTGGCGGAGCGGTTGAACGAGCGTTCCGGCGGCAAGCTCGCCGCCCGCATCTTCCCCGCCGGCCAGCTCGGCAAGATCGCCCGGATGATCGAGGGCATCCAGCTCGGGACGCAGGAGCTCCTAATCGCCCCGCCCGGGTTCCTGGTCGGCCACAACGCGGCATTCCAGGTGCCGGACGCGCCCGGCGTGTTCAAGGACGTCTGGCATGCCCACAGGGCGCTCAACGACCCGGCGTTCAGCGAGCCCTATTCCAAGCTCGCCCTCGGCACCGGCATCCGGGTGCTCTCGCTCTACGTCTACGGGCCGACGTCGTTCGCCAGCCTGCGCCCGATCCGCACGATGGACGACTTCAGGGGCAAGAAGATCCGGGTCCTGGCGTCCAAGATGGAGACCGCGCTGGTCGGCAAGCTGGGCGCGACCGGCGTTCCAATGTCCTATATCGAGGTGCTGCCCGGCCTGTCGCGCAAGACCATCGACGGCGTGCGGTCAAGCATCATCGTGATGGGCGGATCGAAATTCTTTACCGTGACCAAATACATCACGGTCGTCGAGAGCGGCCAGATTCCGAGCGCCATCTTCGCGAGCGAGGCGTGGCTGAAGAAGCTTTCGCCGGACCTGCTCAAGCTCGTGCTGGATACGACGGGCGAAATGGCGGAGGAGTGCACGAAGATCGGCCTCGAATTCGGCGCGCGGGCCGAGAAGCTCTGGAAGGACAACGGCGCCGAGGTGATACGACTGTCGGCGGCCGATCAGGCCGATTTCATGAACCGGGTTCGCACCCTCGGCGACGATTTCCTCGGCAAGCACGACAACGCGCAGGTCCGCGAGATGTACGCGCTCCTGAAGGACTCGATAAAGCGGAACGAGAAATAGCCCGACCGCCCGAGACGCTTTCACTCGCCCGAGGGGCCGGGGTCCGGGCGTTCAGCCGGGTCCCGGCTCCGCCGCCGTGACGTGGGCGGCCGGATCAGCCGTCATCGGCGGCGGGCTGGGCGGCGCGGCGGCGGTCATTTGGGCGACCGCTTCGGTCCAGGGCGTTTCCAGCAGAGCGCCGTCGAGGTCGACCAGGGTCCGGCAGACTTCGGCCATGTGCGGGTAGGCCGGGGCGGCGATCGCGCGCAGCTTGTCGAGGATCTCCGACGGTGCGAACGGGCGGTCCGGGCCGCCCCGCGCGCTCCGGCACTCCGCCTCGAGACGCTCGCCGGTCCGCAGCAGCCAGGTGACCCGGGCCGGCCGGTCCTCGGGCCACGGACGCTCCGGCTCGTAGGGCTCGAGCGCGACACGTTCGCGCAGCGCGGCAATCGCCGGATCGCTCAGCGTGGCGGCGGAGAACGCCTCTGCGCCGGTATGGCGGAGATGGCTGACGCTGGCCACGATGTGCGGCAATGAGAACTTTGCGGCAAGGCCGGTCGCCGGCCGCCTGTTCTCCAGGGCCAGCCCGCGCCGATGGGTCTCCACGAAAATGCGCTCGATGTCGCGTGCGGCCTCGATGTCCGGCCGTCGCGCCAGCAGCTCTTCCGACGATTCCACGGCGGCGTGCGCGTATTGGCAGCAGGCGTAGATCTTGTGGAAACCGTCCGCGATGCCCCAGGACCGGCCGAGAGCCCCCGCCAGCTCGCCGGGCCGGGCTTCCGCGCCCAGACCGCCCACGAACACGTCGTAGGGCGAGGAAGCCGCGCCGCCTATGCCCAAGCCGGCCCAGTCGACCGAACGGAGGCCAATCCAGGCGCCCACGCCGGCCCACACGTTTCGCACCAGCGCCCCCTTCACGGCGTGATCGAACGGACCCGGCGCCACCATCGTGGACGCGCCGGCGATCGCATCGAGAAACGTCTCGGTCGGCAGCCGGCGAATCGCGGCAACGCCGGCCGCGGCCCCGATGGCCGGCAGCGCCGCGTGCGGGTGAAGCCGCTGGTCGGGAAACCGGAACCCCCGGGCGAAGCGGGTGACGACCTCGTAGCCGATCGCCAGCGCCCGCAGCATCTCGCGCACCGTGCGTCCTTCGGCTTCCGCCTCGGCCCACAGCGCGGGCAGGACGCACAACCCGCCATGGCAGGGCACTTCGCGATAGCCCTCGTCGAGCTCGCACCAGCCGGCCGCCGCGCCGTTCGCGACGGCGGCCGAGTAGCGATCGGTGCGCGGCCGGCCGCCGCGGAACACCGTCGCCTCGGGCGGCGCGGCGCGGCGCAGGAGCTGGTCGTGGAGCGGGCGCAGCTCCGGCTCGTCGCGGGCCGCGACGACCGCGGCGAGATCGTCCGTCGCGACCAGCGCGGCGCGGCGCCATACCGCGTCGGGCAGAGCGGCGAAATCGACCCCGGCGGCCCATCGGCCGAGAGCCGTCACGCCGTCGGCCACCGCCTCCCCGCCCGACCGCTCCTCGACCGGGTCCCCTGGCGTCATGCCTCTCCTCGGATGCGGGCGGCCGGCGCGCCCGCGGGAACGCCCCCGACCCTTCGACCCGCCGACAGGTTCCGGGAGCTTGTTCCTGTCCCCAGCCGGCGCTACCGTTCGAAAGTGCGGACTCACGGCAGCTCCTGCGTGCATCATGACCGACCGCCGCCGGTTGCAAAAGGCCGTGCCCCTGGTTGAGCGACACGGAGCGGATGGCATGAAACGCGAGAAGCGCACCGTCATTCCCGGACGCTGGGTTCTGGCGGGCACCGATGACGGGCCCGAAATCGTCGAAGACCGCTACGTCGTGGTGGAGGGTTCCACCATCGCCGCAATCGCCGGCGAGCGCCCGGCGGACGCCGACGAGACGATCGAGTTCGATCAGGCCCTGGTGCTGCCGGGGTTCGTCAACATCCACAACCACAGCTTTAGCGCGCCGGTGTTCCGCGGGCTCATCGAAGACGTGAGCGAAGCGACGCTCGGCGGCAACTACGTCTACAGCTTCCTGCTGCCGATGGGCGAGATGGCGGTCGACGTGCTGGACCGGGACGAGCAGCGCGCGATCGTGGAGATCGCGGTCCTCGAGCTGATCATGACCGGCTCGACGACGATCCTCGATATGTGGCGCATCAACCAGGATTTCTTCTTCGACGTGGCCCGCCGGATGGGCATTCGCGCCTATGGCTGCCCCTACCAATGGTCGTCCGCCAGCCCCGGCGTCGATGCCGATGGCCGTCCCGTCTATGGCGGGACGGGCGCCGACACGGGTCTGGCGCGGGCAATCGAGATGTTCCAGCGCTACGACGAAGGCCCGGACGGCCGCGTCAGGGTCGGGCTCGCCCCGCACGGCGTCGACACCTGCGCGCCGGACCTGCTGCGCGAAGTGCGCGCCGCCGCCACCGACTTGGGCTGTCCGATTTCGATCCACGTCTCCCAGAGCCCGCTGGAGGTCGATACCATCCGCGCGCGATACGGCAAGACCTCGGTCGAGCACCTCCGCGATCTCGGCTTTCTGGGGCCCGACGTGGTGGTCGGCCACTGCATCTACGCGACCGACGCCGACCTGGCGATCCTGCGCGACGCTGGCACCGCGGTGGCCACCTGTCCGCTGACCTATGCCCGGGTCGGGGTCACCGCGCCGTATCATCGCTTCCGCGAGAGCGGCGTCGGGCTCGGCATCGGCACCGACGGCTATTGCCTGGACATGCTGTCGGAGTTCCGCACGTCCGGCCTGCTCGCCAAGACCCATTCCGGGCGCGGCGACGCCGGCTCCGCCTTCGATCTGATCTCGGCCGCCACCAAGGGCGGCGCCGCCGCGCTGGGGCGCGAAGACCTCGGCGTCATCGCCCCGGGGGCCAAGGCCGATCTCATCGTCGTCGACATGCGCCGGCCCCACCTCTTTCCGGTGTGGGACCCGCTGCGCGCGCTGGTCTGGAACGGCTCGGGCGCCGATGTCTCGGCCGTCATGGTGGACGGAGAGATCCTGGTGCGGGACGGGAGGTTCCTGCGCGGCGACGCGGACGACATCATGGACCGCGCCGGCCGCGCCCTCGAAAAGCTGTGGTCGATCGCGGCGGCGCGCGGATTGCTCAAGCGCTGGCCGCGCGCCGCCGCCGGCGGCTGACTCCTCTCCGGGCTAGCTTTGCCCGGCGTCCCGGGCGACCGCCGCGCCGTCGTGGCTGGCCGCGATCTTCATCGCGATGTGCTCGCCGGCCGAGATCGTGGGGAACCGCGGCGCCTCGCCCTTTGGCACGCAGGACGGGATCGCGGCGATCGGCGCGTCGTAATCCGGATGCATGAAATAGCCGATGGTCTGGCGCCGCGACCGGGCGCTGTCGAGGTCACGCGGGTTGGCGACGCGGTGCAAGGTCGAGGTCCAGCGCCCGTTGGTCCAGCGCGCCATCATGTCGCCGAGATTGACCACCAGCGCGCCGCTTGCCGGCCGGACCGGGTGCCAGGCGCCGTCGGGCATGCGGACCTCCAGCGCGCCATCCGCCTCGGTCATCGCGAGGATGGTCAGCGCGCCGTAGTCGGTATGCGCGCCGGTCCGCAGCTGGCCCGGCTTCGGTGGCTCGCCGAGCGGCGGGTAGTGGTGGCTCGACAGGATGCTGAAGTGGCGCGTGACGAACCTCGCGAAATAGTCCTCGGGCTGGCGCAGCGCCACCGCGAAAATGCGCAGCATGTCCGCCGACAGGCGTTCATAGGCGCGGTAGATCGCGATCAATGCCTCGGCGGCGCCCGCCGGCCGGTCGGGGTAGATGTTGGGCGCGTAGGCATCCGCCGCCTCCGGCAGGTCGGCGAAATGGCCCCGGTGGTCGTCGACGGGGCCGAGGAAATAGGTCTCGCGCAAATCCGGCGGCGTCTCCTCGCCCAGCGTGTAGGCGAGCCCCCGCGTGGCGAAACCGTGAAAACCGCGCTGGCGCGACGGACCCCGCGGGTGGCAGCGGTCCTTGTCGGCGCGCGGCCGGTCGAAGAAGGCGCGCGACCGTTCGAACGCGCGCTCGAAGACCCCGGGCTCGATGCCGTGGCCGGACACTACGAGGAACCCGATCCGTTCGCACGCTTCGGCCACCTTCAGGGCGACCGCCTGCTTGCCGCTGCCGTCGAGGAAGGGCGCGATGTCTATGGCCGGGATGCCGCCGCTCACGACGGCGCTCCGGGTTGCGACAGCGCGGCATCGACGGCGTCGTCATAGGGCACGTCGCAACCGATCAAGCCGCCCGCCAGCAGCGCCGCCTTGAGGCGGGCAAAGGCGGCGGCGGGCAGCCCGATCCCGCGCGGCCAGAGCCCGGCCTCGCGGTATCCCGATACGATCCGCGTGAGGCTCGCCGGGGGAAGCTCCGGGAAGAATGCCGGGCCGACCAGCGCGGCGGTCTCGGCGGGCGGCGCCGCGTGCAGCCGCGCCAGCGCCGCCGCCATCGCGCGGGCCAGCGCCATGCACGCCTCGCGGCTTTCGGCGGCGAAACGCCTTGTCGTGTAGAAGGTCGTGTAGGCAATGTCGCCGCGCGCCGAGAAGCGGTGCCAGACATGCCCATGCCCGCCCGAGACGAGGGCCTCGGCATGGGGTTCGTAGAGCTGCGCCACGTCGATGTCGCCGCGCTGGAGCGCCGCGGCGTTCTCCGCCATCGGGGCGTCCGGCGCGCGGGTCAGGGCGGCGGGATCGATGCCGGCCCGGTCGAGGTCGTCGTAGAGCAGCATCCACGGCGTGGGGACGTCGGTGGCGACGCCGACGCGCGGGCCGACCAGGTCCGCGAAACGGAAATCCGGGTTGGGCGCGCGGCCGACCAGGACGAACGGGTCGCGGGCCACGATCTGCGCAAAGCAGACCAGCGGGCTCCGCTCGCCGCGGGCGCGGGCGGCGTCGTGGTGCATCATCACCCGCATCGGCCCGCCGAAGGAGACGTCGGCGCGCCCGTCGATCAGCCCCTGGGCGGTCTCCGGCGGGGCGGGGGACAGCCGGAAATCCACTTCCAGACCCTCGGCCTCGAACAACCCGGCCCGCTGTGCCAGATAGAACGGCGTGTAGCCGCAGCTGCGCAGGTTCTCGTAGAGGACGACGGGCTCGCTCGCCATGGCGCGAGACTAGCCCGCATTTCTCGTCCCTGTCACGGCTTGCGTCGCGCCCGGGCGTTCGTCCCGCCAGGAGCGGGCCGAAGAGCGTATCGGGCAATACGGTCGAGACCCGCGACGCGGCAGGCGGGCGCCCGGGCGCGACTCTCCTGCCCTGTCGGCCGGACAGCGCCGCGCAGGCCATGACAGGGGGTAGAGTCGAGGACTGGCGCGCCAGCTTCAGGGTCCGGTGGTTGTTCCGGCGCTTTCGCGCCGGGCCTCAGTCCGGCTCCCATGGCCGCGTTTCCAGTCCCCGCTCATCAAACCGGACGTGCGGATTTCCCGCATCCGGCTTTCGGACGAGATCATGCCTTCGCATGCAGAAGGCCCTTGGTCCTCGGCGACAGGCGGGTGAGGCCGTACTGGTCGCGCAGCCTCGTGTCCGGGAAGCGCACGTATTTCCCGCTCTTCACCTTGTGCTTTAGACAGAGCCACCGGCGAAGCCGCCGGACCGCGTGTCGGTCGACCGCGCCGTAGGCCGGGCTGACCTGCCCGAGGTTGAAGTAGTTCGCCCACCCGGTCATGACCCGGTTCAGCCGTTCCACCCTCGCCTCCGTCGGCAGCCCGGTCCACCGCCGCGACGTCATCTCGCTGATCCTGCGGCAGATGCTCCGGACGCTCGCCTTGCTGGGCCGGGTGCCGATATAGGCGCCCTTCCCGTGCGGTCGATAATTGCGCCCGATGCGGTAGCCGAGGAACTCGAACGCTTCCTCCGGGCACCGCAGGCATCGGGTTTTCCGTTCGTTGA
>JAPPGP010000121.1 GCA_028821395.1 Defluviicoccus sp.
CGCCAAGGCCGATGCCGCCGGCAAGCGCGCCGAGGACGCGGCCCGCGCCGCCGAACGTGCCGCCGCCGCGGCGGAGCGCGCCGCCAACGAGGCCAAGTCGGCCGCGATGAAGATGGACCGCATGATGCAGTCCAAGATGCGGAAATAGGCGACTCTCGACTGACCGGACGGGCGCGTCGGGCGATCCCGCTCGACGCGGCCCGTCGGCGGGTCTCTACCCCGCGGCGCCCTCTCTCTTCAGGACGGCAATCGGCAGCCCCTCGCGCTTGCGCAGGGCCTGCCGGATTCGGCTCCAATCGAGCCTCCTCGCCTGCCCCCGGACGGCGGTGAGAAGCCTGTAGGCGATCTCCGGCGTGCCCACATGGGTCATCCGATCGCCGGCTTCCACCTGGTCGGCCTGGGTCTGGGTCGGATGGACCTCGAGCATCAGGTCGCCGCCCACCCAGGCGATCTTGATCGGCTGGTCGACCACGGTGACGGGCGTGCCGACGGGGATATCCCGGTACAGCCGGGCGATGTCTTCCGGGTAGAGCCGCACACAGCCATGCGAGGCGCGGCGGCCGATCCCGTAGGGCCGATTGGTGCCGTGCAGCAGATAGGCCGCCCAGCCGAGATAGAGCGCGTGCAAGCCCAGCGGGTTGTCCGGCCCCGGCGGCACCACCGCCGGCAGATCCGGGCGTTCCGCGCGAATCGACTTCGGCACGTACCAGGTCGGCTTCTCGCGCTTGCGCACCACCCTGGTGCGCCCGGTCGGCGTCGACCATCCCTCCCGGCCGATTCCCACCGGGTAAGAGACCACCGTCTTGCCGTCCGGCTTGAAATGGTAGAGCCGCTGGTCGCCGAGGTTGAGAACCAGCCCCCGATGCGCCGCCTGCGGGACGATATGGGCGGTCGGGATGAGGATCTCGGTGCCTTCGCCCGGCAGCCAGGGATCGACATAGGGGTTGGCCGCGCGCAGCTCGGTGTAGCCGACGTTGAAGCGCCGCGGAAGGTGGATCAGCGTGTCCTCGTGGCGCGCGCGATAGCGCAGCACGCGGCCGATCATCGCGGGATAGGCCGTCTTGTTCCCGACGGTCGTCCCAGCCGGCCCAACGGCGGTCTCGGCGGCCTGCGCCGCGCCCAACCAAAGGGCGGCGGCACCGGCGCAAGCGACCCCCATGGCCCAGCCTCGAATGGGCGGCAATTGCCCGTCTCTCATGTTCCGCTCTTGCATGCTCCTGTCGCTCGCCGGACGGCCCGGACCGGCCCCGCCCGGCCTCCAGCCCGCCGCCCGGTCATGGCGCCCTTTCCGCTATGTCCCCGGTCCGTTAGATTAATGTCCCGATGATACCAGATCGCGTCGCTGGAGGGCGTTTCATGGAGCGCATCATTGTCGGCATCACCGGCGCCACCGGCACGATCTACGGCGTGCGGTTGATGGAGATGCTGCGCCAGTCCAGGGCGTTCGAGGTCCATCTGGTGATGAGCCGCTCGGCCAAGCTGACCCTCAAGATGGAGCACGACGTCGACATCGCCGACATCAATGCGCTCGCCGACCAGGTGCACGAGGTCGGCAATATCGGGGCGTCCATCTCGTCGGGCTCCTTCCATTCCAAGGGTATGGTGATCGCGCCGTGCTCGATCAAGACCATGTCGAACGTGGCAATGGGCAATACCGGCGACCTGATCAGCCGCGCCGCGGACGTGGTGCTCAAGGAGCGCCGCACGCTGCTGGTGGCGATCCGCGAGACGCCGCTGCATGCGGGCCATCTCGAGAACCTGATCCGCCTCAGCCGGCTCGGCGCGGTGATCTTCCCGCCGGTGCCGGCGTTCTACAACCGGCCGGTGACGTTGCAGGACGTGGTCGACCAGAGCTGCATGAGGATGCTCGACCAGTTCGGCATCCACATCGAATCGGCCCCCCGCTGGGGCGAGGAGGGCGGCGTCCCGGCGGTCGGCCAGCGCATCGTCGGCGGCAAGGCGGTCGCCATCGACGACTAGCCTGCGCCCGGTTGTATCGGAAGCGTTCCTGCTTGTCCCCGCGCCGCCACTGTCCGCGAGGCCGGCCCTCAATGCGATCCAGGGTTGTATGACGGTCCGGGTTTGTTCCGGATCGCTAATGCGGCGTCCACTATGTTCGCAAACGAGAATGGCGGAGTTCGACTATGGCCAGCCAGGCCGGTGCCCATGAAGAAGCCTTCGGCCAGCGTCTGGCAAGGATCGAATCCTTCATGGAGCATGCCGCCACCCGCGAGGATCTGCTCAATCTCAAGCTGTGGATGCTGCTGTGCGCCATAGGTGCGATCGCGGGCGGGGCGACGCTCGCGATTGCGGTCGTCCAGCTGTTCATTGGGTGATGCGTCTACGGTAAAGGCGCTCTCCGCCCACTGGGCAGCGCCGGCGTTACTCCAGCCTGACCTCCGCCGCGCCGACCCCGTCGATCTCGACGCGCGCCGCGGCGGGGAAGCGCTCGAGCCACGCCGTCCTCACCAGCGATCCCGTCATCACCAGGGTGCCCGCGCGGAGCACAGCGCCCCGCCGTCCCAGCGCGCGGGCGAGCCAGGCGAGCGCATCCAGCGGATGCCCGAGCACGTCCGTCCCTTTGCCCCGCCCGGTTTCGATGCCGTCGATCAGGGTCCGCCCGGACGCCCGGTCGAGCGCCATCGGGTCGCAGTCGGCCGGCTTCCCCAGCACGCAGGCGGCCTGGAAGAAATCGTCGGCGATCAGCGTCGGGGTGCCGAGCGCCGACCAGTCGCCGTAGCGGTTGTCGACGATCTCGATCGCCGGCATCGCCTCGGCGACGGCACCGGCGATCCGGGCGCGGGGCGGGGTGCGGCGGCGGGCGTCGATATCGCAGCCCAGCCGGAGCGCGATCTCGCATTCGATGCCCGGCGCCCGGAAGCCCGCCGCGGGCAGCACGGCGCCGGTGGGATGGACGTCGCCGGCGCGGACCCCGCCATGGACCGGCGCGTCGAGGCCCAGCATCGCCTGCATGACGGGGGTGGTGCAGCCGAGCTTGTAGCCCGCTTGCGGCGGGTCGCCGTTGTCGGCGAACCAGGCGCGGAGTGCCTGCTGGACGCGGTAGGCTTCCGCCTCGTCCACCGGCCGCAGCGGCTCGGGAAGCGGCCCGACCGCCGCGACGGTTTGCCGCGCCCGGCCGAGCAGCGCCGCCGCCTCTTCCGAATTCAAACGACCGGCCGCTCGTCCTCGAAGCGGGCGGCCTCCCTCGCGGCGTTCTTCGCCCGTTCGGCGGCGCAGTCCTCGAACAGCGTGTCCGGATACAGGTCGCGGAAATCGCCGATCACCCGGTCGAAGTCGAAATCTGACCACACGCCGTGATCCCGGACATATTCCATGTGGCGCCGGCCCCTGCCGTCGAATTCCTGGAAAAGCGCGTGGTCGGTGCCGTCGAACTCGGTCGGCAGGACGTCGAACTTCTCGCACAGCTCGAGATTGAAGGTCGCCGCCGCCTTGACCCAGCACCCGTCGAGATGCAGCACCGCGTAGCCGTGATGGATGAACAAATTGCTGCCCCCCATCAGATTGAGGAGGCGCTCGGTGCAGAGATGGTTGGTCACGTCCGACAGCCCGAGTCCGGCGGGGATGCCGACGGCGCGCGCGCAGGCGACCAGGAGGTTGGCCTTGGGCACGCAGAACGCGGCGCCGGCCTCAAGCACGCGGCTCGCCCGGTAGTTCTCGCGGTCGTCCGATATGGTGTAGGGGTCGTAGCGGATTTCGTCGCGGATCGCGTAGAACAGCGCCACCGCCCTGGCGACCGCGGTATCGGCGCCGGCGGTCTTGGCCAGCGCGAACGCGCGGACCGACGGCGAGTCGTGGTCGAAATACCGGGTCGGCTCCAGATACAGCCCTCCCGGCTCGGGATAGCCCGCCTCGACATGCTGCATCGCCAACCCTCCCGCCGTTCGCGGCGGGCCGCAACATAGGTGTCCGCCCGGCCCGCCGCAACGCCGGCGAATGCTGGTATGATGGGCGGGCGAATCGGTCGCCGCGTACGACGGAAGAGGGATTCGGATGCCCAAGGACGGAAATCGACACAGGGAGAGCCTGAGGGACGGGCGCGAGGTCTATCTCGACGGCGTGCGCATCGGCGACGTGACTGTCCATCCCGCCTACCGGAACGCGGTCGCTTCGGCCTGCGCGCTCTACGACTTCCAGTGCCGGCCCGAGAACGTCGAGCTGATGACCTTCGAATCGCCGACCAGCGGCGAGCGGGTCAACCGCGCCTGGCAGCTCACCAAATCCTATGAGGAGCTGGTCGCGCGCCGCAAGGCGATCGTCGCCTGGATGCGGCTCTCCGGCGGCTGGCTCGGGCGTTCGCCGGACCACATCGCGTCCTCGATGGCGGGCCAGGTGATGGGCATCCACCTGTTCCGGCGGCACAGCGAGGTCCGGGCGCAGGCGCTGCTCGATTACTACGCCTGGGCGCGGGACAACGACATCTACATGACCTACGTGATCATCAACCCGCAGGCCGACCGGTCGAAGGACACCGGCGAGCAGGACGAGGAGTTCCTGACCTGCGGCGTGGTCGACGAGGATCCGCAGGGAATCACCGTGCGCGGCGCGAAGATGCTCGGCACCGGCTCGATCATGGCGAACGAGGTTCTGTGCGCCAACATCCAGCCGCTCAGGCCGGGCGAGGAGAAATACGCCATCTCCTTCGCCGTGCCGATGGCGCACAAGGGCGTCAAGGTGCTGTCCCGGCGATCCTACGAGGGCTCGGTGACCAGCGAGTACGACTACCCGCTGTCGACCCATTTCGACGAGAACGACGCGCTGATCTATTTCGACGACGTGCACGTGCCGTGGGACCGGGTCTTCATCTACCGCGACACCGACATGGCGCGGGCCCAGTTCTCCGACACCTACGCGCACTACATGCAGAACTACCAGGCGCAGATCCGCCTGATGGTGAAGATGCAGTTCCTGCTCGGGGTCGCCCACAAGATCGCCGAGACCATCGGCACGGTCAGCATCCCCTCGGTGCGCGAGCAGCTCGGCCATCTCGCGGCGCAGACCGCGATGGTCAAGGGGCTGGTCTACGGCATGGAAGCCGGCGGCGGCGAATATCACGGCTACTACGTACCCGACCGCAACCTGATGTACTCCTCCCAGGTGCTGACCCAGCAGCTCTACCCCGACTTCATCACCAAGCTGCGCGAGCTCGCCGGCGGCGCGTTGATCATGCTGCCGTCCTCGGCGCGCGACTTCGCCGTCCCGGCGCTCGCCGACTACATCGAGCGCACCCAGCAATCGCCGGCGATGGAGCCCGAGCCCAGGGTAAAATTCCTCAAGCTCGCCTGGGACGCGATCGGCTCGGAATTCGCCTCGCGCCACGCCCAGTACGAGATGTTCTACGCCGGCGCCCAGTTCGTCACCCGCGGCCACGCCTACCGCACCTATGACTGGCAGGCGGCGACCGGGCTGGTCGACGAGATGCTGTCCCGCTACGACCTCGCCGCCTCCATCGGCCCCGCCCCGCGCGGCGCCGAAGAGGCGGCGGAGTAGGGGGCGCTCTGGTGCCGAGCTCGCGAATCCGCCTATAACCGGGGCCGACGGCCGCCCTCGATCGCCGCTCGCCTGTCCGGGGGGTCGCCGGGCAGGGGGGTCGCTTGGCCAGAGGACACGCATCCGACATCGACGCGCGCGCGGCCCAGAGGGGCTGGATCGTCGTCGCCGCGCTGTTCGCGATGCTCGGCATCGTGATCACCGCGCGCAACGCGATCGGCCTGCTGATGCCCTATCTGAAGGACGATCTGGGCTGGAGCTACGGTCTGGTGTCGGGCGCCGGCGCGGCGATGCTGACCACCATGGCGGCGGTCGCGCCGGTCGCCGGGATGATGCTCGACCGGCACGGCCCGCGCGCGGTCTACGCCATCGGCATGGCGCTCGCCGCGCTCGCGCTCGGGTTGTGCGCGCTGATGTCGGAGCCCTGGCAGCTCGTGCTGTGCTACGGCCTCGTCGGCGGCATCGGCTTCGCGGCGATCTCTCCCTCGCTGGTGTCGACCACAGTGGCGGCGTATTTCGACCGCCGCCTCGGGCTTGCCACCGGCATCGCGACGTCGGGCAGCACCGCCGGGCAGATCGCCCTGATGCCGCTGCTCGCGGTGCTGATCGCGGCGTTCGGCTGGCGCTCGAGCCTGTGGATCGCCGCCGCCGCAATCCTCGCCACCGCGGTCGCGGTCAACCTGCTGATCGGCCGGCGCGGGGCCTCCGCCGGCCGTCCGGTATCCAATCGGGGGGCGCGAAGCGGCTTCGGCGCGGTGCTGCGCGAGCTCGCCCGCAAGCCGACCTTCTGGCTGCTCGCCGGCGGCTTCGCGATCTGCGGCTTCACCACCGCCGGGGTGGTCAAGATCCACCTGATTCCCTACGCCGTCGCCTGCGGCTTCCCACCGCTGGAAGGCGCCACCGCCTACGGCGTGCTGTCGGCCTTCAGCCTCGCCGGGCTGATCGGCTTCGGCCACCTGTCCGACCGGTTCCACCGTCCGGCGCTGCTCGCCTCGATCTACTTCATGCGCGGGCTCACCTTCCTCGTGCTCATGCAGATCTCCGGCAGCACGCCGCTCCTGTTCGCCTTCGCGGTGCTGTTCGGCACCTTCGACTACGCCACCTTCCCGATCGTCGCCGGCCTGGTGGCGAGCCATATGGGACGGCACATCATGGGCGTCACGATGGGGCTGATCTTCGCCGCCCATTCGCTCGGCGGCGCGGCGGGATCGTTCCTCGGCGGCTATCTGTTCGAGCTCTTCGCCCGCTATGACTGGGTCTGGATCGTGTCGCTCGCGCTCGCCTTCCTGGCCGCCTTCCTGTCGATCCTGATCCGCGAGAGCCGCGGCCCGAGCCCGGCGCTTGCAACCGCCGGGGCCTGAATGATCGGTCGTTCGCTGGCCGCCCGCCTGCCGTTCTATTACGGCTGGGTGGTCGTCGGGATCGCATTCGTGACCATGTCCGTCGGGGTCAGCGCGCGGACCTCGTTCTCGCTCCTGTTTCCGCCGATCCTCGACGAGTTCGGCTGGGAGCGCGGCGTGACCGCGGCGGCGTTCTCGGTCGGCTTCGCCGCCTCGGTGATGCTGGTGCCGACGCTCGGCTTCGTGATGACGCGTTTCGGCCCGCAGGTGATGATCCCGGCCGGCGCGACGATCGCCGCGACCGGGCTGCTGCTCGCCACCCTGGCGACGACGCCGGCCGAATTCTACCTCACCCTCGGCGTCATGACGGTGAGCTTCGCGGTCTCGATGAGCTATGCCGGGCATTCGATGTTCCTGCCCAACTGGTTCGTGCGCCGCCGCGGGCTGGCGATTGGAATCGCCTTCTCCGGCGTCGGCGTGGGGGCGATCGTCATCCTGCCCTGGCTGCAGTCGGTGATCGAAGCCGATGGCTGGCGGGTCGCCTGCCTGTCGCTCGCCGGCCTGCTGGTCGCGGTGATCGTCCCTCTCAACCTCCTCGCCCAGCGCAGGGACCCGGCTTCGGTGGGGCTCGAGCCCGACGGTGACGACCGGCAGCCGGGCAGGGCGCATGCCGAGCGGCCCGAGACGGTGGTCGACCGTCGCTGGGCGGAGACCGACTGGACGCTCGGCCGCGCCGTCGCCACCGGTCGCTTCTGGTGGGTGACATGCGCCTACTTCACCGGCCTGTTCGCCTGGTACGCGGTCCAGGTGCACCAGACCAAATACCTGCTGGATATCGGCTTCGCCCCGGATTTCGCCGCGCTCGCCTTGGGCCTGGTCGGGTTCTGCGGCATCTTCGGCCAGATCGGGGTGGGCGGGCTGTCGGACCGCATCGGCCGGGAATGGGCGTGGACGGTGGCGCTGTCGGGCTTCGCGGCCTGCTACCTGCTTCTGCTGGCGGTCGAGACCCTGCCTTCGCCGCTCCTGGTCTATGCGATCGTCGCCTGCCAGGGCCTGTTCGGCTACGGGCTCGGCGCGCTCTACGGCACCATCGCCGCCGACATCTATGCCGGGCCGCGCTTCGCCGTGGTGTTCGGCTTCCTCAGCGTCGGCGGCAATCTGGGCGCCGGAGCGGGTCCCTGGCTGACCGGGACGATCTTCGACCATGCCGGCAGCTACGCGCCGGCCTTCACGCTCTGCGCCGCGCTCGCGCTGGTCTCGATCTTCTGCATCTGGATGGCGGCGCCGCGCAAGGTCCGGCTCGCAGCCGGCGTCGCCCTCAGCCGCGCCCGGCGGCGGCCCTGAGCCCCATCCGTTCCAGCCTCGGCAGCACCTCGTCGCGGAAATAGGGGAAATGCTTGAGGTAGTTGGGGAAGCCGAGGGCAAGCGCGCTCACCCCGCCGGCCGACATCAGGCGCATGGTCTCGGCCACCCCATCGGGATCGCCAACGATGGGGAAGCCGCTATTGCCGCCGGCCGCGCGCAGCCGGAAGAGCTGCCGCCGGTCCTCCGGGATGCCCGGCCTGTCCCAGCCGCGCTCCACCACCATGGTCTCCACGGCCTCGGTGTCGCGGTGCTCGACCGCGTAGTGGTGGTGGTAGTCCTCCGCCTCCTTGCGGGTCGGCCGGCAGACCACATAGGCGTTGGTGAAGATGCCGACGTCGCGGCCCAGCGCCCTGGCCTCCGAGCGGATCTCCGCCGACTGGGCGGGCAGGCTGTCGAGGTCCCAGACCACGGTGAACAGCATGTCGGCGTTGCGCAGCGCGAATGCGCGCCCGGTCGGCGACATCGCCGCGCTGACCAGCATCGGGCGGTGCCGGTGCAGCGGCTTGGGCTCCAGCACGGTCGAACGCAGGGTGAAGAACTCGCCGTCGAAATCGAACGCCCGATCCTCGGTCCAGACCCGGTTGACGATGTCGAGCCACTCCTGGCCGAGATCGTAGCGCCGGTCATGGGCGCCGAGGTCGACGCCCAGCATGTCGAACTCCTTCTGGTACCAGCCGCAGACGATGTTGAGCCCGAACCGGCCGCCGCCGATATGGTGGCACGTGACCATCTGCTTGGCCGCGAAGACCGGGTTGATCAGCGTCACATGCAGCGTGCCGAAGGCCATGATGCGCCGGGTCGATGCGAGGATGCCCGCGGCCCAGGTCAGGGTTTCGAAATTGGCGCCGTTGTGGTTGGTCTCGCCGCCATAACCGATCCAGCGTCCGAGCGGCAGCATGAAGTCCATGCCGGCGTCGTCGGCCATGCGGGCGAGCGCGAGGTTGTTCTCCCAGCTCGCTTCCCAGCGGTCCGGGAAGGTCGAGGTGGCGAGACCGCCCGAGCAGTTGGCGCCGAACAGGCCGAGGCTTAGCGTGTTACGGTTGAGGCCGGTCATCCCGGCCGGAGCATAGGAACAATCGGCGAGGCTGACGAGGGGCGGCGTTTGTGCCGCGGCGATTTGCGGCGTATATGCCCATCGTCGAAGGGAAGGACGCGACAGTTGCGCTATGTGAGCACGCGTGGCGAGGCGCCGCCGCTCGGATTCGAGGACGTGCTGCTGAGCGGGCTTGCGCCCGACGGCGGCCTTTACGTGCCCGAATCCTGGCCCCGTTTCGACGCACGCACGCTCGCCGGGTTCGCAGCGCTTCCCTATCACGAAGTCGCGGCCCGCCTCGTGGCCCCGTTCACCGAACCGGACATCGACGAGGCGACGCTGGCCGAGATCGCCGCCGCTTCCTATGCCGGGTTCGACCATCCCGCGGTCGCTCCGCTGGTCCAGCTCGATACCGGCGACTGGCTGCTGGAGCTGTTTCACGGCCCGACGCTGGCCTTCAAGGATTACGCCCTGCAGCTGGTCGGCCGGCTGTTCGATCACGCGCTCGCCAAGCGCGGCGAGCGGGTGACAATCGTCGCCGCGACCTCAGGGGATACCGGGTCGGCGGCGATCGAGGCCTGCCGCGACCGGGCCGGGATCGAGATCTTCGTGCTGCACCCGGAAGGGCGGGTGTCCGAGGTTCAGCGCCGCCAGATGACCACGGTCGATTCGGCAAACGTCCACAACATCGCCGTCGAGGGGACTTTCGACGACTGCCAGGACCTGGTGAAGGCGATGTTCAACGACGCCCGTTTCCGCGCCGATTGCCGGCTGACCGCGGTAAACTCGATCAACTGGGCGCGGATCGCCGCCCAGGCGGTCTACTACGTCACCGCCGCGGTCGCGCTCGGAGCGCCCCACCGGCCGGTTGCGTTCTCGGTTCCCACCGGCAATTTCGGCAATGTCTTCGCCGGCTACGCCGCCCGCCGCATGGGCCTGTCGGTCGACCAGCTGGTCATCGCGACCAACCGCAACGACATCCTCGCCCGTTTTTTGGAGACCGGGACCATGGAGATCGGCGAGGTCGTGCCGACCATCAGCCCCAGCATGGACATCCAGGTCTCGAGCAATTTCGAGCGCCTGCTGCACGACTTCGTGCGCCGCGACGGCGCCGCGGTGCGCCGGGCGCTGGACCGCTTCCGCCAGTCCGGGCGGATGACCGTGGCCGCGGTGACGATGGCGCGTATCCGCGAGCTGTTCGCCGCCGGCCGGCGGAGCGACGACGAGACCCGGCGCACCATCGCCCGGGTATTTGAAGACGCGCACATCATGCTCGATCCGCACACCGCCGTCGGTTACGGCGTCGGACGCGACCGGCGGCGCGACCCCGAAATTCCGCTGATCGCGATGGCGACCGCGCATCCGGCCAAGTTTCCGGAAGCGGTGGAGACCGCCACCGGCATCCGGCCGGAATTGCCGCCCCGCCTCGCCGCGGTGATGGCGCGGCCCGAAAGGGTCGAGACCATGGCCAACGACGTAGCGGCCATAAAGGCCCTGGTGCGCGAGAGCATCGGAATCCGGGGCGCGGCATGAGCGTCGCCACGACCGCGCTGTCGAACGGGCTCAGGGTCGTCACCCATCGGATGGCGAGCGTCGAGACGGTCTCCCTCGGCGCCTGGATCAATGTCGGGACGCGGCACGAGCGCGCCGAGGCCAACGGCATCGCGCATCTGGTCGAGCACATGGCGTTCAAGGGCACCAGCCGCCGCTCCGCCCGGGCGATCGCCGAGGAGATCGAATCGGTCGGCGGGCACCTCAACGCCTATACCTCGCGCGAGCTCACCGCCTTCCACGCCACGGTTCTCGGCGGCGACGAGGGTTTGGCGCTCGACATCATCGCCGACATCCTGCAGCACGCCGTGCTCGACGACGAAGAGCTCGAACGCGAGCGGGCGGTCATCCTGCGCGAGATCGGCCAGAGCACCGACACGCCGGAAGACGTCGTGTTCGACGACTTCCAGGCGACCGCGTTCCCGGACCAGCCGGTCGGCCGCCCGACACTGGGCACCCCGCAGCTCGTGGGCGCGATCGGCCGGGCGGCGCTGGTCGACTACATCGCCCGCTTCTACACCGCCGGGCGGATCGTCGTCGCGGCGGCCGGCAAGGTGGACCACGACGAATTCGCGCGCCGTGTCGAGGACGCCTTCGGAGGGCTCCGGGCCGACGCGGTGTCGGCGCCCGAGCCCGCGGTCTACACAGGCGGCGACAGCCGCGCCGTGCGCGACCTGGAGCAGCTCCATCTGGTGCTCGGGCTGCAGGGCATCGCGCATCGCGATCCCGACTATTACGCGCTCGCGGTGTTCTCCGCCGGGCTCGGCGGTGGGCTTTCCTCGCGGCTGTTCCAGGACATCAGGGAGGAGCGCGGGCTGGTCTATTCGATCTACAGCTTCAACTCGAGCTATGCCGATTGCGGGCTGTTCGGCATCTATGCCGGGACCGGGGCCGAGAGCGCGTCCGAGGTGGTCGAGCGAACCTGCGACAATCTGAGGACGATGGCCGGCGAGGTCGACGAAGCCGAGCTCGGCCGCGCCCGGGCGCAGCTCAAGGCCGGAATCCTGATGTCGCTGGAGAGCACCGCGTCGCGCGCGGAACAGATCGCGCGCCACATGCTGATCTTCGGCCGGGTGCTGGCGACGAGCGAAATCACCGACGGTGTCGACGCGGTGGACTGCGCCGCGGTGGTGCGGATTTCCGACCGCCTGCGCGCCGGCCGGCCGACCGTCGCGGTGCTGGGCCCCGAGGCCGCGCTACCGGGCTACGAGGAGATCGCTTCGGCGCTGTCCTAGGCGCGCCCGGCCGTCCCCGACAGCATGCTCGCGTCGATGCCGAGCTTGCCGATCGCGCGCTCCCAGCGGTCGTCCAGGCCGGTCCCGAAGATCAGGCCGGAATCGGCCGGCACGGAGAGCCATCCGTTGCGCTGGAGCTCGTCGTCGAGCTGCCCGGGCCCCCAGCCGGCATAGCCGAGCGCCAGCAGGCTGTGCCGGGGTCCCTGTCCCGCGGCGATCGCCTTCAATATGTCGATCGTCGCGGTCAGCGCGACGGTCTTGTCGATCACCAGCGTCGCGTCCTGGACATACTCGGCGGAGTGCAGCACGAAGCCGCGCCCGGTTTCCACCGGGCCGCCGAAATGGACGTTGATCCCCTGCGGCGCGTCCGACCCGGCGAGGTTGAGCTGGTCGAGAAGGTCGGGGAAGCTGATATTGTCCATCAGCTTGTTGACCACCAGCCCCATCGCGCCGTCGGCGCTATGGGCGCAAAGATAGATCACCGACTTGACGAAGCGCGGGTCCTCCATCTGGGGCATCGCGACCAGGAGCTGGCCCGTCAGATAGCCTTCGCCGTCGTCCTCGGCACTCATACCACGTCCTCCGGACTGGATCGGATGACGGCCCCGGCGGCCGGAGGACGGTCTGCGGACACGAAACCGATTGAATTTCCACCGCGCATCGCCGACCTATATATCCGTTACCGGGGCCGCATCGGCCCGCGCTCGAAGTATAGCCCAGGATCGGCCGGAACCATAACGGTGCAAACGACGTGATCGGTCACAACAGGTCCCGCCTCGGCGCGGCGCTCGGTCTCGCCGTGCTGGTGTTGTCGCCCTTGTTCGCCGGCGAGTCGCGGGCCGCCGCATCCCCGTGGTGGACCAACGAACACGGCGCGGTCCGCCTGGTCGCGGAGTCGGACGCCGCCGGCGACGCCCGGACGCTCGGCCTCGGCATCCATTTCCGCATGAACCCGGGCTGGAAGATCTACTGGCGCTCGCCCGGCGACGCCGGTTTCCCGCCGCACCCCGACTGGACCGGCTCGCGGAACCTGGAGGCCGCTTCGCTGTCCTGGCCGGCGCCTGAGCGGTTCTCGGTGGTCGGTCTCGAAACCCTGGGCTACAGCGGCGAGGTCGTCCTGCCGGTCGATGCCGCGATCGCCCGGCCGGGCGAGGCGCTCTCGGTCCGGGCGCGGATTCCCTATCTCGTCTGCGACGACGTCTGCGTTCCCTATACCGCCGAGCTCGCTCTCGGATTGCCGGCGGGGGAAGCGACCTCGTCGCGCGAGGCGGCGCTGATCGACCGGTTCAGCGCCCTGGTGCCGCGCACCGGCGCCGACCGGCCGATCCGCGTCGCCTCCGCCGCCGCGGTCGGCGGGGCGGTAACGCGGGCGCTCGAGGTCAGCCTCGCCGCCGACGCGCCGCTCGCGCGGCCCGACATCTATGTCGAGGGGCCGGACGGCTGGGGGTTCGGCGCGCCCGACTACCGGATCGGCGAGGACGGCAAGACCGCCTTCGCCCGGATCGCGGCGCTCGCCCCGCCCAAGGGCGGCAGCCTGGCGGGCCGCGAAATCCGCTTCACCGTGGTCGACGGCGAGCGCGCCGCCGAGCAGGTGATGGCTCTGGCCGCCGCGCAGACGGCGGCACCCGGCTCCTCGCAGGCCATGGACCTGTCGCTGTGGACGGTGCTCCTGCTGGCGCTGGCGGGCGGGCTGATCCTCAACCTGATGCCCTGCGTGCTGCCCGTCCTCTCGCTGAAGCTGCTGTCCGCGGTGAGCCATGGCGGCGGCGACCGTGGCGAGGTGCGCGCCGGCTTCGTCGCCTCGGCGGCCGGAATCGTGGCTTCCTTCCTGGTGCTCGCGAGCTTTGTGGCGGGGTTGCGCCTGGCCGGCGAGACGGTCGGCTGGGGCGTCCAGTTCCAGCAGCCCTTGTTCCTTGCCATCATGGCGGTGATCGTCACCCTGTTTTCCGCCAACCTGTTCGGATTGTTCGAGATCCGCCTGCCCGGCGCGGTCGCCGACATGGCCGCCGGGGCGGGCGGCCGGCGCGTCCACGGCAGGATGGGGCATTTCCTCACCGGGGTTTTCGCGACCCTGCTGGCGACGCCATGCTCGGCGCCGTTCCTCGGCACCGCCGTCAGCTTCGCGCTGATGCGCGGCGCGGCCGAGATCTATGCCGTATTCCTGTGCCTCGGAATCGGCCTCGCGCTGCCCTATCTCGCGGGCGCCGCGTTTCCCGGCATCGCCACGCGGCTGCCGCGCCCCGGGCAATGGATGGTGACGCTCAGGCGCGGCCTGGGGGTCCTGCTGCTGGCGACGGCGCTGTGGCTGGTGGCGGTGCTCGCCGTCCAGCTCGGAGCGTGGCAGGCGGTCGCCGTCGGCGCGGCTTTGTCGGCCTTGCTCATCGGCCTCATGCTCGCCCGGCCGGGCGCCGGGACGACGCGGCGGGCGGGGCGCGGCCTCGCCGG
>JAPPGP010000079.1 GCA_028821395.1 Defluviicoccus sp.
GGCCGCGCGCGGGCGCCGCGCGAGGCTCGGCAGCGACCGGATCGTCCGCGCCATGCCGGCCTCCGCCGCCCCGCGCTCAGTCGTAGAACGGCCTCACGTCCTCCAGAACGAACGATTCGTCGGCGTCGGGGGCGATGATCCTGTTGTCATGGCCGGGGAAGATGCGCATGCCGTATTTTTCCTGCAGCCGGCGGCACTTGACGGCCGATTGCGCCCACGCCGTCGGGTTCTGGTTGAGGATGTTGCCGACGAACGGGTCGCCCCAGGTCGCGGCCAGGTAGATGTGATCGGACGCCAGCAGCACCCAGCCGGTATGCGGCAGGTTCACGGCGACGCCGATCGAGCCCCAGGTGTGGCCGGGCAGGCTGACGGTCCAGATGCCGCGATAGATCTCCATGTCGCCGAACACGGTGGTGGCGCGGTTGGGCATCAGGCAGGCCCAGTCCTTGCGGGTAAAACCCTGCGGGCTGGTGACGCCCCACATGGTCACCAGATCGTCCCGCAGCATGCCGCCCTTGACCTCGACGATGCCGCGCAGCTCCTCCTCGTGCAGCAGGATGCGCGCGTCGGTGGCGGCGAATTTGGGCAGATTGCCGGCGTGGTCGGTGTGCAGATGGGTGACGATGACGTCGTCGAAATCCTCGGGCGCGAGATCGTGCTGCTCCAGGCGCTGGGAGAACAGCCCGTCCTCGCCGGGCTCGTAATCCATCGCGCCCTTGTAGTGCTCGTTCTTCCAGTCCCGCTTGGCCGAGTCGCTGAAGCCGGTATCGACCAGGATCCGCCCGCCCGGGTGCTCGATGATGTAGGCGTAGCAGGGATGGGCAATCTGGCCCTCGCCGAGGCGCGGGTGGCCGCAGGCCAGGTGCCTGGAAGCCTGCTTGTCGGGATGGCCGGTGGCGACCAGCTCGAAGTCGAGCGCGGTGACCCCGCACTCCAGCACGGTCAGGGAGATCTTGCCGGACATCGAACGGCTAGGGCTTCTGGTCCGGGTGCAGCTCGATCAGGCCAAGCAGATACCCGCCGGTGGATTTGGGGTGGACGAACACGTGGCGGCCGCGCGAATCGTCGAACACCGGCTCGACAAGCTGCCCGCCCGCATCCTTGATCTGCTGCATGGCGTCCTCCAGGTCCTCCACCTGCAGGCAGATGTGATGGATTCCGGGTCCTCTCTTCTCCAGGAAATGGTTGAGCGGGGCCTTGTCGTCGGCCGGGCGGATGATCTCGAAGCGCACGCGAGTCTGCTCGTAGTCCTCGTGCTCGTAGTAGGTCGTGGTCACCCCGTGCGGATGGATGTCCTCGCCGTAGAGCGGCTTGATGCCGAACAGCGCGAGCACGCTCGCCGAGGGCTCGGTGTCCGCCGCGCCGATGGAAATGTGCTCGAAACCGGTGATCTTGATCATGCCTCGTCCCCGAACTGCTGCCCCAAGAGCCCGGTCCGTTGACAGTGCCGGAGACGGGCCGAATACTGGATTTGCGCGGCGAGTATTTGGCTCGCCCGAAGTCCTGTCAACAGACGGCGCGGCATCGCGCGCATTCGCGGGCGAAGCGAAGGATCCGGCGTGAAATATACCGGCACGCTCTCCATCACCGTGGGCTGGGGCGACTGCGCGCCGTCCGGCGCGGTCTACTACCCCAACTATTTCCGCTGGTTCGACACCGCGATGTGGAAGTTCTTCGACACCGCCGGATGGCCGTTGCGCGAGCTCGAGGAAGCGCACGGAATCGTCGGGCTGCCATTGGTCGACACCCGCGCCGCCTTCAAGGGCCCGTGCCGGCTGCACGATGCGCTGGAGATCGAGACGCGGATCGCGGGCTTCCGGCGCAAGACCCTGGAGATGACCCACACGCTCACCAATTCCGGCAAGATCGCCGTCGAGGCCACCGATATCAGGTTCTGGGGCATCCGCCACCCGGACGGCTCGGGCCGGCTGAAGGCGGAGCAGATCCCGGCCGAGGTCATCGCCTATTTCGGCGGCGGCTGACGTAGCGGGCGGGACAAGCGGCGCGGAAGATTACCCCCGACCGCCTGCCTCCCGGCCATCGCCGATCGCGACCGCGCGGTCGTGCCGCACGGCGACCGAGCGGAGCTCTTCCAGGTTCGCGCAGCCGAGCTGGCCGAGGGTGGCGCGGAGATCCGCCGCGAACAGCTCGATCAGATGCCCCGGGCCGCTGGCGCCGAGCGCGCCGAGGCTCCACAGGAACGCCTTGCCGGCGAAGGCCGCGTCGGCGCCGAGCGCGATGCCGCGCGCCACGTCGACGCCGGAGCGGACGCCGCTGTCGACGATTATCGTCGCCCGCCCGCCGACCCGCGCGGCGATCGCCGGGAGCAGGTCGATCGGCGGCGGCAGCGCGTCGATCTGCCGCCCGCCGTGATTGGAGACGAAGATCCCGTCGAGCCCGAGCGACACCGCGCGCTCGGCATCGTCGGGGTGGAGCACCCCCTTGAGCACCAGCGGCTTCTTCCATTTGTCGCGGTAGCGCGCGATCTCTTCCCAGGTGAAGGCGCCGCCGAACTCGCGCTCGACGAACGAAGCGGTCTCGGCGAAGCCCGGGTTGCCGCCGATATAGGGGGCGAGCGAGACGAAGCGGGGAATGCCGTTTTGCAGCAGCGCGGCGAGCCAGCGCGGCGACGACAGCGCCTGGAGGCGGAGCCGCGCGGTCAGCCGGAAGGGGTTGGATATCCCGCTCTTCACCTCGCGCGGCCTCGTGGTGCGGATCGGCGTGTCGACGGTCAGCACCAGCGCCTGCGCGCCGGCGTCGGCGGCGCGGCGCGCGAGATCGAAGCCGATCTCGTGGTCGTTGCGCCAGAACCGGTAGAGCTGGAACCACAGCACGTCGGGCGCGAGCTCGGCCGCGCGCTCGACATCGATGCCCGACAGCGCGCCCAGCGTATAGGGCACGCGCGCCGCCTGGGCGGCCTTCGCCATGTAGGTCTCGGCGCCCGGCAGCACCGTGCCCGGCCCGCCGATCGGCGCGATCCCGATGGGCGCGGCATAGGCGCGGCCGAACAGCTCGGTGCCGGCCGCCGGCGGCTCGATCACCCGGGCGTAGCGCGGCACCAGCTGGACGTCGTCGAACGCGGCCCAGTTGCGGGCGATGCCGGTATCGGCGCCCGCGCCGCCGTCCATGTACTCGAAGGCGAAGCGCGGCAGCACGCGGCGCGCCCTTCGGCGCAGATCCTGCGCCGTCGGATAGCGCCGTCTCAGCGCGAGCCTGTCCTCCGTCATCGCACCCCCTCCCGGCCGGCGCCCCGGCCCCGCACCCGGCCCGGCGGCCGGCCATTGTGACCGCCGGGGCTCCGGGCGGCAAAGCAGCCGGAACCGCTTTCCATGCGTCTCCGCCGGCGATATGGTTCGGCCATACGCAAATTTTGCGGCGGAACCGCGATGAAGACGACGCTCAATCTGAACGATCGCGTGCTGCACCTGGCGAAGCGGCGCGCGGCGCGGGACGGTATAACGCTCACCCGGTTCGTGGAGGACGCGTTGCGCGCCCGTCTGGCGGAGCCGCGCGGCGGGGCGCGGGGTTATCGCCTGAAGCTGGAAACCGTGACGGGCAAAGCTCCTCCGAACGTGGACGTCGCCGACCGGAACGCCCTCTATGACGTGATCGACGGCGCGTGATCGCGCTCGACACGAACATTCTGATCTACGCCCATCGCGGCGAGAGCCAACTGCACGAAGCGGCCGCATCGAGGCTCGTCATCCTGGCCGAAGGGGCAGAGCGATGGGCTCTGCCGGTGTTCTGCGTGACCGAATTCCTGCGGGTCGTCACGCACCCGCGCGTGTTCAACCCGGCGTCTTCGGTCGCTCAGGCGACCGCGTTCGTCGAGAGGATCGCTTCCGCTCCGAGCTGCGAGATCGTACGCCCCGGCGCGGAATTCCTCGAAATCCTGATCGACACGGCCCGGCGTGCGGAGGCGCGCGGCAATCTGATGTTCGATGCCCAGATCGCCGCCCTGTGCCTTGAACATGGGATCGACACCGTGCTGACGAACGACCGGGATTTCGACCGCTTCGAGCCGTTACGGGCGATCCGCCTGGAATAGCGGCCGCCCGGCGGCCGGACATCCCGACCGCCTACTCGCCGAGCGCCGACCTCCAGCCTGCGGCGAGGGCGGCGAGCGGCTTGCCCTAGACCGCCCGCCAGCGCGCGGGAGGCGTATACCCGTCCTGTCCGAGGCCGCCGGGAGTTTGCCAGCGGGGACGGGCGATGTCATCGTTTGCGCTTCGCAGCAGCCGCGCGCGATCCGCCCGGCTGGCCGGTCCACGGATGGAGAAGACCTCGATGCTCAACCCTAGCCGCATACTCGCCGCATCGCTCGCCGCGTCGCTGGTTCTCGCCTCGGGCGCATGGGCCAAGGACAAGATCGAGATCAAGATCGGCTCGGTCACGATCAAGGACACCGTCCACCAGTGGATGATCAATTTCGAGAAGAACGTGGAGCGGCGTATCGGCAACCGGGTGGACGTGCGGGTGTTCCCGGCCGGCCAGCTCGGCGGCATTCACCGCCAGATCGAGGGCGTCCAGCTCGGCACCCAGGAAATGACGCTGCTGCCGCCCGACTTCTTCGTCGGCATCGACAAGCGCTTCATGGTGACATCCTCGCCCGGCATCTTCCGCGACCTGCGCCATGCGCAGAATTCGCTGCACGATCCCGAGTTCAAGAAGATGTTCTTCTCGATGGCCGACAAGAAGGGCATCACCGGAGTCGGCATCTATTGCGGCGACCTCGCGCACTATGTCTCGCGCCGGCCGATCCACAAGCTGGACGACTTCAAAGGCAAGAAGATCCGCGTCTTCGCGAGCGCCATCGAGCGCGAGACGGTGCGCCGGCTGGGCGGCGCGGCGGCCCCCATCCCGCTGCTGGAAGCGTTGCAGGCGCTCCAGCGCGGCACGGTCGACGGGATGAAGAGCGGCCTCGCTATCTTCGTCACCTTCAAGTACTGGTCGGTCACCAAGCACCTCACCCGCACGCTGGAATCGGTGATCTGCGTCGAGGCAGTCACCAACCCGGCTTTCCTCAGGAAGCTTCCCGCGGATATCCGCCAGATCGTCATGGAAGAGGGCCAGAACACCGATTGGGAGACGCTCGCCTTCAGCGAGGCGTTCCTGGCCAAGAACGAGAAGATCTGGAAGGACAACGGCGCCCGGATCTACGACCTCTCGCCGGAGGACCGGGCCGAGATGCGCCGCCGCCTGTCGCAGGTGGGCGAGGCGGTGGTCGAGGACCTGCCGGCGGTGAAGACGGTCTACGACATGCTCAAGGAAGCGGCCGCGAAATACGACTGAGCCCCTGGCCGCCCGGGGCGGCAGGGGACACGGCATGACCGAGCGAGACGACAGCGCGCGGACCCGCGGCGAGGCCCGGCTCGGGCAGGAGTTCGCCGGCGAGACCTTTCATGTCGACCTCCTCGGCGGGCGCAGCTATCACGACTTCCTCGAGCTCGACAAGATCCTCGACGCCCAGCCCAGCATCACCGGCGCGCATGACGAGGCGCTGTTCTTCATCCTGCACCAGGTCAAGGAGCTGTGGATGAAGCTGATGCTGCACGAGCTCGAGGCCGTGTTCCCGCTTGTCCGCGGCGACGACTTGCGCCCGGCCTTCAAGATCTTCGCCCGGGTCAAGCGCATCCAGGAGAACCTGATCCAGGCCTGGCACATCCTGACCACCATGACGCCTGCCGACTATTTGAAGTTCCGCGACGGGCTCGGCCGCTCGTCGGGCTTCCAGTCCTTCCAGTACCGTTCGATCGAGTTCGTCTTCGGCAACAAGCAGCGCGAGACCATCGCCCCGTTCGCCGACATGCCCGAGATCGTCGCCCGCCTCACGGCGCTGCTCGAACGGCCGAGCCTCTACGACGAGGTCGTGATGCTGCTGGCGCGGCGCGGCCATGCGATCGACCAGGCGGTGCTGGAGCGCGACTGGTCGCAGGGGCGCGAGCCCGACGGGTCGGTCATGGCGGCGTGGCGCGACATCTACCGCAGCAGCCCGCGCAACTGGGAGCTCTACGAGCTCGCCGAACACCTGATCGACATCGACGATTTGTTCCAGACCTGGCGGTTCCGCCACCGCAACGCCGTCGAACGGGTGATCGGCCACAAGATCGGCACCGGCGGCACCAGCGGCGTCGGCTACCTGACAAGGGCCACCGCCATCCGCCTGTTCCCCGAGCTCTGGGCGGTGCGGACGGAGATGTAGGGGGCGGCCTTCGCTACGCGACGCCGCCGCGGCGCTCCTCCAATCGTCCTGTACAGCTTGCGCCTTCTCCTATCACTGGCTATATAACCAGTAATTGAATGGAGGCGAATGGCGGTCGACTCATCCCAAAGGCGCGCCACCGAGAGATACCGGCGCCGTCTGGCCGAACGGGGCATGGCGCGCTTCGAGGTTCTGGGGCGCGAGACGGATCGCGCGCTCATTCGTACCCTGGCTCGGCGATTGGCCGAAGAGGGGCCGGAGGCCGAGCGCCTGCGAACCGTCGTCAGCCAAGGCGTTGCGGACGGGGCGCCGCGAAGGGGCGGCATCCTCGAAGCCCTGCGGCGCTCGCCGCTGGTGGGCGAGGACATCCTCCCTCCCCGCCCGTTCGAGCCCGGCCGTAAGGTGGATCTGTGAGCCGGTACCTGCTGGACACCAACATCGTCAGCAACGTCACCAAGCCGGCGCCGTCGGTCTCTCTCCTGGCCTGGATGGCGGAGCAGGTCGACGAGGACCTGTTCATCGCCTCGTTCACCGTCGCCGAGATCCGGCGCGGGATACTGGAGAAACCCGCCGGCCGGAAACGGGACGAGATCGAAGCCTGGTTCGCCGGCCCGGAGGGCCCGCAGGCGCTGTTCGCCGGCCGGGTGCTGCCATTCGACGAGAAGGCCGCCCACGCCTGGGCCCGGCTGATGGCGGCGGGCAAGGCGGCCGGACGCCCCCGCAGCGCGCTCGACACGATCATCGCGGCGACGGCGGAGGCGAACGCCTGCATCGCGGTCACCGACAATGAAAAGGACTTCGCGGGGGTCGAGACGCTCAATCCGATGCGGGGGGCCGGGATGTGACCCTCCGTGCAACGATAGTCGATGCTGTGCCAAGCGGTCCGGTTAGAATGTCCGGCGCCGGCCTGAGCCATGCCGAAGAAGTGCGAGCATTGGAGAAGCAGCCATGTCCGTGACCGATCGCGAGCTGGAACGGGCGGCGGCGCGGATGCAGAGAAAGCGCGATGCGGGCCATGCTCTGTCCGCCCGCTACGACCGGTGGAGACGGCGGGTCGTCGTGCGGTTGAACACCGGCATCGAAGTCGCCTTTCCCCCGGAGCTGGCGGAAGGGCTGGCCGGCGCCTCGTCCGAAGACCCGGCCGAGATCGAGATCGGCCCGAGCGGGCTCGGCCTGCACTGGCCCACGCTCGACGCCGATCTCCACGTTCCGGCCCTGCTGCGCGGCGTTTTGGGCTCCCGGAGCTGGATGGCCGCGCATCCGGGCGCGGCGAGCGACCGGTCCCGCTCGCCCGCCAAGGCCAAGGCGGCACGGGAGAACGGCCGCAAGGGCGGGCGGCCGCGGCGGGATCGGGTTGCGGGGGAAGCTGGGCGGTAGGCCGCGCCGCATCGGTTCCATCCATATTGATTACGGTCTGGCTGGACTTCCGCTCACCCCCTCCCGAACCACCGCGCGTCCCCCAGCACCACCGAGGTCTCGATCTGGCGGTCCGGCACCGTCCAGTAACGTTTGAGCAGCGCGGCCTTCTCGTCCTCGCCGACCAGGGCGAAGCCGCGCGCCTGGTAGAACCTGATGGCCCAGGTGGCGGCGGCCCAGGTGCCGATCAGGATGGGGCGGTCGACGCCGCGGCAGAGCGCGTCCAGCAGCGCCGTGCCGATGCCCGCGCCCTGGCGCTCGGGGCGGACATAGGCGTGGCGGATCAGGATCACGTCCTCCACCGGCTGCACCCCCATCACCCCCTGCAGCCCGTTGTCTTCCCAGCCGCTGAAGGCGATGCCGGCGGCGATCTCGGCGGCGAGCTCGTCCGCCGGCATGTAGGGCTCCTTCCAGCAATCGGGCGGGATGATGCCGCGATAGGCTTCGGCCGCCGCGTTGACGATCGCGAGGATCTCCGCCCGGTCGTCCTCGGCGAGCGCGCGGATCACGGCGCGGCGAGGAAGTCGCCGACCAGCGCGGCGACCGCGTCCGGGCGCTCGGCGAAGGCGCTGTGCCCGGCGCCCTCCACCACCTCCAGCCGGGCGTCGCCGAACCCCCCTGCATAGTACTCGCCGTGGCGGGCGGGGACCAGCCGGTCGTCGGCGCCCTGGACCACCAGCGCCGGGGCGCGGTAGCGCGCGAGCCGTTCGGCGAGGCGCCGGCTGTGCAGGTATGGCGGGCTGAAGCCGATGCGCGAGGCGAAGCGGAACAGCTTGTAGCGCAGCACCTCCTGGTCGATGTCGCCGCGCAAATCGGGGAACATGGCGCGGGCGGTCTCCGACTCGGGCTCGCCGAACAGCAGTGCCCGGAGCGCCGCCAGCGAGACCCCGTCGGCCGGATGGGTCTCCCAGAACACGTCGGCGATCGGCGCGCCGGGGACGAACAGCCCGGTCGGGCCGACCAGCGCGAGGCGGCGGACGCGCTCCGGGTGGCGCACCGCGATCTCGGCCGCGATCCAGCCGCCGATGCAGGACCCGGCGAGGCGGAGCGTCCCGAGCCCGAGCGCGTCGAACAGCTCGAGATAGTGGAACACCAAATCGTCGACGGTCTCCAGCGCCTCGTCCTCCGAGCTCCCGGCGCAGCCGGGATGGGCGGGCGCGATCAGCGCGACGCGCCCGGCGAGCGCCTGGTGGAACGGCAGAAAGGAGAAGGACGCGCCGTGGATGTCGGCGATGCCGTGCAGGTAGACCACGGTCGGGCCGTCCCCCGCCTCGGCGATATGGACCGTGCGCCCCCGCGGAAGGGCGACCTCGCGGCCGCTCATTCGGCGGCGCTCGCGGCCGGGCGGTCGGCGAGCGCCGGGTAGCTGCGGGCGAACAGCTCGGCCGAGCGCGCGCGGAGCTCGGGCGCCACCTCTTCGGCGAACAGCCGGGCGCTGTTCCGCGCCAGCGCATCTTCCATGTTGCCGAAGTGGAACTGGATCAGCAGGTTGCCCACCTCGGCCTGCTCGATCAGGTCCCACAGCTTCTCGCGCACCGTGGCCGGGCTGCCGACCACGATAGAGGCCTTGGCTTCCAGCTCCTCCCAGTCGTCGGCATCGCCCAGCATCGGCGCGCCGGCGGTCGAGTTCTCCAGATAGGCGCGCCACGAGCGCACCGATTGCGACGGCACGCCGGGGCCGAAGGTGAGCGTCCGCCCGGCCCGCCTGAGATGGCCCTTGAGGCAGTATTTGAGGAAGTACCAAACCCCTTCCTCCGCCTCCCGCTTCGCCTGCTCGTCGGTCTCGCCGACATAGACCGAGAGCAGCACCCCCATGCGGAACGGGTGGTAGGCATCGCCGTGGCGCTTCAGGATCTCCGCGAAGCGCTCGCGCGCCTGGCGGGTCGCGGCGCCGTGGGTGCGCGACGACAGGAAGTAATCGAAGCCGCGCCGCGCGACGTGGTCCATGGTCTCCGCGCTGAGGCTCCCCGGGATCCACACCTTGGGGTGCGGCGCCTGGCGCGGCTTCGGCCAGATATTGACGTAGCGCAGCGGGTAGGACGGCCCCTCGTGCTCGAACGGCCCGTCCTCGGTCCAGGTCCTGAGGATCAGGTCGACCGCCTCCCAGAAGCGCTGGCGCGATTGCGGCGATGGGATGTTGTAGTTGTAGGCCTCGGGCCCGCCGCCGACGGCGAAGCCCGCGATCAGCCGCCCGCCCGAGATCGAATCGATCATCGCGTATTCCTCGGCGACGCGGAGCGGGTTGAGGTGGAGCGGCAGCAGATTGCCGAGCACGACCAGCTTCGCCCGCTCGGTCCTCTGGGTGAGCGCCGCGGCGATGATGTTGGGCGACGGCATCAGCCCGTAGATGTTCTGGTGGTGCTCGTTCAGCACCAGCCCGTCGAAGCCGAGCCCGGCCGCCTCGGCGAGCTGGTCGATATATTCCTGATACAGCCCGTCGGTCCGCTCGCGGTCCCACAGGCTGTTGGGAACCGTCACCCAGCCGGTGTCGAACCGCTCGTCGAAATCCCTCGGCAGGTAGGGGTAGGCCATGAAGTGCCAGTGGAACAGCTGCACCGGATGCATCGGCGGACTCCTGTCGGGTCGGGCGGCGGCAGTGTCGCCCGTCGCCGCGCCCGCGGCAAGCTGGGCGGTCCTTGGCGTACCGATCCGTGCCACCCCGCCGTTCCTCCCAAGCCGTCATCCCCGCCCCCGGAACGAATCCGTGGGTGTTTCGGCCACCCAAGCGGCCTCTGCGCCCGCGAGGCGACCGGCAGGGAGGGGCGGCGGCGCCGGTGGGTGCGCGGAACCGGTCCGGGCATGACGAGGGGGGATGAGCGGGGGCCGGGGCGTATCGAGGGACGCGCGCCCGCGCATTGACGCGCCGCCGCGCGCTTTCTAACTTCCCGGCCGGCCGCGCCCGACGCCTGCCCGGCGGTTCGGCACCGGCGCCGCGGCCATATGCGAGGATCAGACGATGGTATCGCCGGCCCCGCCGCGCGTCCGCCCGGCCCGCCCGTTCTTTTCCTCCGGCCCCTGCGCCAAGCGGCCGGGCTGGTCGCCCGACGCGCTCGCCGGCGCGCTTCTCGGCCGCTCGCACCGCGCGCCCGCCGGCAAGGCCCGGCTCGCGGAGGTCATCGAGCGCTCGCGCCGTATTCTCGGCCTGCCCGAGGGCTGGCGGCTCGGCATCGTTCCCGCATCCGACACCGGCGCGGTCGAGATGGCGCTGTGGTCGCTGCTCGGGCCGCGCGGCGTCGACCTGCTGGCCTGGGAGAATTTCGGTGCGGGCTGGGCGAGCGATGTCGTAGACCATCTCGGGATCGGGGACGCGCGGGTGCTGTCGGCCGCCTATGGCGAGCTCCCCGACCTCGCCGCGGTCGATTTCTCGCGCGACGTGGTGTTCGCCTGGAACGGCACGACATCCGGCGTCCGCGTGCCCGACGGCGCGTGGATCGACCCCGACCGCGAGGGGCTGGTCATCTGCGACGCCACCTCGGCGGCGTTCGCGATGGACCTCCCCTGGGACCGGCTCGACGTCGCCACCTGGTCCTGGCAGAAGGCGATGGGGGGCGAGGCGGGGCATGGCATGATCGCGCTCGGCCCGCGCGCCGCCGACCGGCTGGAGAGCTACGCCCCGCCCTGGCCGATCCCCAAGATCTTCCGCCTCACCTCGGGCGGCGCGCTGATCGAGGGGATCTTTCGCGGCGAGACCATCAACACGCCCTCGATGCTCTGCGTCGAGGACGCGCTCGACGGGCTGCGCTGGGCCGACGAGATCGGCGGGCTCGACGCGCTGCTGGCGCGGACCTCGGCCAACATGGCGGCGATCGAACGCTGGGTGCGGGCGACGCCCTGGATCGACTTCCTCGCCGCCGTGCCGGCGACGCGCTCGCCGACCTCGGTCTGCCTCGGCTTCGCCGATCCGTGGTTCGCCGCGCTCGACGATTCCGGCAAGGCCGCGGTGCCGAAGCGCATCGAGTCCATGCTGGAGGCCGAAGGCGTCGCCTGCGACATCAACGGCTACCGCTCGGCGCCGCCCGGGCTCCGCATCTGGGCCGGGCCGACCGTGGAGACGGATGACCTGGAGGCGCTGTTCGCCTGGCTGGGCTGGGCCTGGGGGCGGGTCCGCCAGGGCGAGCCGGTGGCCGCCTGAGACCGCGCCGATGAACCGCGTCCTCATCTCCGACAGGCTGAGCGAGCGCGCCGTCGGCATCTTCGGCGAGCGCGGCATCGACGTCGATTTCGATCCCGGGCTGGCCTCCGAGGCGCTGCTGGAGCGGATCGGCGCGTATGACGGGCTCGCGGTGCGCTCGGCGACCCGGGTGACGTCCTCGGTGATCGCGGCCGGCGAACGCCTCAGGGTGATCGGCCGCGCCGGGATCGGCGTCGACAACATCGACGTGCCGGCGGCCAGCGCGCGCGGCGTGGTGGTGATGAACACGCCGTTCGGCAATGCGGTGACCACCGCCGAGCACGCCATCGCGCTGATGTTCGCGCTGGCCCGCCAGATCCCCGCCGCCGACCGCGAGACCCAGTCCGGCGCCTGGGACCGCGCCCGGTTCCTGGGCACCGAGCTCGCCGGCAAGACGCTCGGCATCGTCGGCTGCGGCAGTGTCGGCTCGGTGGTCGCCGACCGGGCGCAGGGGCTCAAGATGCGGGTGCTGGTGCACGACCCCTATCTGGCGGCCGAGCGGGCCGAGCGGCTGGGCGTCGCCAGGGTGGCGCTCGACGAGCTGCTGGAGCGGTCCGACGTGATCAGCCTGCACGTGCCGCTGACCGACCGGACGCGCGGCATCCTCGGCGAAGCGGCGCTGGCGAAGACCCGGCCCGGGGTGCGCATCGTCAACTGCGCCCGCGGCGAGCTCGTGGACGCGCACGCGCTGGCCGACGCGCTGTCTTCCGGCCATGTCGGCGGGGTCGCGGTCGACGTCTATCCCGAGGAGCCGCCCGGCGACTACCCGCTGTTCGGCATGGAGGGCGTCATCGCCACCCCGCATCTCGGCGCATCCACCGCCGAGGCGCAGGAGAACGTCGCCGTCCAGATCGCCGAGCAGATGTCCGACTACCTGCTCGACGGCGCGGTGCTGCACGCGGTCAACATGCCCTCGTTCTCGAGCGAGGAATCGGCCCGGCTCGCGCCGTTCATGGATCTCGCGCGCCAGATCGGCAGCCTCGCCGGCCAGGTGGCCGAGACCGGCTTCCGCGCCGTGGTGGTCGAGTACGACGGCGAGGCGGCGGAGCTCAACCCCCAGCCGATGACGGCTTCGCTGCTCGAAGGGCTGCTCGCCCCGATCGTCGATTCGGTCAACATCGTCAACGCGCCCATCGTCGCCCGCGAGCGCGGCATCCAGGTGACCGAGACCAAGCACGCCAGGCGCTCCGACTACCCCTCGCTGATCCGCCTCACGGTGACCACCGAGCGGGCGACGCGGACCACCGCCGGCACGCTGTTCTCCAACCGCATGCCACGCATCGTCGAGCTCGACGGGATCCCCCTCGAGGCCTCGCTCGCCAGCAACATGCTGTACATGGTGAACCGGGACGAGCCGGGGTTCATCGGCCGGCTCGGCTCCTGCCTCGGCGACGCCGGGGTGAACATCGCGACCTTCCATCTCGGCCGCTCGGGCCCGCGCGAGAACGCGGTCAGCCTGATCTCGGTCGACGGGACGATACCGCCCTCGGTCCTCGACTGCGTGCGCGCGCTGCCCGGCGTGGTGCGGGCCCGCGCGCTCAGCTTCTGACGGGGGCGGGACGATGAACGAGGGGGACCGCCGCGCGCTGCTGCCGTCCGGGCTGCGCGACGTGCTGCCGCCCGCCGCCGCCCAGGAGGCCGGCGTGGTCGAGCGGCTGATCTCCCTGTTCGAGCTCAACGGCTACGAGCGGGTCAAGGCGCCGCTGGTCGAGTTCGAGGAGGGGCTGCTGTCGGGCGCGGGCGCGGCGATCGCGTCCGAGACCTTCCGCCTGATGGATCCCGCCTCGCAGCGCATGATGGGGGTGCGCGCCGACATCACCCCGCAGGTCGCGCGCATCGCCGCCAGCCGGCTGAAGGACGCGCCGCGCCCGCTCCGCCTCTGCTATGCCGGCGACGTGCTCCGGATCAACGCCACCCATCTCCGCCCCGAACGCCAGTTCACCCAGGTGGGGATGGAGCTGATCGGCTCCGACGAGCCCGGCGCCGATGCCGAGATCGTGGTGCTCGCCGCCGAGGCGCTGACCCTGGTGGGCGCCGCCGACATCACGGTCGACCTCACCATGCCGCCGCTGGCGCCCGCGGTATGCGCCGCGCATGGGCGCGAGCTCGCCTCCGACGCGGCGCTGCGCGAGGCGATCGACCACAAGGACGCCGCGGCGATCGCGGCGCTCGGCGGCGGGCTCGCGGACACGCTGGGCGCGCTGCTCGCCGCCGCCGGCCCGGCCGAGAGCTGCCAGGCGGCGCTCGATGCGCTCGACCTGCCGCCCGGCCCGGCGGAGGTGCGGCGCCGCCTCGCCGGGGTGATCTCCGAGATCCGCGCCGCCGCGCCGGAGCTCAAGCTCACCGCCGACCCGCTGGAGAACCGCGGCTTCGAGTACCACACCGGGATCTGCTTCACCATCTTCCCCGACGGCGTGCGCGGCGAGCTCGCCAGCGGCGGGCGCTACGTCACCGGCGCCAACGGCGACGGCGAGGGCGGCGAGCTCGGCACCGGCGTCACCCTCTATGTCGACACCGTCCTGCGTTCGGTGCCGGCGCCGAGGGGGCCGCGCCGCGTGTTCCTGCCGCCCGGCACCGCGCCGGAGACCGGCCGCGCGCTCCGCGCCGAGGGCTGGATC
>JAPPGP010000192.1 GCA_028821395.1 Defluviicoccus sp.
CGGCGACACCATCGCGCTGTCGCCGCCGCTGATCATCACCGAGGACCAGATCGCCGAACTCGCCCGCATCCTCGGCAAGGCCATCGATGCCACGGCGTGAAGGAGATGGCGACAGACCGGCTACTGACGAAGGAGGACTGATTGGTGCCGGCTGCGGGACGGCGTCGAGACGCGTCACGACGAATTCACCAAGCACCGGGAGGAGCGCTAACCATGACACGGACTAATCTGACTGCGGCTTTCGCGGCAGGGTTCGCGATGCTGCTCGCGTCGTCGGCATCCGCCCTCGACAAGATCACGGTGGCCTATTTCCTCGAATGGCCGACCGCCAACCAGGTGGCTCAGCTCGAGAAGACCTATGACAAGGCGCTCGGCGTCGAGGTGGAATGGCGCGCCTTCGGCAACGGCAACGAGATGAGTCAGGCGATGGCCTCGGGCGACGTGCAGATCGCCTATTCGCAAGGCCTGGTTCCCTGGGTGGTCGCGGTCTCCAACGGCCTGCCGCTCAAGCTGGTCGGCGTGGCGGTGAGCTATGCCGAGGCCGACAACTGCGTCGTCCACCGCGACACCGGGATCTCCAAGGCCAACGCGGCGAAGCTCGAGGGCATGAAGATCGCCACGCCAATTGGCAACGTGACCCACTACAAGCTGCTGCGCACGCTCGATCACCTCGGCGTCGACGCTGCGAAGGTGAACATGGTCCAGATGAACGGTGCGGACGCCGCGGTGGCGCTCGCGCGCGGAGACGTCGCCGCGGCTTGCGCCTTCGGAGGGCCGCTGCAGCGCATGAAGGAGTACGGCTCGGAGCTGATGACCGCCAAGGAGCAGGAAGCCATCGGCATCCGTGTCTTCGACGTCGTCTCGGTGACCGAGAAGTTCGCCAAGGAGCACCCGGACCTGCTGAGGAAGTTCATGTCCGTCACCGATCAGGCGAACGCCGCCTACGGCAAGGATCCGAAGCAACACGTGAAGACGATCTCCAAGGCCGCCGGGATGGACCTCGCCGCGACGGAAAACATGCTCGGCATGTTCTCCTTCCCCTCGGCGGCGGACCAGAAGTCCAACGCCTGGCTGGGCGGCACGGTGCAGAAGTTCACCAAGGAGGTGGCGGACTTCTTCGTGAAGCAGGGCCAGCTCGACAAGGCGCTGGACTCTTACGACTTCGCGATCGACGGCAGCTACCTGTAGGCGGGGAAGCCGCTGCCAACGGGCCCTCCCTCCCTGCTTCGGCGTCCCCGGGGAACGGGGGAGGCAGGGAGGGAGACTCGTGCCGGGCCGTTCGACCTTGACGGGCGGCGCGGGGCGGCATGAAGTGTCGACGGGACAGGCCGGGCGCGGTTGCTCGCGCCTGGCCCTGTGTGGGAGCCGGCCAGGGAAGGGGCGATGGAAGGGCTCGTCATCGAAGACGTCTCCATGGTGTTCACCTTGGCGAATGGCGGCCAGGTCCACGCCCTCGAAGACGTCTCGCTGCATCTCAAGCCGGGGGAGTTGATGGCCGTGCTCGGCCCTTCCGGCTGCGGCAAGACCACGCTGCTCAACATCGTCGGCGGGTTTCTCACGCCCACCGCAGGGCAGGCGCTGCTCAACGGTCATCGAATCGAGGGGCCGCACAAGGAACGCGGGGTGGTGTTCCAGCAGGGCGCGCTGTTCGAGTGGATGACGGTCGCCCAGAACGTGAGCTTCGGCCCGCGAATGTGCGGCGTGGCGCGTTCCGAGATAGACGAGACGGTGCGGCACCTGCTCGACGTGACGGCGTTGCGCGATTTCGCGGAGAAGCCGGTCTATCAGCTTTCCGGCGGCATGCAGCAGCGCGTGGCGCTGGCGCGCTGCCTGGCCAACGACCCCGACGTCATCCTGATGGACGAGCCGCTGGGCGCGCTGGACGCGTTGACCCGCGAGAAGATGCAGGGGCTGGTGCTCAAGCTGTGGAAGGAGACCGGCAAGACCATCGTGCTGATCACTCATTCGGTCGAGGAGGCCCTGTTTCTCGGCGAACGCCTCGTCGTGATGGCGCCGCGTCCCGGCCGCATCCACAAGGAATACACGCTCCCCTTCGCCGATCAGGGCGTCGAGGGAGATGCGCGCAGGATCAAGGCCCAGCCCGACTTCATTTCCGCCCGCGAGGAGATCCTGTCCATGATCTGGGAGATGGAAGAGGAGATCATGGGCGGCGCGGATACGCACTGAAGGAAGGATCATGGCGAACCGCAAGCAACCCGGCGGGCTGGCGATCTGGCTCGGCGTCGCGGACAACAGCTTCACCCGGCAGAAGACCGTCAAGTTCGGCGACGCCTCGGCGGTGAACTCGGGCCGCCTGTGGTCCATCGTCACCCTGGTCGCGCTGATCGTCGCCTGGTGGGTGACCACCGTCGGCGGCGTGATCGATCCCATCTTCTGGCCGCCGCTGGAGGGTGGGCTCTACCCGTGGGACAACCCCAACCGGGCCAAGCCGGGCGTCATCGACCGGTTCATCGGCCTGCTGAGCGAGGGCTACCGCAACATCTCGCTCTGGGAGCATGTCGGGACCTCGGTCAAGCGCGTGCTGCTCGGCGTGTTCTTCGGCGCGTTGGTGGGCATCCCGCTCGGCTTCGCCATGGGCCTCAACTCGGCGGCCCGCGGGCTGTTCGATCCGATCGTCGAGTTCGTCCGCCCGATCCCGCCGCTCGCCCTGATCCCGCTGGTGATCCTGTGGCTCGGCATCGACGAGGTGGCCAAGGTCTTCCTGCTCTTCCTGGCCGCGCTGTTCATCATGCTGATCGCCGCCCGCGCGGGCGTGAGCTCGGTGCAGATCTCCAAGGTCCACGCGGCCTATTCGCTGGGCGCGACCAAGGCCCAGGTGCTGCGCCACGTGATCCTGCCCAACGCGTTGCCCGAGATATTCACGGGCTTGCGGACCTCCATGGGGGTGTGCTGGGGCACGCTGGTCGCCGCCGAGCTGGTGGCTGCGGACCAGGGCGTCGGCTCGATGATGATGATCGCCAAGAACTTCCTTCAGACCGACGTGGTTGTGATCGGGATCATAATCATCGGCGCGATCGGCTTCGCCATAGAGATGCTGATGCGGGCGCTCGAAGCCTGGCTTATCCCCTGGAAGGGGAAGGGTTGATGCCGCGGAAAGAAACTGACAGGGACGCATCGCCATGCGAATGACGACTGAGGAAGCCTTCGTGAAGGTCTTGCAGAGGCGCGGGGTCGAGCATGCATTCGGAATCATCGGCTCCGCCTTCATGCCGATATCGGACCTCTTCCCCAAGGCCGGGATCACTTTCTGGGACGCCGCGCATGAGAGCAATGCCGGCTTCATGTGCGACGGCTACACAAGGGCCACCGGCAAGATCGCCATGTGCATCGGCCAGAACGGCCCGGGAATCACCAATCTCGTTACCCCGGTCAAGACCGCCTACTGGAACCACACCCCCATGCTGCTGGTCACGCCCCAGGCGGCCAACCGGACCATGGGCCAGGGCGGGTTCCAGGAGGTGCCGCAGATGGCGCTGTTCGAGGAGATGGTGTGCTACCAGGAGGAGGTGCTCGACCCGTCCCGCATGGCGGAGGTGCTCAACCGGGTGATCGAGAACGCGGTGCGCCGCTCGGCGCCCGCGCAGATCAACGTGCCGCGCGATTTCTGGACCCGGGAGATCGACATCGAGCTGCCGCCGCCGGTGCGTATCGAGCCGCCGGGGGGGGGCGAGGAGTCGATCGCCGAGGCGGCGCGGCTGCTCTCGGATGCGCGCTTTCCGGTAATCCTGTCGGGCGGCGGCGTGGTGATCGGCGGCGCGATCGACGCATGCCGGGCGCTCGCCGAGTGCCTCGACGCGCCGGTCTGCTCCGGCTACCAGCACAACGACAGCTTCCCCGGCTCGCACCCGCTGGCGGTCGGCCCGCTCGGCTATAACGGCTCGAAGGCGGCGATGGAGCTCATCGCGCAGGCGGACGTCGTGCTCGCGCTGGGCACGAGGCTCAACCCGTTCTCCACCCTGCCGGGCTACGGGATCGACTACTGGCCGAAGGATGCGGCGGTCATCCAGGTCGACATAAACCCGGACCGCATCGGCCTCACCAAGAATGTCACGGTCGGGATCTGCGGCGATGCGAAGAAGGTGGCGGGGCGGCTTCTCGAACGCCTGTCGGACACCGCGGGAGATTCCGGCCGCGAGGAGCGCCGGGCGACCATCCACGGCACCCGTTCGGCGTGGCTCCAGGCCCTGTCGAGCATGGACCACGAAGACGACGACCCGGGAACCAGTTGGAATCTGGATGCAAGGCAGCGCGAGCCGGACCGCATGTCGGCGCGCATGGCGTGGCGGGCGATTCAGGCGGGCCTGCCGAAGGACGCCATCATCTCGTCCGACATCGGCAACAACTGCGCCATCGGCAACGCCTATCCGACCTTCGAGCATGGACGCAAGTATCTCGCGCCGGGGCTGTTCGGACCGTGCGGCTACGGCTTCCCCGCCATCATCGGCGCCAAGATCGGCTGCCCGGACGTGCCGGTCGTCGGCTTCGCGGGGGACGGCGCGTTCGGCATCTCGATGAACGAGATGACGTCCTGTGGCCGCGAGGAGTGGCCGGCGATCACCATGGTGATCTTCCGCAACTACCAGTGGGGCGCGGAGAAGCGGAACACGACGCTCTGGTACGACAACAACTTCGTTGGCACCGAGCTGCATCCCGGGCTCAGCTACGCCAGGGTCGCGGAGGCGTGCGGGGTGAAGGGGGTGACGGCGGGCACGATGGAGGAGCTGACGACCGCGCTCCGGGAGTCGTGCGCGGCGCAGGCCGACGGCGTCACCACGTTCATCGAGGTTATCCTGAACCAGGAGCTCGGCGAGCCGTTCCGCAGGGACGCGATGAAGAGGCCCAACGTGGTGGCCGGCATCAGCATCGACGACATGAGGCCCCAGTAATGGGTTTGGGGGCCGTCCATGGACATCGTCGCGCGGCTGATCGAGCGCGCGAAAGCGCATCCGCGCGCCGTCGTGCTGCCGGAAGGCGATGACCCGAGGATCGTCTGTGCGGCGAGGCGCCTGCACGACCACGGCATCGCCCGCCCGATATTGATCGGCGAGCGCGCGGTGCTGGAGGAGTCGGCCGCGTCCGCCGGCGTTTCGCTGGACGCGCTGGAAAGCGTCTCGACGGCGAGTGGCGCGCTCGACCGGTACGCATCGCTCTATGTCGAGCGCCGGCCGAAGGCGAGCGAAAGGGTGGCGCGGCGCATCCTCTCGAAGCCGCTGTTCTACGCCGCGATGGCGGTGACGGCGGGCGACGCGGATGCGCTCGTGGCCGGCGCTACCCAACCCACGGCGCGAGTGATCGAGGCGGGGCTGATGTCGGTCGGGCTGGCGGCGGGCATCGCGACACCGTCGAGCTTCTTCATCATGGTGCCCCGCGCGGGCGGCAACCCCCTCGTCTTCGCCGACTGCGCGGTCAATGTCGACCCGGATGCCGAACAGCTCGCGGATATCGCGATCGCCTCGGCGCACAGCGCCGAGCGGCTGCTTGGCGTCGTGCCGCTCGTGGCGATGCTGTCGTTCTCGACCCATGGCAGCGCCCGGCACGGAAGGGTGGACAAGGTGACCCGGGCGGTGGAGATCGTGCGCGCCCGCGCGCCGGAGATCGCGGTTGACGGCGAGATCCAGGCGGATGCCGCGATCGTGCCGCGGATCGCCGCGCTCAAGACCAGGCACCCAAGCGACGTCGCGGGAAGAGCCAATGTGCTGGTGTTCCCGGACCTAGACGCCGGCAACATCGGCTACAAGCTGAGCGAGCACCTCGGCGGCGCGCGCGCTATCGGGCCGTTCCTGCAGGGATTTGCGCGGCCGGTATGCGACCTCTCGCGCGGGGCGGAGGTGGACGACGTGGTGGCCGCGGCGGCGATCGCCACGGCGATGTCGTGAACCGGGAGCCGGGCGCGCGCGGCGTTCAGCCGCGTTCGTCGAGCGGGACGTATTCCCTGGCCTCCGGCCCGGTATAGAGGAGGCGCGGGCGGATCAGGATGTTGTTGTCGAGCTGCTCCATCGCCTGCACCGTCCAGCCCGGGATGCGGCCGATGGCGAAGATCGGCACGAACAGGTCCTCGGGGATGCCGTGCAGGTAGTAGACCACGCCGGCATAGAAATCGACGTTCACGCAGACGCCGTGGCGCGCATAGGGGCGCATGGCATCCACCAGCGCCTCGAGGATCGCGTGCCAGTGGGGCTCGCCCATCTCCTCCGACAGGCGCCTGACTCCGTCGCGCATGTGCCGCGCGCGCGGGTCTTCCGCCCGGTAGACCCGGTGGCCGAAGCCCATGATCGGCTCGCGCGCCTTGCGCTTCGCCCTGACATAGCCCGCCGCCTTCGCCGGGTCGCCGATCTCCCTGGCCATGCGCATCACGTTCTCCGCCGCGCCGCCATGCGCCGGGCCGGAGAGCGCGGCCACCGCCGCGGTGACGGCGGCATGGAGGTTCGCCTCGGTGCTCACCACCACCCGCGCCGTGAAGGAGGACGCGTTCGAGCCGTGCTCGGCATGCAGCACCATGTCGGTGTCCATAAGCGCGCTGGCGTCCTCGCTCGGCGCCTCCCCCTTGAGCATGAAAAGGAAGTTCGCCGCGTGACCGAGCCCGGGGCTCGGCGGTACCGGGTTCCGGCCGTGGCGCATGTGGTGGTGCGCGGTCACGATCATCGGCACCTGCGCCGTCAGCCGGATTCCCTTGCGGCGAGTCGCATCGAGCGAATTGTCGTTTGTCTCCGGATCGTGCGCGGCAAGCGCGGAGATCGCGGTCCGCAGCACGTCCATGGGATGCGCGTCCTTGACCGCGCGGATGACGTCGTGGACGGAGTCCGGCAGGGCGCGCGCCTCCTTCAACGCCGCATCGAAGGCCTCGAGCTCGGACCGGCCGGGCAGCTCGCCGTGGAGCAGGAGGTAGGCGGTCTCCTCGAAGGACGAATGCAGGGCGAGATCGTGGATCGAGTACCCGCGATAGCGCAGCTCGCCGGCGCGGCCGTCGATGAACGTGGTCGGCGATCGCTCGAAGCACAGATCCTTCAGGCCGCGATGCACCTCGGGCTGGCTGGCCTCGGTCATGGCCCGCTCCTCCGGTTTCGGATTCAGGCCCGGACTCTAGCTCGCGCGGCGGGCCATGCAATCGCATCCGTAGTTGGGAGATACGCATGACCGACAAGCTGCCGGGCGAGGCCCGGGTCGTCATCATCGGCGGCGGCGTGATCGGCGCCAGCGTCGCCTATCACCTGACCCTGGCCGGGTGGACCGATGTCGTTCTCCTGGAGCGGAAGTCGCTCACCAGCGGGACGACCTGGCACGCCGCCGGGCTGATCGGCCAGCTCCGCGCGACGCTCAACATGACGCGCCTCGCCCAGTACACCGCCGAGATACTCCGCTCGCTGGAGGACGAGACCGGGCAGGCCACGGGCTACAAGCAGAACGGCGCCGTGCTGGTCGCGGCCAACGAAGAGCGTTTCACCGAGCTCAGGCGCAATGCCTCCATGGGCGGGTGCTTCGGCCTCGAGGTGCGGGTCCTGTCGCCGCGGGAAGCCCTCGATCTGTGGCCGCTCTTGAACGCGGACGACCTGGTTGGCGCGGTCTACATCCCGGACGAGGGGCAGACCAGTCCGGTCGACACCACGCTCGCCTATGCCAAGGGCGCCCGCATGCGAGGCGCGCGGATCTTCGAGAACACCAGGGTCACGGCCGTTCTCCAGAGCGGCGGTCGCGTGACCGGGGTAGCGACCGAGGACGGCGACATCCGCGCGGAGTTCGTCGTCAACTGCGGCGGCATGTGGGGCCGCGAGATCGGCCGCATGGCGGGCGTCAACGTACCGCTGCACGCGGCGGAGCATTTCTACATCGTGACCGAAGCGATCGACGGGCTGAGCCCTGACACCCCGTCGTTGCGCGAGCAGGACGCGGGGGTCTACGTCAAGGAGGATGCGGGGAGGCTCCTGGTGGGTGCCTTCGAGAAGGAGGCCAAGCCGTGGGGCATGGACGGCATCCCGGAGGATTTCGAGTACGGCCAGCTGCCGGACGACTGGGACCACTTCGAGCCGATTCTGGAGAGCGCGCTGCACCGCATCCCGATCCTCGCCGAGACCGGCGTTCGGACCTTCTTCTGCGGGCCGGAGAGCTTCACGCCGGACGACCGCTATCTGCTCGGCGAGGCGCCAGAGCTACGCAATTTCTTCGTCGCCTGCGGGTTCAACTCGGTCGGCATCGGCTCGTCGGGCGGCGCGGGCAGGATGCTGGCCGAATGGATCGTCAACGGCCACCCTGGCATGGATCTGTGGGAGGTGGACGTGCGGCGCATGCAGCCCTTCCAGGGCAACCCGCGCTATCTCAGGGAACGCGTCGCCGAAGGGCTCGGCCTGCTCTACGACATGCACTGGCCGTTCCGGCAATTCGTGACCGGGCGCGGGATCCGCAGGTCGCCGCTGCACGACCGGCTCGCCGCGCGCCGCGCCTGCTTCGGCGAGGCGGCGGGGTGGGAACGCCCCAACTGGTACGCGCCCGACGGGGTCGAGCCGCGCTACGAGTATTCATGGGGGCGGCAGAACTGGTTCGAGTATTCGGCCGAGGAGCACCGGACGGTCCGCGAACGGGTCGGGCTGATCGATCAGAGCAGCTTCGGCAAGTTCCTGGTGTCCGGCGCCGATGCGGAGGCGCTGCTCAACGTCGTCTGCGCCAACGACATCGCGGTTCCGCCCGGCCGCGTGGTCTACACGCAGTGGCTCAACGACCGCGGCGGCATCGAGGCCGACGTCACCGTGACACGGCTTGCCGAAGACCGCTTCCTCGTCGTCACCGGGGTGGAGAGCCAGGTTCGGGACGCCGACTGGCTCAGGCGCCACGTCCCGAAGGGCTCGCGGGCGACGGTGACCGACGTGACCTCGGCCTACGCCGTGCTGAGTGTCATGGGGCCGAGGGCGCGGGACCTGCTGTCTCGGGTGACCGGCGCGGATCTCGGGAACAATGCCTTTCCCTTCGCCTCGTCGCGCGAGATCGACATCGGCTACACCACGGCGCGCGCGACCCGCATCACCTATGTCGGCGAGCTCGGCTGGGAGCTTTACGTGCCGACGGAGTTCGCCGCCGGCGTCTATGACGAGCTCATGGCGCATGGCGGGGATTTCGGATTGCGGCCGGTCGGTTTCCACGCGGTGAACTCGCTCAGGATGGAGAAGGGCTACCGGCACTGGGGGCACGACATCTCCGACGAGGACACCCCGCAGGAGGCCGGCCTCGGCTTCGCCGTGGCGCTCGGCAAGAACGCCGGGTTCATCGGGCGCGACGCCGTGCTGCGTCAGAGGGAGGAGGGCGTGACCAAGCGCCTGGTCCAATTCGCCCTGGAGGATCCCGAGCCGCTGCTCTACCACTACGAACCCATCCGCCGCGACGGCGAGATCGTGGGCTACCTCACCTCCGGCATGTTCGGCCACACCGTGGGCGCCGCGATCGGCATGGGCTATGTGCGGCGCGACGCGGGCGTCACGCGGGAATGGATCGAGGCGGGACGCTACGAGATCGAGATCGCCGGCAAGACCTGGCCCGCGCGGGCCTCGCTCACCGCGTTCTACGACCCCAGGCGCGAGCGCGTCCTTGCGTGACCGCTCGCCGGCGGATCCGGCGACGCCCGTCCCTGTCATTCACCCTGCTGTCACTCCGAACCTGTTCCGGAGTGACAGCCTTGGGGTCCGCCGTGCCCGGGGCCACACTAGATCTTGTCGGGATCGAGCTTGCTGAACACCTCGTCCCACAGCGCCTGCGCGAACTTGTCTGGGTCGTCGCCGATCTTCTCGTGGATCTTCTCCCACTTGGCGACGTTGGCGAGATGCGCCTTCACGATCGCGTCCGCCGACTCCACCCCGTCCTTCTTCGCAAGCTCGGGAACGACCTTGAGCTCGTTCTTTTTGTAGGCCTCGAAGGCGGGGCCCATCGAGCCGTCCTCGGGAGTGATGGTGACACCCCGTTTCTTGGCCTCCGCGCGGACCTCCACGTCTTCGGCCATGTAGCCCCGAATCGTGATGTTGGCGATCAGGCTGGGCGCGTGCTTGATCATCGCCGCCCTCTCGGACTTCGACAGCGCCTTCCAGGCATCCCGGTTGACCACCATGCCCGACGGGGTCGGCTGGATCGCGAGCTCGGCGTCGAGCACGTGCTTGGTGAGATCCCACAGCCCGAAAGACTGCAGCCAGCTGATCGGCCCGGCGATGCAGTCCAGATTGCCGCGCTGGATCGCCTGCACCGCCTTGGCCGGGCTTCCACCGACCGGGACGGCGCCGAGCGACTTGAGGAAGCGGCCGAGCGCGCCGACCACGCGCACGCGTCTTCCTTTCATGTCGGATGCCTTGGCGATCGGCGCGCGGCACAGGAGGTTGAACCGCGTCGATGCGTAGTTGGCGAGAAACAGCGCGTTGTTCCTGGAGAAATCGCCCTTACAGTCGGGGCAGTCGAGGTGGTAGGTCTCCGCCACGGCACCGGCCATGACGACCGGCGAGACCGACGCGTTGATCAGGTCGTAGACCACGTTCGCGGCGCGCAGCTCCTTGCGGGTGAACGCCGGGATCACCGGACCGCCCGCATCGGCGATGCGGTCGCGGATGCCGGCAAGCGTCGCGCGGCCGCCGAACAGCTGCGCGCCCGCCAGAAGCTTCCATTTCAGCGAGCCGCCGGTCTCCTTGGTCACCGCCTCGAGGTATGGCGCGACGCCCTCGGTCAGCACCACGTTTTTCGGGCTGTTCCACGAACCGTACACGTATTCGGCCGCCGAGGCGGGCTGCCCCGCGAAGGCCAGTGCGACGGCGACCGGCGCCGCGAGACTCAGCCGTCTGAACATCTCTTGTCCCCCTGTCTGTTCCCGTTCTCCCGGTATCCGGGCGTTCGCGTCCGATTCTATCGGCCGGGCCGCCGGGCGTCCAAGTCCGAATCCCGCGCCGTCCAGGCCCAAGCTTGACCCCACGCCCCGATTGCCGACAGTTTGACGGGCCCGCAACGAGGGAGGGCGGCATGGCGACGTTCAAACCCGAGCGGCCCGTCAGGCGGCTGGGCGAGGGTCTCGCCATCGCGGGCGGCGTCGCGCTGGTGCTGATGATGCTGCACATCGTCGCCGACGTCGCAACCAAGTACCTGTTCAACGACCCGATCGACGGCACCACGGAGATCGTCGCCGCCTACTACATGGTGGCGGTGGTGTTCCTGCCCCTCGCCTATGTGACCTTCGCGGACGGCCACCTGATCGTCGAGCTGTTCACCGCGCGGATCGGCGGCCGGCCGCGCGCCGCGCTGGTCGGCTGCGCCGGGCTGGTGACGCTCGCCTATCTCCTGTTCTTCGTCTGGTTCACCGGCGTCGAGGCGCTGCGCCGCACCCGCGAGGGCGAGGCGTGGGAGACCTCGGTCGACCTGGTGGCGGTCTGGCCGAGCCGCTGGTTCCTGACTGTGGGCCTCGCCGCCATGGCGCTCTATGTCGCGCTGGCGCTGGTCCGCCACTTCGGCCGCGGTTCCGGCGAGCCCGGCTCGGCCCGGCTCGAGGTCCGCGCCGGCAACGGGTATTGAGCCGGAGCGGCTGACGTGACCCATCTCGAAATCGGGTTCGCCGGAATCGGCGCGGTGCTGGCGCTGATTGCGATCCGGGTGCCGATCGGCGTCGCGCTGGGCGGGGTGTCGATCGTCGGCATCGTCCTGATCCGCGGCCCGGGCGTGGCCGCCGGCGTGATCAAGAACACACCGTTCGAGTTCGCCGCCAACTGGTCGATCTCGGCGATCCCGATGTTCCTGCTGATGGGCGCGGTGGCGCATCACTCGGGGATCTCGGCGTCGCTGTTCAACGCCGCGCGGCTCTGGCTCGGCAATCTGCCGGGCGGGCTGGCGGTCGCCAGCAACTTCGCCTGCGCCGGGTTCTCGGCAGCCTCGGGCTCGAGCCTCGCAACCGCGGCGGCGATGGGCCGCATCACCATCCCGGAGATGATCGGCCACGGCTACGACAGGGGGCTCTCGACCGGGGTGGTGGTCGCGGCGGGTACGTTGGGCTCGCTGATCCCGCCCTCGATCCTGATGGTGCTCTACGGCATCTTTGCCGAGACCTCGATCGCGCAGCTCCTGATCGCGGGCGTGCTGCCCGGGATCCTGACCGCCGTGGTTTACGCCGCGATGATCGTCACGCGCTGCGCTCTCAACCCCCGTCTCGCGCCGCCGGTCCGCGAGAAGATTCCGCTCGGCCGCAAGATCGCCGCGCTCGGCGATGTGTGGCCGATCCTGGTGCTGATCCTGGGAATCGTCGGCGGAATCTATACCGGGCTGGTGACGCCGACCGAGGCGGGCGCGTTCGGCGCGTTCCTGTCCTTCGTCATCGCCACCGCCCAGGGCCGCATGACCCGGGAGCTGTTCAGGACCAGCGTCATGGAGGCGCTGCTCGGCACGGCGAAGATCTTCTTCATCGCCATCGGCGCGGTGCTGCTCACCCGCTTCCTCGCGCTCAGCGGCGTTCCGTTCTTCATCGGCGAGATGATCGGCGACTGGGCGCTCGATCCGCTGCTGCTGGTGCTGGCGACCTCGCTGATCTACGTCGTCCTCGGCATGTTCCTCGAGCCGCTCGGGCTGATGCTGCTGACCCTGCCGCTGCTGCTGCCGATGTTCGAGGCGCTCAACCTCGACCTCGTCTGGCTCGGCGTGCTGGTCATCAAGTATCTGGAGATCGGGCTGATGACCCCGCCGGTCGGGTTCAACGTTTATATCGTCAAGAGCGTGGTCGGCGACGAGGTCCCGCTCGGCACCATATTCCGCGGCGTCGCCTGGTTCCTCGCCTGCGAGGTCGTCGTCGTCGCCCTGCTCGTCGCCTTCCCGGAGATTTCCCTGTTCCTCCCCGGGCTGATGCGGTGATCCGGAAACGGATCGTCCCCGCCGGTCATTCGATGGCGAAGAGCGAAACCCGGACGGAGGACTTCTGCCGCGCTCCCGCGCCCACGAACAGCATCCGGTTGACCCACTCGTATCTGGAGTCGCCGGTCTCCAGCCGGGCCTGGGTGCGCATGTAGTAGCTCTCGGGCGGGACATCCTCGCCGGCGGCGAGCCGGTCGATGATTTCGGCGGGTCCATGCCGGAATCCGTAATTCACCACCTCGATCAGGGCCCCGTCGTCGGTCTCCATGGCATAGCGGGTGTCGAGCTCGGCGGTCCCGTCGGCGAAGATCGTCTGCCAGTCCGCCCCGAGATTGAGGATGCGGCCCGATATCTCCGGCCCGGTGACCCGCCCGCCGATGATCGGAATGATCCGCCGGCGTCCGGCACGCCCGTCCCCCATCTCGCGGATCGGCCCGAGTTCGGCGGCGATGTCGCAGAAGTGGCGGAGTTCGGGGATGGGCGGCATGTCTTCGCCTTTCGATAAGAGTCTATCGGGGCCTCGCCAGCCGGATCGCGGCGGGACGTCGGAAGCACTGGCGGCCCGATTTTATGCCGCCGCCGGCGGGCTCGACAGGCAAGGACCTGGCGCGGCGGCGTTGACGCGGGCTCGTTCGCGGTCGAAAAACCCCGCCTTCAGGCACGGAGAAAAGGGGCGGACCGGATGGCGGACACACGGTTCCAGGGGCCGGGGCCCGATGCGGTATTCGAGGCCGGGATGGCGGAAGGCGAGTTCAGGATCCAGTGCTGCGGAAGCTGCGGCGCCCACATCCACTACCCGCGCGCGCTCTGCCCGGAATGCGGCTCGGCGGAGCTGGACAGCGTCCGGGCCTCGGGAGAAGGGACCGTCCACGCGACCTCCGTCGTGCGTGTCCGGCCCGGGCATGGCGAGGACTACAACATCGCGCTGGTCGATCTCGCGGAGGGTCCACGGATGATGACCAGGGTGGTCGACATCGAGCCGGGGGCGGTCCGGATCGGCGACGCGGTGACCGCCTTCGTAGGCGAGATCGAGGGCAACCGGGTGGTCCTGTTCCGCCCCGCGGCGGCCCCTGCGAGCGGAGGCGACCGATGAGCGGCGGCCTCCGGGGCGCGGCGGCGATCGTCGGCATCGGGCTCACCGAGTTCGGCGAGCTGCCGGGCCGCTCCCGAATGGAGATCATGGCCGAGGCCGTCCACCACGCGCTTGCCGACGCCGGGATCGCCAAGGAGCGCGTCGACGGGGTGTTCGGCGCCGACTTCGCCGACTCGCTGATCGGGCTGACGATGGCGGAATATCTCGGGCTCGACCCGACGGTGATCGACGGCACCAATATCGGCGGCTCGTCCTACGTCAACTTCCTCCAATCGGCGGCGCTCGCCCTGGACGCGGGGCTCTGCGAGGTCGCGCTGATCGCCTATGGCAGCAACGCCCGAAGCGCCGGGCGCGGCGGCAGGGGGCCCGGCCCGGTGCCCTACGAGACGGTCTACAAGCCGCGCCAGCCGATCGCCGCCTATGCGCTCGCCGCCTCGCGCCACATGTACGAATTCGGCACGACCCGCGAACAGCTCGCCGAGGTGGCGGTGGCCGCGCGGGGATGGGCGGCGCTGAACCCGGCCGCCTTCATGCGCGATCCGCTGACCGTCGACGACGTGCTGGGCTCGCGCATGGTGGTCGATCCGTTCACCGTGCGCGATTGCTGCCTGGTCACCGATGCCGGCGCGGCCATCGTCATGGTCAAGGCGGACCGCGCGGCGGACTCCCCGCTTCCCCCTGCTCATCTCCTCGGCATCGGAGCCTCGACCACCCACAGCCAGATCGCCTGCATGCCCGACCTTACGCTGACCGCGGCGGCCCGGTCGGCGCCTCGCGCGCTCGCGATGGCGGGCATCGGCATCGCCGATGTCGACGTGGTCGAGCTCTACGACGCCTTCACCATCAACACGATTCTGTTCCTCGAGGATCTCGGGTTCTGCGCCAAGGGCGAAGGCGGCGTCTTCGTGGAAGGCGGACGGATCGCGCCGGGCGGCGCCTTGCCGGTCAACACCAACGGCGGCGGGCTGAGCTGCGTCCATCCCGGCATGTACGGCATGTTCCTCCTCGTCGAAGCCGTCGAGCAGCTGCGGGGCTTGGCCGGCGACCGACAGGTCGAGGGAGCGGAGATCGCGCTCTGCAACGGCAATGGCGGGCTGCTGTCGAGCCAGGTGACCGCGGTGCTCGGCTCCGCCTCGACGCTCTGATCGCCGGCCGGGGCATTCTGTGGACCCCTCTCAAGGGAGCCGATACACTCGATTTCGTGAACATGGCCGCAGACAAGCGAGGAAACCATGACTTCCCGTAAGACATCGGCGGTGAACCGCCGCACGTTGCTGGCCGGGGTGGGCGCGAGCGCGGTGGCAGCCGCCGTCCCGCTGCGCCACGGCCTGGCGGCGAGCAAGATCAAGGTGGGCATCCTTCTCCCCCGGTCGGGTCCGCAGGCGCAGGTCGGCATCGACTGCCAGCGCGGCGCGGACGTCGCCCCGGAAGTGCTCGGCGCGATGGGCTACCCGGAGATGGAGTACATACTGGGCGATACCGAAACCAAGGTCGATGTCGCCCGCGCGCAGGCCGAGAAGCTGATCGACGCCGGCGCGCACATCATTGTCGGCGCCTTCGATTCGGGTCAGACCATGGCCGCGGCGCAGGTCTGCGAGCAGAAGAACATTCCCCTCGTGGTCAACATCGCGGCCGTCACCAAGCTGACCGAGCTCGGCTACAAGTGGGTATTCCGCAACTTCCCGACCGGGCCGATGATCGTGGGCGATGCGTTCAAGAACCAGAAGACGCTGTTCGCCGAGAGCGGCGCGACGCCCAAGAGCGTGGCCTTGCTGCACGTCAACGACACCTTCGGCACCAGCCTGTCCGGTGCGCTGATGGCGCTCGCGCCCAAGTTCAAGATGCCCTACAAGATCGTCGAGAAGATCCCCTACGATCCCTACGGGCGCGATTTCTCCGCCGAGGTGCGCAAGGTCAAGGCCGCCAAGCCGGAGGCGCTCTGGGCAGTCAGCCGGCTCAACGACGCCATCGCCATCACCAAGGAGTTGGTGCGCCAGCGCGTCGAGCTGATGGGCATCCTGTCGACCGGTCCCGGCTGGTACGAGGACCCCTATCTTCAGGCGACCGGGAAGTACGGCGACGACGTCATCAGCCTGGTGCCGTGGGTCGACTACAAGAAGGAGATGGCGCGCAAGATGCGCGACGCCTACCGGAAGAAATTTCCCGACCGCAGCATAACGGCGAACCAGGGCTATACCTTCGATGCGGTGCTGATCGTCGCCGACGCCTTCAAGCGCGCCGGATCGACCAAGAACACCGACCTGCAGGCGGCGCTGCGGACGACGAACATCACCAACAACACGACCATCGGCAAGGGCATCCGGTTCAACGAGAAGGGCCAGGTGCCCTACGTGCCGTGCGGCGCGGTGCAGAACCGCGACGGCAAGCAGCTGGTGGTTCTGCCCAAATTCGCGGCGGTTGCCGAGCCGATCTGGCCGATGCGGCCCTGGCGCGAACGCTAGCCCGCCACCGTCGGCGCCGCCGGGCGCGCGGCGCCGACCCGCCCGCCGCCCAGCCCTGACGGGGGAGTCAGGCTTGGATCCCTGGACATTGGCCAATGCCGTGGTCAGCGGTCTGTTGATCGGGCTGGTGTACGGGCTGAGCGCCCTCGGCCTCTCGGTCATTTTCGGCGTCATCCGCATCGTCAACTTCGCCCATGGCGAGATCATGGTCGTGGGCATGTTCTTCGCGCTGCTGATGTTCCGCTGGCTGGGGCTCGACCCGCTGCTGTCGGTTCCGCTGGCGGCGGCGTTGATGTTCGGCTTCGGCTACGTGCTGCAGCTGATCGTGGTCAGCCGGGTGTCCCATCTGCCGGAGCACATGCAGTTCCTGCTGCTGGCGGCGATTGCCATCATGATCGTCAGCGCGCTGCTGCTGGTCTTCGGGCCGGACGCCCAGGGCGTGCAGGTCGGTTACGCATGGGACTCCTTTGCGTTCGCCGAGCTGATCGTCGACTATCCGAAGATGTTCGCGGCGGTCGCGGCGATCGTCGTCGCCGCCCTGCTGCTCGCCTTCTTCAAGTACACGGCGACCGGCAAGGCGATCCGCGCCTGCGCCGACAACCGCATCGGAGCGCAGGTCGTCGGCCTCAACGTCGGCCGGCTCTACGCGCTCACCTTCGGCATCGGCGCGGCCTGCCTCGGCGCGGCCGGCGCGATCATCCTGCTGCTCTTCGAGGTGCATCCCTATCTGGCGCCGGGCTACACCCTGCTCGCCTTCGTCATCGTCATCGTCGGCGGGCTGGGCAGCCTGTTCGGCGCCTTGGTCGGCGGCATCCTGATCGGCGTCTCCGAGGCGCTGGCGGCGGTGCTGTTCCAGCCTTCGATGAAGAGCGCCTTCAGCTTCGCCCTGCTGATCCTGGTCCTGCTGCTCAGGCCGCAAGGCCTGCTGGGCAAGGCGGTTCGATGAAGTCGATCGACCTCTTCCTGAGCCCGCTATCCGCTTCCGGCCGCTGGCTGGGCGCGGTGTTTCTGGTCGCGATGCTGCTGCTGCCCTATTGGGGAAGCTCCTACGTCATGACCGTCGCCACGACGGTCTTCTACCTGGCGCTCGTCGGGCAGTCCTGGAACCTGATGCTCGGCTTCGCCGGGCTCCTCTCCATCGGCCACGCCCTGTTCGTCGGCGTCGGCGCCTATAGCTCGGCCTATCTGTTCTCCGCGATCGGGCTGCCGCCGGCGATCGGCGTCGTTCCGGCCGTGGCTCTCTCGGTGCTGATCGGATTGCTGATTGGATATCTCGGCTTCCGCTTCGCCATCGGGGGCGTCTACTTCGCCCTGCTCACCATCGCGTTCGCCGAATTCGTGCGCATCGTGGTCGATCACGTGCCGTGGCTCGGGGCCACCGAGGGCTTCTTCCTCAAGGTTTCGGCGGCGGACCGGTACGGCATCGACCTGGCGAACCTGCGGGGCGCGCCGGAGATGTACTATTACCTGATCATGGCGCTCGCGCTCGGCGCCCTGGTGCTGTGCCGCTATCTGTTGCGCAGCCGGCTCGGCTACTACTGGCAGGCGATCCGCGACGATCCGGAGGCCGCCGAAGCGCTCGGCGTCAACCTGCTGCGCTACAAGATGTACGCCGTGGCGATCTCGTCCGGGATGGCGGGCGTCGCCGGCGTCTTCTACGCCTTCTACCAGAACAGCCTGTTCCCGGAGATCGTCTTCAACATCGAGCGCTCGATCGAGGTCACGCTCGGTTCCATCGTCGGCGGCGTCGGCACCCTGTTCGGCCCGATCTTCGGCACCTTCATCCTGACGCCGCTGGGCGAGCTCGTCACCGAGGGGATCGACCTGTTGAAGCACTGGCGGGTGATCGATCCGGAGACCAAGCTCGACGGGCTGAAATTGCTGGTCTGGAGCTTCATCGTGGTGCTGATCGTGCTGTTCAAGCCGACCGGGCTGTGGCCCTGGGTGTGCGACCGGCTGCGCCTCACCCGCCCCGGGGCGGAGGGCTGACGGAGATGGCCGCGCTGCTCCGCGTAGACGGCGTCAGCAAGAGCTTTCGCGGGCTGCTGGCGCTGAACGACGTGTCGTTCGACGTGGCCGAGCGCGGGATTGCGGCGCTGATCGGCCCCAACGGCGCCGGCAAGACGACCCTGTTCAACGTGATCGCGGGCGTGTTCCGGCCGGACCGCGGTACCGTTTGCCTTGGCGACGCCGATATCACCGGCCGGCGTCCCGACCGGATCTGCCACGCCGGGATCGGCCGCACCTTCCAGCTCGTCAAGCCGTTCGCCCAGATGACGGTGCTGGAGAACGTGACCGTGGCGGCGCTGCACGGCGTCCGCGGCGTAACGGAGGCGAAGGCCGCGGCGCGGGGGTTTCTCGAGCTGCTCGAGCTCGACACCCGAGCCGGCCAGCACGCCGCCAACCTCACCCTGCCCGATCGCAAGCGCCTGGAAGTCGCCCGGGCGCTCGCGACCGGGCCGCGCCTGTTGCTGCTCGACGAGGTGATGGCCGGGCTGCGGCCGTCGGAGACCGACCGGATGGTCGCCACCCTGCGCCGGCTGCGCGACGAGACGGGGCTCACGATCCTGCTGATCGAGCACGTCATGCGGGCCGTCATGGCGCTTTCGGAGCGCATCACCGTCCTGCATCACGGCGAGAAGATCAGCGAAGGCGCGCCCGAGCGGATCGTCCGCGATCCGGCGGTGCTGGAATGCTATCTCGGGGATCAGGAGCTGTGATCCTGAGCGTCAGCGCACTGAACCTGTTCTACGGCGACGCCCAGGCGCTCGACGACGTATCGCTCGAGGTCGAGGCCGGCGATATCGTCGCGGTGGTGGGATCGAACGGCGCCGGCAAGAGCTCACTGATCCGGACGATCGCCGGCATACAGAAACCGCGCTCGGGCAGGATCGTCTACAAGGGCGTCGACATCGCCGGCTGGCCGAGCCACCGGGTCTGCAATCTCGGTATCGGCCAGGTCGCCGAGGGACGTCAGATCTTCGCCGGGCTGACGGTGCGCGAGAATCTCGAGGTCGGAGCCTATCTCGAACGCGGCAGGCGGGACAGCGCGGAGACCATGGAGCGGGTCTTCGCCATGTTTCCGATCCTCCGCGAACGCGCCGAACAGGCGGCGGGGACGCTGTCCGGCGGCGAGCAGCAGATGCTGGCGATCGGCCGCTGCCTGCTCGGACGGCCGGAGCTAATCATGTTCGACGAACCGTCGCTCGGTCTCGCGCCGGCGATCGTCCAGGAGGTGTTTCGCATCGTCGAACGGCTCAATGCCGAGGGCACGCCGATCATCCTGGTCGAACAGAATGTCGCCGTGTCGCTCAAAATGGCGTCGCGCGCCTATGTGCTGGAGAACGGCCGCATCGTGCTGAGCGGACGGGGCGAGGAGCTGCTGCGGGACGACCGCGTCCGCGAGGCCTATCTCGGCCTGTGACGCGTTTGCCCGCTTGACGGATGCCGGGCGGCGCTGCGCAATCGGCGGCGTTGCGTTCGACAGGCAAGCAACGGGAGGATCGCCGCGATGAACTCCGACAGCCCGCCTTTCGATTATGTCGACGGCGATCCGCGCTACCCGACCATCGTGGATGCGCTTGACGCCGCGGCGGAGCTGCGGCCGGACCGCGTCGCGCTGATCTGCGAGGACCGGCAGCTCACCTTCGCCGAGTACCGCCGCGCCGCCGCCGGCATGGCACGGCATTTCTCCGGGCGCTACCCGCCGGGCGCCCGAGTCGCGCTGGTCATGGGCAACGGCATCGAAACCGCCGTCGCGATGATGGGCGCCTACGCCGCGCGCCTGCAGATCGCGCCGCTCAACCCGGGCTACACCGATCCCGAGCTCGCCCGGCTGATCGCCGATGTGGCGCCGGCGGCGATCGCCTGTTCCCCGGAGCTCGCCGAACGGGTGGCCGCGCTGGATGACGGCGGAACGGGGCCGGATATCCTACGCGTCGGCGCGGCGGAGCTCGACGTCTGGCGCTGGGCGGCGGACGACACCCAGTCGCTGCCCGCCGACCGGCCGCTTCCCGAAGACCGCTGCGTGATGTTCTTCACCGGCGGCACCACCGGCCTGCCCAAGGGCGCGGAACACGTGCACGGCTCCTATGACGCGTTCTGCCGGCAGACCCACGCGCTGTGGCGCTTCGATTTCGACCGGGACACCATCCTGAACGTCGCCCCGATGTTCCACATCTGGGGGCACCATTTCAGCGTCGTCTTCCCGCTCTTCATCCGGGCGACGATGGTCATCGTGCCGCGCTACCGGCCCGATCTCGTCATCGCCGACCTGGTGCGTCACCGGGTCAGCGTGTTCGCCGGGGGGCCGGCGGCGATCTTCCTCGGCCTGCTCGGCTCGGAGGCGATGGCGGACGCCGATCTCGGCGCGCTGCGGTACAGCCTCGCCGGGGGCTCGCCCTGCCCGGCGGATCTCTTGGAGCGCTGGAAGGCGCGCACCGGCAACGAGATACTCGAAGGCCTCGGCATGTCGGAGGGCGCGCCGGTCTGTCTCAACCCGACCCACGGGGCGAAGAAGCGCCTGTCCGTGGGACTCCGCCCGCCGGATACCGTCATCGAGATCGTCGACCTGGAGAGCGGGACGCGCGTCCTGCCGGCGGGCGAGCGCGGCGAAATCCGGGTGCGCGGCCCCCAGTTCACCATCGGCTATCGCGGCCGGCCGGAGGAGACCGCCGAGGCGATCCGCGACGGCTGGCTCCATACCGGCGACATTGGCTATCTCGACGAGGAGGGGTATCTGTTCCTCGTCGACCGCAAGAAGGAGCTGATCCTGGTCGGCGGCTTCAACGTCTACCCGCGCGAGGTCGACGAAACGATGACCGACCACCCGGCGGTCGCCGAGGCCGCCGCGGTCGGCGTGCCCGACGACTTTCTCGGCGAGGCGGTCTGCGTGTTCGTCGCCCTGCAACCGGGCGCGTCGGCGAGCGTCGACGCCCTGCTGCGCCATGCCGAGGAGAACCTGGCCAAGTACAAGCAGCCCAAGGCCATCCACATCCTCGATGCGCTGCCCAAGAAGGGGCCGGGAAAGATCGACAAGCTCGCCCTGAAGGAAATGGCTGGCTAGTGTCCGTTTTGGGTGGAACCGCCGACGCGGCCCGAGCCGTCCTCAAATGCGCACCATTCGGGGCTGCTCAGGTTGAGGAGAGGTCGATAGGCGTCGAAAAATTCCCCTCATCCCTCGTGGCCGCGAAGCGGCGTATCGAGGGACGCCACGCCGCACGGTTCCATCTGGAACGGATACGCCCTAGCCGGGCCTGCGATTCCGGGAGACCGCGATGAGCCTGTCGCTGCGATCGATCCTGGGAACCGAAGCGCTGGCCGCTTTCGAGGCCACGGGACCGGTGGCGCAGGGGCTGCCGGCGGCGGCCTACACGAGCGAGGCCTTCTTCGCGCTGGAGAACGAGCGGCTGTTCCCGGACTCGTGGGTGTTCGCGGGCCTGGCTCACGAGCTCGCCCGGACCGGCGATGCCGTGCCGGTCACCGTAGCCGGCAGGCCGGTGCTCCTGGTCCGCGATGCCGAGGGTCGGGTTCGCGCCTTTCACAACGTGTGCCGCCACCGCTGCCTCAGGCTGGTCGACGAGCCGGGCAATCTGGGATCGAAGATCCGCTGCCCCTACCACTCGTGGACCTACGGCCTCGACGGCGCGCTGCTGCTCGCGCCCTATTTCGGGGGGCGCGAGCTGCGCGCCGCGCCGGCCGGTTTCGACCGCGAGCGATACGGGCTGGTCCCCGTGAGGTCGGCGACATGGCATGACTGGATCTTCGTCAACCTCAGCGGGACCGCGCCGCCGCTGGAGGACTTCGTCGCCCCGCTGGTCAAGCGGCTCGACGGGTTCGACCTCGTGGAGCTCCGCCATCTGGTCACCATCGACCTGGGCGAGGTGGCGGCGAACTGGAAGCTGCTGATCGAGAACTTCATCGAGCCCTACCACGTCCAGTTCGTGCACCCGACGACCACCGAGCAACCGCTCGCCGACCATTACACGATCGTCGATCCCGGCTGTCTGGGGTGCGCGGTGGACGTGTCCCGCGACGCGAAACGGGAAGACACGCTGTCGGCGGATTCCCGCTACCTGACTCTGTTTCCCAACTTCGTGCTCGGGCTCTACCTCCCCGACCAGGTTGGCGTGCACCTGAACATCCCGATGGCGCCGGGCCGCACCCGCCAGCGCCGCGCTATCTACCGCCTCGGGCCGGGCCCGGTCTCCGCCGAGGACACCGAGCGCCTGGTCCGGCTGTGGCGCGACGTGCATCGCGAGGACCGGGACATCTGCGAACGGCTCCAGACCGGACGCGCGTCGGATGCCGCGGGGGGCGGGGTGCTCTCCCCGGTGTGGGAAGACTCGGTGCGCAGCTTCCAGGAGCTCGTGGTGGAGCGCCTCAAGTAGACGTGGGTCTTGCCGGCCCTCGCGGCCCCGTCACTTGCGCACGATGTTGTGCTCCGGCCCGTAGGGAAACCGGGTGATGTCCTCGGCCCCGTCCTCGGTCACCACCAGAATGTCGTGCTCGCGATAGCCGCCGGCGCCGGGGCGGCCCTCGGGGATCATGATCATCGGCTCCATCGACACCACCATGTCGGGCTGGAGCACAGTCGTCACGTCCTCGCGCAGCTCGAGCCCCGCCTCGCGGCCGTAGTAGTGGCAGAGCACGCCGAAGCTGTGGCCGTATCCGAAGGTCCGGTTCTCCAGCAGGCCGTGACGCGCATAGATCCGGTTGAGCTCCGCCGCGATGTCGCAGCAGCGCGCCCCCGGCCGGATCAGGCCGATCCCCGCCTCGTGCACCTCGACGTTGATCTTCCAGAGGCGAAGGTGCTCGTCCGAGCACTCTTCCGCGAACAGGGTCCGCTCGAGCGCCGTGTAGTAGCCCGCCGGCATCGGAAAGCAGTTGAGGCTCAGGATGTCGCCGCGCTCGATCCTGCGCGAGGTGACCGGGTTGTGGGCTCCGTCGGTGTTGATGCCGGACTGGAACCAGGTCCATGTGTCCATCAGCTCGACATGCGGCTGGCTGTTGCCGATCTCGCGCACCATCGCCCCTGTGGCATGCAGGGCCACCTCGTATTCGGGCACGCCGACGGCGATCGCTTCCACGCAGGCCGCGCCGCCGATGTCGGCAATGCGCGCGCTCTCGCGGATCCAGGCGATCTCCTCCGCGGACTTGACCATGCGCATGCGCATGGCCGCCTTGCCCACATCGACCAGCTCCGCGCTCGGCAGCGCGCCCTGCAGCTTGCGCAGGTTCTCGACGGTGACGTGGTCGAACTCGATCCCGACCCGCGATCCGTCCGGGATCAGGCTTTTCACGGCGGCGAAGAAGTTGTCCCGGTGCCAGTCGGTGTAGGCGACGTTGTCCCCGAACGTGCGCCGCCAGGGCTGGCCGCCGTCGATATTGGCCGAGATCGTGGTCTGTCCCTCCTGGCCGACCACCAGCCCGTAATTGCGCCCGAAGGCGCAGTAGAGGAAATCGCTGAAATAGGCGATGTTGTGATGCGAGGTGAACAGGCAGACATCGACCTGTCTCTCCGCCATGTGTGCGCGCAGCGCCTCCAGGCGGCGGTTCATCTCTGCGTCGGAGAAGGTGGGCGCGACCTTCGCGCCGTTCCGGATCCTCTTGAGTTGCTCCATTGCCGTCGCTCCTTCGCGGGGCCGCTCAGCGTGGCGCGATGCCGCGCAGCCGCTCGCCGCGCCGGCGCAGCAGCTCCAGCGTCGTGAGCAGCAGGATCGAGACCCCGACGAGCAGCGTTGCCACGGCGAGAATGGTGGGGCGGATCTCTTCCCGGATGCCGGAGAACATCTTCCACGGGATGGTGCGCTGTTCCACCGAACCGACGAACAGCACCACCACCACCTCGTCGAAGGAGGTGATGAAGGCGAACAGCGCCCCGGATACGACGCCAGGCAGGATCAGCGGCATCGTCACCCTGAAAAAGGTCTGCACCGGGCTGGCGCCGAGGCTGGCCGCGGCCCGGGTCAGGGAATGATCGAACCCGACCAGCGTCGCCGTGACGGTGATCAGCACGAACGGGGTGCCGAGCGCGGCGTGCGCGACGATCACGCCCAGATGCGTCGAGGAGATCCCGATGCGGGTGTAGAAGAAGTACATGCCCGTCGCCGAGATGATCAGCGGCACGATCATCGGCGAAATCAGCACCGCCATGATGCCGGTCTTGAAGGGCATCTCGGAGCGGCTCAGCCCGAGCGCGGCGAGCGTGCCCAGAAAGGTCGAGATCAGCGTCGCGAAGACCGCGATGACAAGGCTGTTCTGGACCGCTTGCTGCCATGAATCCTCGGCGAAGAACTCACGATACCACTTGGTGCTGTAACCGGCCGGGTCGAGGGACAGCATCTCCGGGGTGAAGGTGAAATACGGCAGCTCGTTGAAGCTCAACGGGACGATCACGAATATCGGCCCGATCAGGAACACGAAGATCGCGGCGCAGATGACCCGATAGGCGTAATGCCATGCCTTCTCCGCCGGGGATGCGTAGGGGGGCGGAGGCATCGGCTCAGCCGAGCTTCATGTTGTCGATGCCCACGATCCGGTCGTAGAGCAGATAGAGCGCCAGCACCAGGCCGAGCAGAAGGACCCCCAGCGCGGCCGCGAGACCCCAGTTCAGGGTCTCGCTCACATGGATGGCGATGAAATTGGAGATGAACGTCCCGGTGCGCCCGCCGACCAGCGCCGGCGTGATGTAGTAGCCGATGGAGAGAATGAACACCATGATGCAGCCGGCGCCGACGCCGGAGACCGTGTTCGGCATGTACACCCTGACGAAGGCGGTGAAGGGCGTCGCGCCGAGCGAGCGGGCGGCGCGCATCAGGGACGGAGGAATCGTCTTCATCACCGAGTAGAGCGGCAGGATCATGAAGGGCAGCAGGATGTGAACCATCGCCACGAAGGTGCCGAACTTGTTGTGGATCATCTGCAGCCGCCCGTCCTCCGAGATCACCCCGGCGAAGACCAGCAGGTCGTTCAGCACGCCCTCGGTCTGCAGGAGCGCGATCCATGAGGTGGTCCGCACCAGGAGCGACGTCCAGAACGGCAACAGGACGAGGATCATCAGCAGGTTGCTCACCCTGAGCGGCAGCGTGGCCAGGAGGTAGGCGACCGGGTAGGCGAGCAGCAGGCAGAGCACGGTGATCAGCCCGCTCATCCACAGGGTCCGGTAGAACAGCGTCAGGTAGATGCGGCGCGGCTCCGGCTGTCTGACCAGCTCGCCGCGGTCGTTCAGGCTGAGATCGACCGCGGCGAGGAAGTAGGCGCCGGTCAGCGCACCCGACTCGCGGTGGATCAGGCGCCACACGTTGATGTCCGCCCAGCGCTTGTCGATCCCGATCAATGAATCGCGCCAGGACGGCCCGGTTATCCGCTTCGCCCGCCTGCCCGATTTGCGGAACAGGCTCGACATGCCCGGCTTCTCGTAGTTCAGCCGGCGGGCCGCGCGGCCCAGCGTCCGCTCCTTCGCGGCCGCCTGCATGTCGCGAACCAGGGCTTCGAACACCGTCTCATCCGGCAGCTCCGTTCCGTCGGCGTCCCAGCCCTGGATGGCGAGCGCCGTGCGCGGCAGGACCGACTCGACGATCCGGTTGTCGACGCTGCGGAACAGCATGTCGCCGATCGGCAGCAGGAACGCAACCAGGAGAAAGCCCAGCAGGGGCAGGACCAGCAACGTCGCCCGGAGCCGGCTGCGCACCAGCGCTTTCTGAAGGCTGAGCTTCAGCGGCAGGCCGTCGGCCGTGCGCATCACCTCATCCGTCGTCGTCGACATGCTGACGCGCCAGTTGCCGGGCCGGGAGGAGAGGATGGCCGGGCGGGGGGCTCGCAAGCCTCCCGCCCAACCGAGAGGACCTTACTTGGCGAGCCAGGCGTTGAAGCGCTCGTCGAGCTCCGCACGATGGTCCGCCCACCAGACATAGTCGAAGATCAGGATGGTCTTCGCGTTCTTGGGGTTTGTCGGCATGTGCGGCTTCATGTCGATGCCGAGCTTGGCGTGCTTGCCCACCAGCGCGATGGAGGAGTTGCGCGCCGGTCCGTAGGAGATGAACTTCGCCTGGTCGGCCAGCCGTTGCGTATCGGTGGCGAAGTGCAGGTACTTCTTGATCGCCGGGAGCTTCTTGGCGCCCTTGGGTACCACCCAACCGTCCAGATCGAACGCCTGCCAGTCCCACAACATGGCGATCGGCTGCTTCTTCTCGACGATCGCCGAGAACAGGCGGCCGTTATAGGCCGAGGCGATGACGACTTCGCCGTCCGCCAGGAGCTGCGGCGGCTGCGCGCCCTTGGTCCACCAGACGACATGGTCCTTGATGGTGTCGAGCTTGGCGAATGCCCGCGTCACGCCCTCCGGCGTGGCCAGCACCTTGTACACGTCCTTGCCCGGAACGCCGTCGGCGATCAGCGCCCATTCCAGGTTGGCGATCGGCTTCTTTTCCAGCGCCCGCTTGCCGGGGAAGGTCTTGAGGTCGAACACGTCCGCGATGGTCGACGGCTGCCTGCCCTTGAAGGCGTCGGTGCGGTAGCCGAAGGTCGTCGAGTAGACGATCTGCGGGATGAAGCAGTTGGTCCCGCCGATGGTGAGCGTGCCCTCGATGAAGTCCTTGGACGCCGGCGTGCCGTCCGGCGCGGCTGCCAGCCAGCTATCCGGCTCGACGGGCTCGAGCAGCCCCTCGTCGCAGGCGACGATCGCATCGGCGGCCACCATGTCGACGATATCCCAGGTCACCTTGCCGGACTCGACCTGGGCCCTCAGCTTGGCGAGACCCTCGGCGGCCGAATCGTCGCTGATGATCTTCACGCCCGGGTTCGCGGCCATGTAGGGGTCGTGGTAGGCGTTCTGCTGGCTCGCCGTATAGGCGCCGCCCCAGGACACGATGGTCAGGTTTTGCGCGTGCGCGCCGCCGGCCGTCAGCGCGAGGGCGGCCGCCGCCGCCAGGGGTTTGAATGCGTGTTTCATTGGGCATCTCCCTCTTGGTAGTCCCGCCGGACCGGGCCCTCCGGTCCCGACGCAAATGCCGCGCTATCCGGGCGCGGACTCCGTTCCGGGCGCATCGAGCGCCCGGCAGTCTTCCGCCGACCAGCCGAGGCGAACCCGCGCGCCTTCGCGCAGCGACGCGTGCCCCTGGGCGTTCGGCACCTTGACGATGAAAGCGTCGTTGCCGGCGACGGTGAGGCGGGCGCGGATGTGGTCGCCGAGATAGATCAGCTCCTCGACGCGGCCGCTGACGAGGTTGTCCGCCGCCTCCCCGTTGGGGTCGATGGCGATCCGTTCGGGGCGGAGCGACAGGGTCGTGGGCTCCCTTTCGCCGTCCACGTTCACCTTGAGCGCGCGCACAGTCTCCCCGTCGTCGAGCGCCACCCGGCAGAACTCGCCCTGTACCGATTCGACTGTGCCTTGCAGGCGGTTGTTCTCGCCGATGAACTGCGCGACGAAGCAGTTCTCGGGCTCCTCGTAGAGGACGCTCGGGGCCGCCAGCTGCTGGATGACGCCGTCGTTGAAGACCGCGATCCGGCTCGACATGGTGAGCGCCTCGGTCTGGTCGTGGGTGACGTAGATCACCGTCACGCCGAGATTCTCGTGGATGTGCTTGATCTCGTACTGCATTTCCTCGCGCAGGTTCTTGTCCAGCGCGCCGAGCGGCTCGTCCATGAGGATCAGCGCCGGCTCGAACACCAGCGCCCGCGCCACGGCCACGCGCTGCTGCTGGCCGCCGGAGAGCTGCGCCGGGCGCCGGCCGCCGAACCCCGACAACCGGACCATGTCGAGCGCCCGCCCGACCCTGGCCTGGATGTCCGCCCTGGACAGCCTGCGCACCTGCAGTGGGAATGCCAGGTTCTCCGCCACCGTCATGTGCGGGAACAGGGCGTAGTTCTGGAACACCATGCCGATATCGCGCCGGTGCGGGGCCACGTTGTTGATCGGCCTGCCGTTGAGATAGATCTCGCCATGCGTCGCGGGCTCGAACCCGGCAAGCATCATCAGGCAGGTCGTCTTGCCAGAGCCCGACGGCCCCAGCATGGTCAGGAACTCCCCGGCCTCGATCTCCAGGTTGAGATCCTTGATGACCAGCGTCTCGCCGTCATAGCTCTTCTGAACCCTGTCGAACCGGACGACGCTGGATCCGCTGTCGATCATTTGGCCGCGTGACCCCCGACCCATCTGCCGGCCCGACGATCCTGATCCGGATTTCTCGCCTCTGTCATGGCCTGCCCGGAACGGCACCGTTTCCGGTCAGGCGCTGAGACGCACACCGACCCGGTTCATGTCGGGTTCCTTGTGAAACTTGCCGTCCTGCATGATGGCGACCAGCCGGGACTGGTCCTGCAACACCTTGATGTTGGTCAGGGGATCGCCGTCGACCAGCACGAGGTCGGCGAGATAGCCTTCGCGGATGACGCCGAGCTCGTCCGCCATGCCCATGATCTGGCCGCCATACATGGTTCCGGCCTTGATCGCCTCCATCGGCGAGAAGCCGACCATGTCGACGAAGTACTCGAAATCCTTGGCATTGGTGCCGTGCGGCGTCCAGGCGAAGCCGTAATCGCCGCCGATCAGCACGCGGATGCCGCGCTTGTGCATCGCCAGCATGGTCTCGCAGGCATGCTCCAGCTCGCGCTCGTAGCGATCGGTCATCGGGGTGCCGGGCACGATGCCGTACTCGCCGGCGTTGCGCGCGACGTTGATCAGCCAGGCGAGGCCCGGCGCCACGAAATGCTTGTCCTTGTTGGCCTCCAGCAGGTCCAGCGTCTCCTCGTCGGAATAGGAGGCGTGGTAGATGATCTCGATCCCCAGAGTCACGCAGCGCCGGATCGATTCCGCCGAGCGGGCGTGGGCCGCGACGCGGCGGCCCCGCCCCTTGGCCTCGCCGACCGCGACCATGACCTCCTCGTCGGTGAACTGGCTCTCCTCGGCGCCCATCCCGGTGAGCTCTTCGCCCGACAGATTGATCTTGATCGTATCGTTGCCCCATTTCATGAGCTGGCGGACCTCGCGGCGCATCTCCTCGACGCCGGAGACCACGATGCCGAGGTTGAGGCCCTCGTGGGGAATATGCGGCAGGCTGGCGTCGCCCAGCCCGCCGACGACGGTGAGCTCCGGACCGGCGGCGGTGTAGCGCGGGCCGGGCACCTTGCCGTCGCGGATCGCATCGCGGATCACCACGTCCAGCCTGGGTTTCGCCGCCGCGGCGCCGTACCCCGCGGTGAAGCCCGCGTCGATCACCAGCTTCGCCATGTAGACGCAGTTGAGCATGTGCTCTTCGATCGGCATCAGCTGGATCGGATCGATGCCCGGCGCGTTGTTCCAGCTGAGATGCAGATGGGCGTCGATCATGCCGGGCATCAGGGTCATGCCGCGCCCGTCGATCCGCTGTTCGCCGTTGGTCGCGCTCCAGCCGCCATTGCCGACGCCGAAGCCGCTTCCGGTTCGGGACACCGACTTGATCCGGTTGCCGGCGACCGTCACGTCGCCGCTATAGGGCGCTTCGCCGGTGCCGTCGAGGATGCGGACATTGGAGAACACGATCTCCGGGTCGGGCCGTCCGTTGCCGTTGGAGCCGGCCCAGCCGCCGAAAGCGATTTCCGCCATGGTTCTTCTCCCTGTCGTGCCCGGCTACGGGCGGACCCCGTCGAGATGCCGCGTCAGCGCTTCCGCCGACCGGCCGGGCATCTCGATCGTCATCCAGTGGCCGATACCGGGCAGGATTTCGAGCTCCGCGCCGCCGATCCGGCCCTTCAGCGTCTCCGCGGTCGCCACCGGCGCCACCGGATCGCGTTCTCCCGCGATCAACAATGTCGGGCAGGCAATCGCTGCGTGATCCGCCGCGCTCGCGGACGCCAGCGCGCGGCAATGCCAAGCGTAGCCCGTCGGGTCCTGACGCATCAGGCTCGCCCGCACGAAGGCCCTCGCGAGCCGACCGGCGTCGCCGGATGCCGCCGCGACGTTCTCGCTCGATATGCTTTCCGCGATCTCGGCCATGCCATCGCGTCGTGCGGTTTCCGCCCGCTCCTCAAGCGCCCGGCGCGCGCCCGGCGCAGGCTCCAGAATGGGCCCGAAAAGGGTGAGACTCAAGGCCGATTCCGGGGTGTCGGCGGCGAGGTGCTGACAGATCAGGCCGCCCATCGAATGACCGGCCAGGTGGGCCCGCTCGACGCCTGCGGCACGCAGCGCATCGCGCACCGCCGAGGCCAGCCCCTTCAGCCCGGCCCGGCCCGGCCGCAGCCCCGAGCGGCCCGCGCCCGGCAGGTCCGGGCGCAGCACGCGACAGCCGCCAAGCCACTCCATCAGCGGCGAGAAGGTGTTCGAATCCCCGCCCAGCCCGTGGATCAGCACCAGCGCGGGGCCCGACCCGCCGCTGTCTTCCGTCACCATTCCGCCCAGGCGCAGATCCGCCATCGCTCAGCACGCCGCTCCCTCGCCGTCTTCCGGGATCAGGACGATCGAGCCGGTGGTCTCGCGGTTCTCCAGCGCCCGGTGGGCCTCGGCGGCGTCCCGCAGGGCGAAGCGCCGGCCGATCTCCACCGTGACGACGCGCCGGTCGATGGCATCGAACAGGCGGTCCGCGCTCGCCCGGAAACGCTCCGGCGGTGTCGTGTAGTGGACATAGTTGGGGCGCGAGATCGTGGCCGAGCAGCCGGCCAGCATGCCGATGTCCCACGACCCGATATCGCCCGAGGCCTGGCCGAAGCTGACCAGATGGCCGCGTTCGGCGAGCGCCGCCACCGAATGGGCGAAGCTGTCCCGCCCGACACCGTCATAGATCGCGTCCGCCCCCCGCCCGTCCGTCAGCTCGCGGACCTGCTCCTCCAGGCTCTTCTCGCCCGGGGTGACGACGTGATGGGCGCCGGCGCTGCGCGCGACGCGGGCCTTCTCCCCGGTCGAGGTCGCGCCGATCACGGTGGCGCCGAGCCGGTTGGCCCACTGGCAGAGCAGCCGCCCGACGCCGCCCGCCGGGGCGTAGACCAGGACGGTCTCGCCGGCGGCCACGGCGTGCACGCGATGGAGCAGAAACTCCGCGGTCACGCCCTTGAGCAGCCCCGCGGCGGCGGTCTCGTCGTCGATGCCGTCCGGCAGCGGAATCACCGACGCGGCATCCATGGTGCGCACGCTGGCATAGGCGCCGAGCGGCGGGCAAGCATAGGCGACGCGCTGGCCGGGCGCGAGGTGGCTCACATTCGCGCCCAAATCGACCACGACTCCCGCCGCCTCCATGCCCAGCACCCCGGGCGGCTTCAGCAGGTCGAAATAGCCGGTCCGGCAATAGACGTCGATGAAGTTGACGCCCACCGCCCGATGGCGCAGCCGGACCTCGCCCGGTCCCGGCGGCGGCGCTTCCACCGGCCCGGGATGCAGCTCACCGGTCCCGCCGTGGCGGTCGATGACGATGGCCGTCCCGGCGATGGCGCCGCCGCCGACGGGCCGGGCCACTGGCGCGGCGGGCGCCCGGTACGGCTCTCCGGCGGGCGGCGGTTCCAGCCGGCCGCGGACGGCGGCGAAGCCCGCCTCGTACACCTCGGTCGCGACCAGCTCGGCGAGGTCGCGCTCCTGGCCGGGCGGAGTCGCGAAGCTCGAGCTCCAGTGCCAGAAGGTCCGGTCGCCGTCGGTCACCGGCTTCAGATAGATTTCGGCCACGTAGTCGTGGAGCGGGATGTCGGCATCGACGATGGTGTAGCGGAAGCGGCGGTCGCGGTCGGACAGCGACAGCAGCCTCTCACGGACGTTGCCGCCGTCGCGCAAGTCGAAATTGCGCACGCAGCCGACCTGGTCGGTGCGCTTCCGGTCCTCCAGAAAGCTGCGCCGAACGATGGGATGCCAGCGGTCGTGGCCGTTGAAGTCGCGCAGGATCCCCCACACCGCGGCGACCGGGGCGTCGATCACCGTGCTGCGGGCGACCCGGACCATCAGGATCCGAAGCGGAGCTTCAGAGCGTCGAATGCGGCCTGAAAGACGCCGTTGCCGATCGCCGCGACGAGCTCCGCCTCCGCCGCCGGGTCGCAGTCGAACTCGGCGGTCCATTCCGCGAAGCAGCGCCCGCCGTCGGTTACCGGCACGAGCTTGAGGGTCGCGATGTAGCTCTCCACCCCCATCGGGCTCTCGAGGATCGCGTAGGTGACGCTGTAGTCGTAGTCCGACAGCGCCAGCAGGCGCTCGCGCAGGAAGCCGCCGTCCTCCAGCCGGAAGGCGCGCACGCAGCCGACCTGATCGGAAGGCTGGCCGCCCTCGATTCGGCTTTCGCGGACCGCCGGCACCCAGTCGGGCAGGGCGTTGAAGTCCCGGATCGCCTGCCAGACCCGGTCGGCCGGCGCCCCGATTACCGAGGAGACATAGACCCTGGCCACGGCCTAGCCGTCCCCGTCCTGCTTCTTCTCGGCGTCCCGGGCGAGGCTCGCCGCGTCCCGCGCCGAGCGGAAGACGTCGCCGAGGCGCGCGACATTGGCGTTCTCGATGCCGATCTCCTTCATCATCTCGTCGATCAGCGGGCTCTGCACCCGGTAGCGCAGCACGCTCTCCACCACCTCGTCGGTCGGGCTGCGCCCGGATCCGCCGCCCGAGCCGGCGAGGCCGTCGACATGGAGAATCTTGATCCCCTCGATGTTCTCCATCGGCCGGACGCTCTCGCGGATGATGCCTTCCAGGCGGTCGAGCAGCCGGGCGCGCAGCCGGGCGGCGCGGGCATCCTCGGTGAGCACGTTCTCCGCCTCGTTGCGCAGGCGGTCGGCCTCGGCCGCCACCTCCGCCGTCACCCGGTCGGCCTCGGCGGCGATCTTCGCCATGTCGGCGTCCTTGCCGGCGATGATCCGGTCGATGGCGGCGATGCGTTCTGCGACCTCCGTCTCGCGCACGGTGGCCACCCTCTCCTCGGCCTCGGCCGCGCTGGCGCGCACCGATTCGGTCGCGATGCGCGCTTCCGCCTCCTCGGAGTTCTTCTTGAGGATTTCGATCTGGCGTTCGATCTCGGCCAGCTCCACCGTCATCTCGCGTTCGACCTCGAGCCGCCGGATCTCGCGCTGCTGAACGATTCGGGCCTCCTCGATCCCCCGGTCGGACAGGATGCGCGACCGCTCGACCTCCTCGCGCGCGGCGATCTCGGCCTCCTCGACCGACCTGCGCTGATCGATCTGCTGGGACTGCAGCAGCCGGTCGCGCTCGATCCGCGCCTTGTCCAGCGTCTGGTCCTGGGCGATCCGCGCGGCCTCCACCTCCTGCTGCGCCTCGATGCGGGCGGTCTCGGTCTGCCGGTTGCGCGAGATGTCGCGGGCTTCGGTCTCCGCGTCGGCGAGGATCTGCGCCTCGCGCAGCTGGCGTTGCGAGGCGATGCGGGCGCGCTCCAGATCCTCGTTGGCGGCGATCTCGGCGTTCTCCAGATCGTGACGCTGGCGGATCTGCTCCTGGCGCACCTGGCGTTCGCGCTCGATGCGCGCGCTCTCCAGCGTCTGTTCCTGGGCGATGCGGGCGCGCTCCACTTCCTCCTGCGCGCGGATCTCGGTCTCCTCCAGGGTGCGGCGGCGTTCGATCTCGAAGCCGCGGGTCTCCTGCTGGCTGGCGATACGCGCCTGCTCCGCTTCGCTCTCCCGGGCCGCCTGGATGCGGGCGACCTCGGCGCGCTGGTCGGCGCGCAAAGTCTCCAAAGCGCGCTGTTGGTTGAGCCGCGCGTCCTCGCTCTCCTGCTCCAGCTTCAGCGTCTGCTTCTCCGCCTCGAGATTCTGGCTGCGGATGGCGACCATCGAGGACTGCTCGATGTCGTTGCGCAGCTTGCGCCGCGTCTCGATGGTCTCGATCAGCCGGGTCAGGCCCTCCGCGTCGAACCGGTTGGACGGGTTGAAGAACTCGAGATTAGTCTGGTCCAGGTCGGTGATCGCCACCGATTCGAGCTCGAGCCCGTTCTGCGCCAGCGCCACCGCGGCGCGCTCCTCGACCGCGCCGACGAAATCGCCGCGGCGCTCGTGCATCTCGTCGAGCGTGCGCTCGGCGGCGACCGAGCGCAGGGCGCCGACGAACTTGCCCGACAGCAGCTCGGCCAGGCGTTCCGCCTCCAGCGTGCGCCGCCCCAGCGTCGACGCCGCGGCGGCCACCGCCGCCCTCTGCTGCAGCACCCGCACGAAGAACTCGGCCTCGATGTCGACGCGCACCCGGTCGCCGGTAATCACCGCGTTGTCGCGGACGCGCGAGATCGGAATCCTCACCACGTTGAGGTTGACCGGCGTCACCTCGTGGACGATCGGCAGGACCAGCGCCCCGCCATTGATCACCACCTTCTCGCCGCCGAAACCGGTACGCACGAAGGCGACTTCCTTGGTCGAGCGGTGATACAGCCAGTTGAGCAGATAGACGATCACCACGATGGCGATGATCGCCACGATGAGCCACAGGATGATGCTCCCGATCAGGCTTCCCGTCATGATCCGGCCCTCCCTATCCTTCCACCCTGATCGCCTTGAAGGCTCTTGTCTGTTCGGTCAGGGCGATTTCCGTCGGCAGGCGCTCCATCGATGAGGCGCCGTAGAAGCCGTGACAATTCTCCGTCTCGTTCAGCACGTATCGCGCGTCCTCCGGCATGGAAACCGGCCCACCGTGAACCAATACCACGATCCCGGGATCGATCCGCATCGCGGCGGCGGCCCAGGCATCCACCCTGGCGGGGCAGTCTTCCAGCCTGACCGCGGTTTCCGCGCCGATGGACCCGCCCGTGGTCAGGCCGAGATGGCAGACCACGATATCGGCGCCGGCCCGCGCCATGGCCTCCGCCTCGTCCTCGCAGAAGACATAGGGCGTGGTCAGCATGTCCTTCTCGTGCGCCATGCGGATCATGTCGACCTCGAGCCCGTAGGACATGCCGGTCTCTTCCAGATTGGCCCGGAAGGTGCCGTCCATCAGCCCGACCGTCGGGAAATTCTGCACCCCGGAGAAGCCGAGCCGCGACAGCCGGTCGAGATAGGAATCGAAGATGCAGAACGGGTCGGTCCCGTTGACCCCGGCGAGCACCGGCGTGCTGCGCACCACGGGCAGCACTTCGTGCGCCATCTCCACCACCACATCGTTGGCGTTGCCGTAGGCGAGCAGGCCGGACATCGAGCCCCGTCCCGCCATGCGATAGCGCCCGGAATTGTAGATCACGATCAGGTCGATGCCGCCTTCTTCCTCGCACTTGGCGGACAGCCCCGTCCCCGCCCCGCCGCCGATGATCGGAATGCGGGCGGCCTTCATGGCGCGGAACTTCTCGACCAGGGCCGTGCGTTCAAACCGTGGCATGGCGGGCCGTCCTGGGCAGGGGGCTGATCTCTTCCAGCGCATCGGCGGCCGACCGGGCGAAGGCCGGGTCGTTGATGTGGTGCGCCAGCCGCAGGATGCGCCGGGTCGGCGTCTCCCGCAGGGTGCCGGCGATCGCATCGAACAGGGCCGCGTCTGCTTCGGGCGCGTGGAATGGCTGGCCGGGGGCGTCCAGCGCCGAGACCCCGCCCTCCGGGATCAGCAGCCGGACCGGGCCGGTCATCCGGTTCAGCCGCTCGCCGATCCAGGCGCCCATGCGCGCGTTCTCTTCCGGCGTGGTGCGCATCAGCGTGACCTGCGGATTGTGCTCGACGAACAGCCGGTCGCGGTAGCGCTCGGGCACCGTGTCGCGGGGGCCGAAATTCACCATGTCGAGGGCGCCGAGGGAGACGACGCAGGGCAGCCGCGTGCGGATGAAGGCGCCGAAACGGTCCTCGGTCGCCGGGAACACCCCGCCCATCTGCATGTCGCAGACTTCCGTGGTCGTGAGGTCGATCGCCGCCGCGAGCAGGCCGCTGTCGGCCAGCTTCTCCATCGACCTGCCGCCGGTGCCGGTGGCGTGGAACACCAGGCAGTCGTAGCGGTCCTCGAGCAGGGAGGTGAGCTGCTGCACCGCCGGCGTGGTGACGCCGAACATGGTCAGCCCGAGGCACGGCTTGCCCGCCATGTCCGGCTCCGGCTTCTGCCGCTCGGCGAGCATGCCGGCGATCGCGCTGGCGCCGTTGGCGAGAACCGTGCGGCTGATCCGGTTCAGGCCCTGCACGTCGGTGACCGAATACATCATCATGATGTCGGCGGCGCCGACATAGCGGCCGACCTCGCCCGAGGCGACGGTGGAGATCATCACCTTGGGGATGCCGACGGGAAGCGCCTGCATGGCCGGCGTCGCGAGCGCCGTCCCGCCCGAGCCGCCCGCCGAGATGACGCCGGCGACATCGCCCTGGCGCGCGAGCCAGGCCTCGAACGCCTCGGCCATCGCCGCCACCGAGCGGCCGCGGTCGCCGGTGAAGACCTCGGACGATCCGCGCGGATGCGACGCCGCGACGACATGGGGCGGAACGTCGGCGGACGACGTCGCGCCCGAGGTCGACAGGTCGACTGTCTTCACGGCGACGCCGAGCGCGATCAGCCGGTCGCGGATGAAGCCGAACTCCGCCCCCTTGGTGTCGAAGGTGCCGGCGAGGTAGACGCTTCCACCTGATCGCGGATCGAAGCGCGCCGCCGGTTCGCGGAACAGCGGTTCCGGTTTCGCATCGAACGGCCGCTCCCCGCGCTCGGCTGCGGCGCCGGGCCGCTCCTGCCAGGCGGCCGCGGACCAGCGCGTCGGCGGGACATAGGCGAGCGCGCTCGCCGCAGGCTCCCCCGCCCGCTCCGGCGGGCCGGTCGCGGCTTCTTCGCGCATGTCCGGCGTCGCGTCTTCGGCGGGCGCCGTCTCCCCGGCGGCTGCGTCGGCGGGCGGCTCGCCGAGGTCGAGGTCTTCGTGGGAATGGCGTCCGACCCCCAGCAGGCGCTCCTGGAGCAGCCGGTCGGCGGCCAGCTCGTCCGACGGCATGGTGCGCGGGATCCGGCCGTTCACCATGATCGAGACCCTTTCGGCGATCGCGGTCGCGACGGAGATGTTCTGTTCGATCAGGAGGACCGCGACCTGGTTATCCTCCGCCAGCGTAGCCAGCAGCTCCTCCACCTGGTCGACGATAATCGGGGCCAGCCCCTCGGTCGGTTCGTCGAGCACCAGGAGCTCGGGGTCCTGCAGCAGCGCCCGCGAGATCGCCAGCATCTGCTGCTCGCCGCCCGACAGCTGCCCGCCGCCGTTGTTGCGGCGCTCGGCGAGGCGCGGAAAGGCTTCGTAGACCCGCTCCACCGTCCAGGCGCCGCCGCCGGTCCAGGCGAGCCGCAGGTGCTCGTTGACCGTCAGCGAAGGCCACAGCCGGCGCCCCTGGGGGGTGTAGCCGACGCCGCGGTTGGCGATCCGGTAGGGCGGCAGCCCGACCAGCTCTTCGCCGGCCATGCGGATCGAGCCGCGCTGCACCGGCAGCAAGCCCATGATCGCGTTGCACAGCGTCGTCTTGCCCATGCCGTTGCGCCCGACCACGGCGTGAACCCCCGAAGCGAGGGTGAGGTTGACCCCCTGCAGGGCGTGGGACAGACCGTAATAGACGTGCAGGTCGCGGATCTCGAGCGCGTGCGGATCCGGCGCGATCCGGCGCGCGCGGTCACGCACGGCCGCCCCCCCTCTCGCCATGCCCGAGATAGAGCTCCTGGATCTCGGGATCGTTCTCGATCTCTTCGGGCGTGCCCTGTCTGAAGATGTGCCCGTTGTGCATCATGGTGACCCGCTCGGCGACGCGCAGCGCGACATCCATGTCGTGCTCGATGATGATGAAGCCGATATGCGGTGGCAGCGATTGCAGAATCTCCACCAGATCGGCGCGCTCGCTCGGCGAGAGTCCGGCCGCCGGCTCGTCGAACAGGATCAGGCGCGGCGCGCCCGACAGGGCCAGCGCGACCTCGAGCTGGCGCTGCTGCCCGTGGCTGAGCTCCGCCACCGGCGTATCGCGCCGGTCGTCGAGGTGGACGGCGTTCAGCAGGGTTTCGGCCATCTCCATCGCGCCGTCGTCGGGCCGGGGACGAAGCAGCGAAAAGCGCCCGCGCCCGACGCCGCGACAGGCGAGAAAGATGTTCTCGATGACGCTGAGCCCGCCGAACAGCAGCGATATCTGATAGGTCCGGCGGAGGCCGCGACGGATCCGCTCGTGAACCGGCAGATACGTCACGTCCTCACCGAACAGTCTGACGCGCCCCGAGGTCGGCGGAAAGTCACCCGTGATCGCATTGAACAGGGTGGTCTTTCCGGCTCCGTTGGAACCCAGCACCGCCCGCCGCTCGCCGGCGCGAACGGTCATGTCGATGTCCGCCATCGCCACCAGCGCGCCGAAAAGGCGGCCGACGCCGGTCAGCTCCAGCGCGAACTGCCCGGCCTGCGGCAGGGCGGAACGCGGGACGGCGGTGCCGGGCTCGTCCAACGGGTCCTCGGTCGCGCGCGGTTCGCCGCGCCCTAGTTGCAGGGCGGGTTGGTGCGGCTGACCTGGCCGTATTTCAGGAACTGCTCATAGGGCAGCCCGAAGGTCTGGGATACCTGCTTGGTAACCCCGATCGTCTTGTTGACCAGGTTGCCGCCCGGGCCTTCGACGACTTCCGTCAGGAAGATGTCGGCGATGGCGTTGCGCCGCTCGTCGAGCGAGACCATGCCGGTCGGCGTCTCGAACTTGAGCGACGACAGCGCCGCGCGCAGCTTCTTGCCGCCGTCCGACAGATCGCCATTCACCTTGTCGAGCGCCAGCAGCGCGGCCTTGGCGTTGATGTAGTAGCCATGCGCGAACAGCGACGGCGAGGGGAACCCGCCCTTCCCCGCGAACATCTTCTTGTACTGCGCGACGAAGGCGGCCCAGCGCGGGTCGTCCCAGGTATCCGAAATCGGTCCGGCCGAGGGCGTGCCGATCACGGTCTCGCGGATCTTGCCCTTGGAGCCGAGCACGGTCTGGTCGACGGTGATCGACCCGCCGATCAGCGGCAGGTCGCCGCCCGCCTGCTGGTACTGGCTCAGGAAGTTGATCGCGTCCGCTCCGCCGAGCGCGACATAGATCGCATCCACGTCGTCGGGCAGCGCGGCGATGACCGAGGAATAGTCCTTGTTGCCGATCGGCACCCAGAACCGCGCATCGACCGGCGCCTTGCCGCCGAGCCGGCAGAACGGCTCGAGGAAGCCGAAGACCTGGGTGTAGGGGAAGGAGTAGTCCTCCGCCAAGACGGCGACCTTGCGGTACTTCTTGACGTTGTACGCGTACTCGCCGAGCCCGGCCATCCACTGGGCGCCCTCCGTGGAGAAACGGAAGAAGTTGGACGCCGGGTTGCGGAGCGTCGTGTCCTGCGCCGCCGAGGTTCCGTTGATGAAGGTGACGTTGGGCTTGGTCTTGGCGTAGTCCTTGACCGCCAGCCCCTCGGAGCCGGACAGCGGACCGACCATGATCTGGACGCCGTCCTGTTCGACCAGCTTGCGGGTCGCGCGGATGGCGCTGGCGGGCGATGCGTCGGACGATCCGGTGATCAGCTCGATCTTCTTGCCGCCGGCCATGTACTTGGCCTCCTCCAGCGCCATCTGGATGCCGCGGATGCTGTCCTGGCCCGGCGCGGCGAAGGCGCCTTCGAGCGTCGCAAGCCCGCCCATCTTGATGGTGTCCTGTGCGCCGGCCGGGCTTGCGATGGCCAGCACCGCGGCCGCCAGCAGGGTGTTTCTGGCAATTTGCAGCATGTATTTTCTCCCTCTCACATGCGTTTGGGCGAACCGGCGGAATGCCAGTCGTCCCGATTGGCGCGCGCGCCCCAGAGGACGTTCGCGCGAGGCAGCCGGAGCTTCGACTCCGCCCGGCGCCACAGGCCGAGCATCCCGTCCGGCGAGAACAACACGATAAGCAGGAACGCCAAGCCGATCACGGTGTTGAATCGCTCCCGGTCGATTAGGTCGATCGCGAAGTTCTCCAGGAGCACGAAGGCGATGGCTCCGAGGAACGGCCCGATCGGCGCCGCGAGCCCGCCGATCACGGCGATCACCAGGATGTCGATGACCATGTCGACGCCGACCAGACCGGGGGAAACGCGGCCGTTGAACCAAACCAGCAGCACGCCCGCCGTTCCGGCGATCACGCCGGCGTAGAAATAGGCGACGACGCGATGCGAGAAGACATTGATGCCGAGCGCGCGCACGCGCCTGGGATTGTCTCGCACCGCCTGGAGCCCCAGCCCGAATGACGAGCGAGCCCCGTAGAGCACGGCGAAATAGAAGAAGGCCGCGACCGCCAGGCAGAGATAGTAGAACGGCGTGGGGTCCCGCCAGTAAACCCCGAACAGGGTCGGCGGCTCGATCCCGGCAAAGCCCGTGAAGCCGTTGAAGATGACGTAGTTCTGGCGCACGAAGTAAAAAAAGGCGACGGCGATCGCCAGCGTGATCATGATCGTGTAGATGCCTTCGGTGCGCGCGGAGATCGCCCCGATGAAGGTGCTGAGCAGCGCCGCGCCGAGGATCGCGATCGCCGCCGTCAGCCACCACGGCCAGCCCAGCCCCATGACGCCGACGCTGTTGGTGCCGAGGATCGCCATGATGTATGCGGCGAAGCCGGCGACCGTCATCTGGGCCAGGCTGACCATCCCGCCATAGCCGGCCAGCATGGTGAGCGACAGCGCGATGGTGCCGAGGATCAGCGAATAGGCGCCGATCTGGAAGGTGAAGAAATCCGACGCAAACAGCGGGTAGCCGAGCAGGAAGACCGCGAGCAGCAGGATCGCCGGGTTGATGCCCAGCGGCCAGGCGGACGATCTTCCCGCCGCGCCGAACATGTCAGCGGGTCCCCATGATGCCCTGGGGCCGGATGGCGAGGACGCCGACCATGATCACGAAGGTCAGGACCACCGCATAGGTAGGGAAGTAGGCGAGGCCGAACTGTTCGGCGAGGCCGATCAGCAGGGCGCCGATGGCGGCCCCGGTGACCGAGCCCAGCCCGCCGACGATGACCACGACCAGCGAAGCCAGCAGGTAGCGGATGTCCTCGCCCGGCGCGATGGAGAGCGCCGTGCCGCCGACGACCCCGGCGAACCCGGCGAGCCCCGCGCCGATGGCGAAGACCAGGGCGAAGACGAGCTGCACGTTGACGCCCGACGCCGCCAGCATCTCGCGGTCGTTGACGCCGGCCCGGATCATCATGCCGACGCGGGTGCGGTTGAGGAATATCCAGAGGCCGATCCCCACCGCGACGGCGACCCCGAGCACCGTCAGCCGGTACATCGGGTACTTGATGAACACCGGCGCGCCGGAAGACTTGACGACCGAGATCACCGGCAGGACCACCGCGCCATACAGCCCCTCCGGCGTGTCGAACTGGTAGGTCGTGCCGGTCCAGACCGCGAGCATCAGGTCCGCGGCGATGATCGAAATGCCGATGGTCACCAGGGTCTGGCGCAGCTCGTCCCCCTCCATGCGGCGGAAGATCGCCACCTGCAGCAGGATCCCGCTGACCGCGATCACCAGGAAGGCGACGGCGAGGCCGAAGAACCAGCTTCCGGTCGCCTCGGCCACCTCGTAGCCGATATAGCCGCCGAGCAGGTACATCGAGCCATGCGCCAGGTTGACGTTGCGCATCAGGCCGAAGACCAGCGTGAACCCGCTCGCCACGAGAAAGTAGAGGCCGCCGAGGGTGATGCCGTTGAGCAGCGTGTTGACGAAGGTCTTCTTGCGCCCGATGGCGTCGATCAGCCAGCCGGGCCACACCGCGAAGATCAGCCACAGCAGCGCCGCCGCGAACAGCACGACCCCGAGAACCAGGAGCGTCCGGCGCTGCATCGGTCTGGGCACCGCCGGTCAGGCCCCGATGCGGCGTCCGGGCGCGAGCGTCGTCGCCACGCGTATCGAACGGGCCGCGGGAACGGCCCACGACGCTGTCATCGTCGATCCTCCCCGTCCAACCGCAGCGACGCCCTGCACACCATGCACCCCGGTCGCCCGACACGCCCGCCGGACACCCGCCGCGCCGTCGGTTCCGGTCTCAAGCGTCGCCGGACAGTCTGTCCAAATTCGCCCGAACCCGCAACCGCGTAACGGCATCGGGCGGCCATGTGCGGAAGGTTCGCCTCCCGATTCGCGCTTGGTCGTCGCGGCGCCGCCGGGGTGGGTTACAATTCGAAGGGGATCGGGATTCGGGACAAGTTTCGCCGTGAGACCCGTCAACGCGATCTGCATCGCCCTTGCCGCGGCCTTGCTCGTTGCGGGATGCACCTCCGCCCCGCCGACGCGGCAGGCGGATCTGTGCGCGGTCTTCGAGCAAGAGCCCGACTGGTACGACTACGCGCAGAGCTCCGCGAAGAAATGGGGGACGCCGGTGCACGTGCAGATGGCCTTCGTGCGCCACGAGTCGAGCTACCGGGCCCACGCCCGTCCGCCGCGCAAGTGGTTGTGGTTCATCCCCTGGGGGCGCGTGTCCTCGGCCAAGGGCTATGCCCAGGCCCAGGACCCGGTATGGTCGGAGTACCAGGCCGAGCGGGGCCGGCTGTTCCGGAGCCGCTCGGACATGGAGGACGCGCTCGACTTCATCGGCTGGTACAACCACAAGACTTGGCGCCAGCTAAAGATTCCCCGCACCGACGCGTACCGGCTCTATCTCGCCTATCACGAAGGGCGGGGCGGCTACAGCCGCGGCAGCTGGAAGAAGAAGCCCGGGGCGCGGCGCACCGCGGAACGGGTGAGCAATACCGCCCGCAGATACAAATCGCAGCTCGCGCAATGCGAGCAACGCTTCCGCTGCGATTCCTGGTATCAGATCTGGCCCTTCTGCGGCTGACCGCGGAGTCCGGCGGGTGCCCGAAGGGGGCCTGCTTGCGCCTCAGCCTATCAGTCTCGGAAAGGTCAGCGTGAGCGCCGGGAACAGCACCAGCAGCGCGACCCGCACGGCATCCGACAGCAGGAAGGGGACCACCCCCTTGTAGGTCTCCGTCATCGGCACGTCCTTCGCGAACGAGTTGATGATGAAGACGTTGAGCCCGACCGGCGGGGTGATCAGCCCGACCTCGACCACGATCAGCGCGATGATGCCGAACCAGATCTTGGTCTCCTCGCCGTCGAGCCCGAAGTCGAGCCCGGCGATGATCGGCCACAGCACGGGGACCGTGAGCAGGATCATCGCGAAGCTGTCCATGATGCAGCCAAGCGCGATGAAGAAGATCAACACGACCGCCAGCACCGCCATCGGGCTGAGGCCGCTCTCGCCGATGAGCTCGGCCAGGATCAGCGGCATCCGGGTGAAACCGAGGAACGCGTTGAAGAATTCGGAACCCAGCAGGACCATGAAGATCGCGGCGGTGGGGATCGCGGTGCCGACCAGGCAGTCGAGAAAATCGTTCAACCCCATCCGCGCCTTGGCGAAGGCGATCAGCCCGGTGCCGAACGCGCCCACCGCGGCACCCTCGGTCGGGGTGAAGATCCCGACATAGATGCCGCCGATGACCAGGACGAATATCAGCAGCACCGGCCAGACGTCGAGCAGGCCACGCCACTGCTCCCGCCGGCTCGCGCGGTCGCCGACCGGACCGGCATCGGGGCGCAAGCGCACATAGATGCCGATCGCGAGCACGTAGCCGAGCGCCGCCAGGATGCCCGGCACCATCGCGGCCTGGAACAGGGTGACGATGTTGGCCTCGGTGATGATGGCGTAGAGCACGAGCACGATGGAGGGCGGGATCAGGATCCCGAGCGTGCCGCCGGCGGCCAAGGTGCCGGTCGCCAGCGCCCCCGAATAGCGGTAGCGGCGGAGCTCGGGGAGAGCCACCCGCGCCATGGTGACGGCGGTCGCGATCGACGACCCGCAGATCGCGCCGAAACCCGCGCAGGCGCCGACCGTGGCCATCGCGACGCCGCCCCGCCGGTGGCCGAGCCACAGATTGGCCGCCCGGAACAAGGCCGCGTTGAGCCCGGCCTTGGTCGCGAACTGGCTCATCAGCATGAACAGCGGCACCACGGAGAGGTCGTAGACATGATAGGTCCAGAACGGCGCGGTCTTGAGATAGTTGAGGAGCGGGCCGACCCCGTTGATGATCGAGTACCCGGTAAGCCCCACCACCATCAGCCCGACGGCGATCGGGATACGCAGCGCCAGCAGGACAAGCAGGACGAGGAATCCCGCCGCCCCCAGCTCGGGTCCGGTCACCGAACCGCCGCCTTGAAATCGCGCCAGAACACATAGAGGCTGACGGCGACCAGCAATGCGAGGGACAGGAGGATCGGCGGAAACGCCGACCAGATCGGCAGGCTGAGGACCATCGACTTATCGGCGCTGGCCCGAAGGTCGATGCCGCCGAGCGTCATCCGCCACAGCAATATCGCGGCGATGAACCCGAGCGCCAGCCCGCCGAGCGCGTCCATCGCCGCCTTCACCCGGTCGGAGGCCCTGGCGAGCACGAAATCGACGATGAAGTTCCCCTTCACCAGCTGGCAATAGGGCAGGAAGGCGACCACCGCGATCGCCGTTCCCATCTTGATCAGCTCGAAGTCGCCGGGGATCGGCGCGCCGACCACGGCGCGGAGCGTGATGCTCACGGTCTCCATGACGGTCATGGCGACCAGGATCGCCCCGCCGGCCAGCGCGAAGGCGCGGGTCAACAGCGAGAGGCAGCGGCCAACCGGGCCGTCGGTCGACGGCCCGCCCGAACCGGGCTCGTCCACGGCGCGGGCGGCTACTTCGCGTGTTTGTCCAGCAATGCCCGCGCGTCGGAGAGCACCTTCTCGCCGTCGATGCCGCGGTCCTTGACCAAAGCGAGCCAGCGGCCGATCGCGGCTTCCGATGCCTTGCGGATCCGGTCGGTCTCCGCGTCGGACAGGAAGATGAACTCGTTACCGCGCTTCTTGGCGGCGTCGATGCCGGGCTGCTCCGCCTTGTCCCACACATCGGCGGCGATGGGGGCGAGCGCGCGGCCCGTGGTGTCGTCGATCACCTTCTTCAGATCGGCCGGCAGCTTCTCGTAGCTTTTCTTGTGCATGCCGAGGAAGAACACCGCGGTCTGCACGCGCGCGTTGCCCGGGATATCGACCGAGTACTTGGTCATCTCGTGCATCTTGAAGGGCCAGATGATCTCGTAGGGGACCAGCGCCCCGTCGATCACGCCGCGCGAGAGCAGCGGCGTGACCTCGCCGATCGGCGTCCCGACCGCGGTCGCGCCCATCGCCTCGATGAACCATGAGCCGCCGCGATGCGGCGTGCGGATCTTGAGACCCTTGAAATCCTCGAGCCGCCGCAACGGCTTGTTGCGCATGATGAACACATTGCCGGCATGCACGTGGAGCAGCAGGATCTTGTAGTCCTTGAACTCCTCCTGGAGATGCATCTCCTGGAAGTCCTGCAGCGCCATGTTCGTGGCATGGGTCGTGGTGTGAACGAAGGGCAGGTGGAACACCTCCAGCCTCGGGAAGCGTCCCGGCGTGTAGCCGGGCAGCGTCCACACCATGTCGACGACGCCGTCGCGGACCTGGTCGATCAGCTGCGGCGGCCTGCCGCCGAGCTGCATTGACGGGTAGACGTCGATCTGCAGCCGCTTGCCCGACCGCTCGTTGACCCGCTTGACCCACGGCGCGAAGAACAGACGGCTCGCGGCCGAAACCGGCGGCGAGAGATGGTGCAGCCGCATCGTGTAATCCGCGGCGCGCGCGGTGTCGGCCGGACCGAAGCCAGCCAGCGCGCCCAGAACGGCGAGAATCGCGAGAGCTCTCGTCATAACGCTCTCCTTGTGTGGGAAAGTTCGCAAGGATGTTACGGCGTAGCGCGTCGAGTCAATGTCGGTCGCCGGGCGGGCTAGAGGGGCAGATGCGACCCGGACACCAGCAAAGTCGTCGTCAAGGCGACATTGCGCCGCCGGAACAGCGGGCGCGCGCCGGAAATGTCGATCCGGTCCTCGTAATAGCCCGTGGCGTAAAACCGCGACTCGCCTTCGAGCGTGGTGTGCATGACGATCACCGAGGACAGGGTCTCGGCTTCTCCCGCCTCGCCGTCGATCTCGATGCGATAGACGCTGGCATGCCGGTGGTATGTGCCGAGATTGGTGAAATGATCCCCGGCCGACAGGCACAGTTCGAGCAGGGGCTCGCGCTCGTGATCGAACCAGGTCATGCGCTGGCCGATCTCTTCGCTGTGGGCGGTGATGCTGTAGCGGAACGCCGGCAGGCACAGCTCGTTGAGCCAGCCTGCGTAGTCGTCGGCATTCATCCGCACGCAAGCGGCGTAGATCAGGTCCTCGACAGCCCGTTCCGAGATCGCCATCGCGGCCCGGCGCGCCCTCAATGCAGCGCCGCGGGGCGGCCCGCGAACGGGTCCGACGGGTCGCGCCCGATGCGGCGGCTCCACTCGGCGAAATAGTTGCGCAAGGGAATGTCGTCCTGGCCGCGCTCGTCCTCCTCGCGCGCGTGGATGCTGAAGACCGAGCTGCCGTCGCGCATGGTCGCCATCTGGATTTCCGAGGCGACATTGTCCTCCGGCAGGTTGCGGCCGAACGGCCCCCAGATCTCGTTGTGGTGGCGCATGCGCATCTCGCGGTCGTCCGCCGACTCCCCCTTGATGCCGAGCGCGCGGTACTCGACGACGGTGCGCGTCGGGCCGAGGGGGATGACGCAGTCAACCCGCGCCACGGTGGTTCGCACATTGACCATCACATCGGGAAAGATGTTCACCAGACGCCATTCGTCCGCCGCCAGCCCCGGGAACGGCCCGCGCGTCCGGCTCTCGCCCGCCTTTCCCGCGCGCGACAGCTTGTAGTCCGGCGCAAACGATTCCAGGAACGAATGCCCCCGCGGCCGGGGACGGATGCGGCGTTCCATATAGTTCGGCTGGCTCATATTGGTCTTCACGTTATAGACGTGCATGCCCTCGTGATAGGGCTCCAGATTGGTGAGCTGCCAGAGCTTCCAGTTGGTGTTCAGGACGATCCGGTGGAAGTGGAACGGCTCCAGCGTCCGCGTCCCCATGCATTCCTCGAGCGAGACCAGGCAGCCGCTCAGAAAATCGTCGAGCGGCTCGCACTCGTCGTCGAGGTTCACGAACACCAGGCCGAGCCGCACCTCCGTCCGCACCTCGCGGAGCCCCATCGTCGCGGTTGCGACGTCGCAGTGCTCGTAGGCCTCGTTGCGCGGGATGGCGACACAGTTGCCGCCGCTGTCATAGACCCATTGGTGAAACGGGCAGACCCAGCGGCGCGCATTGCCGCGCGGCCGGCGCAGCACCAGGGAGCCCCGGTGGGAGCAGGCGTTCACGAACCCGCGGACGCGGCCCTCGCCGTCGCGCGAGACGATCAGTGGCGTGCCGGCGAGGGTGGTCGTCCGGTAGTCGAACGGCTCGGGCAACTCCTGATCGTGGCAGACGAATTTCCACACCCGGTCGAAGATCTTCTCCTTCTCCTCCCGGAAGATCTCCTCGCTGGTGAATATCGCGTTGTCCACGAAATGGCTGGCCGGCAGGCCGGGACGCTTCGCCCATTCGATCGCGGTCCTCGACATTTCCGCCTGTCCCTCCCGTCAGTGATGCACGAAACGCGGCGGGTCTGCCGGCCCGCTACTGGGCGGCGATCCCCGCGCCGGCCTCCGCGCCGAACGCGCCGGCGGCTTCGAGCAGCGATCGCAGCCTCGCGCGGTCTTCCTCGTCGAGCATTCCGAGCGGCCGCCGCGGCGGGCCGACCGGCCGGCCGAGAATGTCGAGCCCGGTATGCCCCACCCGGATATGCGACTTGGCGCAGATCAGCTCGCAGATCGGGAACAAGCGGTCCCACATCGCGCGAGCTCCGGCGAGGTCGTGGTCATCGACCGCGGCACGGAAGAACGCCATCGCAAGCTCGGGCAGGAAATTGGTGACGACCGGTGCCCAGCCGGTGGCGCCGGCGCTGAATGCCTGGAGACTCGTCGACTCCCAGCCGGCGATGATCGCGACACCGTCGCCCGTCAGCCTGCGGATCGCGCTGATCCGCGCGAGGTCGCCGGTGCTCTCCTTGATGCAGCGCATGTTCTCGTGCCGCGCGAGCTCGGCGAGGAACTCGGGCGGCATATCGATGCCGGTGGTCCACGGGTTGTTGTAAACGCAGATCGGCAAGGCGATCGCGTCGGCGACCCGCTCGTAATGCGCGCGCACCTCTTCGAGGGTGAGCGGCCAGTAGGTCATCGGCAGGATCATCACGCCGTCGCAACCGACCGCCTCGGCATGCCGCGAGAGCCGCGTACAGCCGGAGGTGGTGCGCGCGCCGGTGCCCGCGATCACCGAAATGCGGCCATCCACATGCCGCGCCGCGACCTCGATGCCGCGCTTCATCTCGTCCTCCGAGAACGAGCCGTTGCCGCCGGTCGAGCCGAACACGCAGACCCCGTCGACGCGGTTCTCGATCTGATGGTCGAGCACCCGGCGCAGCCCGTCCTCGTCGATCGCCTCGCCGTCGTCCTTGAGCGGCGTCGGGACGAAGGTGAAGACGCGGGACCAGAATTCGTGCTTCGTTACCATGTGTCCCTCCCCATCGGCGCTGGGACAGTCCGGAACCTCAAACGAGGAAAGCTCAGGCACATCCGCCGAAGCATCCTATGCGGCGGATTTGCGGCGGTGCAAGCCCTGCCGCGGCCGGCTCTCCGTCGCGCGCGTCACCCGGCAAGCGCGCAGATGGCCGGAACAAGTCCACTGCGGTCCGGTCTGGATTCTCGAGGCGGACCGCACCCGGTTCTTCCCGCCCCGCCCTTGGATGCCCGGATCGAGTCCGGCCATGACGACAAAAGGGACCGGCACAAAGCCATGCGTGCTTTCCGGTCGAAACACTAGTCCTTGGCGAGGAACTCGCCGATGGTCTCGTCGGTGTGAAATTCCGGCCGTTCGTAATAGTGCGGGCCGTCGTAGATCTCGATCAGCACGCTGCGTTCGTGCGCGATCGTCGGGCCGTGGGGATGGTCCTTCGGGTTCATGTAGAAGGAGCCCGGCTTAAGGCGCAGACCGACATCGGTGTACTCGTAGTCGCCTTCCAGGCAATACATGAACTGGTTCGACGCATGGGTGTGCTTGACCGGTATGTGCCCGCCCTTCTCGAACTCGATCAGGGCGATGCTGGCACCGGTCTCCGGGTTCTTCCAGAGGAAGTACTGCCTGAGCCCGTAGTCCGGAAAGTCGAGCCATTGTTCCGGATCCAGCCCGTCCCGGTGGATCAGCAGCTCCAGGGTCCTGGCGAGCGATTCCTGGGACGATGCGTCGGTCATCTTCTAGTCCTCCGATTGGGGGCGTCCGTCGGCCAGCCAGGCCTGGTATTCCCTGCGGCTCTCCGCCGTCGCCGGGAACAGGCCGAAGATGGAGCGGCCGCGTTTCAACTGGAAGCTCACGAACGCCTCGTAGTCGACCTCCCCGGCGACCTCGGCGGCGACCTCGTCCGCGAGATGCCGGGGGATCGCGACGACGCCCTCGCCGTTGCCGACGATGACGTCGCCCGGATAGACGGCGACCCCGGCGCAGCCGACGGGCGCGTTGAACTCGACCGGATGGAGGGCGATCGGCGTGGGCGGCCCCGAGCTCTCGCGCTGAAAGCAGGGCAGGCCGGTCTCGCGTATCCCGGGCGAGTCGCGAAACCCGCCGTCGGTGACCACCCCGGAGACGCCGCGCACCCGCAGCCGAAGCGCCATCAAATCGCCCATCGCCGAGGCCCGGGCATCGCCCCCGGTTGCCATCACCAGCACCGCGCCCGGGGGGCACTCCTCGATGGCGCGCCGGTGCAGGCCGTCGTCGCGCGCGTAGAGGTCCATCGAATCGATGTCCTCGCGCGCCGGAATGAAGCGCAGCGTGAAGGCGGGCCCCACCATGGGTTCCTGGTCCGGCGCAACCGGGGACAGGCCGGGGAGAAAGGCGTTGCGCAGCCCGCGCCTCAGCAGGGCGTTGCTCAGATTCGCGGCACCGCATCGCAACAGACGCACGCGCGTGGCCTCGCCGATGGGTCTTACGACCGGTTCGGACTCCGCTGTCATGCCGCGTCTCCTCGCCCGCCGGCATCGGCTATCGCCTTCCATACCGCGAAGGACGTAAGCGGCGGATCGATGTCGCGCACGCCGAGCGGGCGCAGGGCATCGACGACGGCGGCCACGATCGCCGGCGGCAGGCCCACCGTCCCGGTCTCGGCTCCGCCCTTCACGCCGAGCGGGTTCGTCGCGGTCGGGACCGGGCGCGAGCCGAGGCGGAAGCCGGGGAAGTCGGCGGCCAGAGGCATCGCGTAATCGAGGAACGAGCCGGTCAGGAGCTGGCCGTTGCCATCGAAGACGACGGCCTCCTTGAGCACCTGGCCGGCGGCCTGGGCGATCCCGCCATGGACCTGCCCCTCCAGGATCAGGGGGTTGATCACGACGCCGACATCGTCGACGGCGGATACCGCGACGAGCTCGACCTGCCCGGTCTCCGGATCGACCTCCACCTCCGCCGCATAGCATCCGTTGGGATAGTTCTGCGGATCGGCGGTGAAGTACCCGCAACCCTCGAGGCCGGATCGCAGCTCCGGCGGCAACGGGCGGGGAGACGCCCACGCGAAGGTGGCCCGGGCGACGGCTTCGAGAGAAAGCTGCTTTTCGCCGGAGGCGGTGGCGTAGGCGCCGTCTGCGAAGTGCAGCTCGTCGGGGTCGACACCCAGCAGAATGGCGGCCGCGGCGCGCCCGCGCTCGACGACCTGCTCGCAGGCCTGTTTGAGGGCCGAGCCGCCCACGGTCATGCTGCGCGAGCCGAAGCTCCCGCGGCCGGTGGCGATCGTGTCGGTATCGCCCTGGACCACCCGGATGCGATCCAGCGCTATGCCCAGCCACTCGTTGACCATCTGGGGATAGCTGGTCTCGTGGCCCTGCCCGTAGCAGAAGGTGCCGGCCAGGATGCTGAGCCCTCCGGTCGGATCGAAGCGGATCTCCATGCGCTCGCTGATGGTGGCACAGACCTCGACATAGAGCGACACGCCGCGGCCGCGCAGCCTGCCGCGCTCCAGGCTCTGCCGGCGCCGGGCCTCGAACCCGTTCCAATCGGCCTGGTCGAGCGCGCGGTCGAAGATCGCCTCGAACTCGCCGCAGTCATAGGTCTCGCCGATCGACGTCCGATAGGGCATCCGGTCCGGCGCGATGAGGTTGCGCCGGCGGATCTCGACCGGGTCGAGCCCGAGCTCCGCGGCGGCGAGATCCATCATCCGTTCCAGGATCATCGTCGCCTCCGGGCGTCCGGCCCCGCGATAGGTGGTCAGCGTGCAGCTGTTGGTGAAAATGCCGTTCACGGTCACGTGCATCGCCGGGAAGGCGTAGACGCCCGACAGCATGCGCGTGCCGACCAGGGGCGGATGCGCGGTGGACGGGCCGAGCTGGCACCCCAGATTGTGATGCACCGCCACGCGCACGCCGAGGACGTCGCCCTCGGCGGTGAGGGCGAATTCGGCATCGGCGATCTGGTCTCGGCCGTTGAAGTCCGAGACGAAGGCTTCGCTCCGGTCGCTCACCCACTTGACCGGACGCCCGATGCGCTTCGCCGCCCACAGAACCAGGATCTCCTCGGGGTAGAGGCCCCCCTTGGTCCCGAACCCGCCGCCGAGATCGCCGGCGACCACGTGGATGCGGAACGCGGGCACGCGGAAGACATGCTCGGCCAGCAACAGGCGGATGCGGTGCGGGTTGGCGCCCGACGTGGTCAGGTGCCAGCGCTCCCGCCCGACATGGTAGCTCCCGATGCAGGCCCTCGGCTCCAGCGGATTGCCGGCGAGACGCTGGCTGCGAACCCGGGCCCGCGTCACGTGATCGGCCCGGGCGAAGGCTTGCGCGGTCGCCTCCGCGTCGCCCAGCTCGTGCACGAAGCAGCAATTGCCCGCGGCGTCGGGCCAGACCAGAGGGGCGTCCGCCGCGATCGCCGCCTCGACCGTGGGCGCGGCATCGAGCGGTTCGTAGTCGACGACGATCCGCTCCGCCGCCTCGGCGGCCGCGGCGAGGGTCTCCGCGATGACGAAGGCGACGCCGCCACCGACTGCCAGCACCCGGTCGGACGCAAGCGGCGGAAAGGGCGTCGGGCGATAGGGCCCGCCCGTTATGGTCGGCGGGATGCTGACGCAGGGGATCATGCCCAGACCGTCGGACGCGTAATCCGCGCCGGTCAGCACGCCGATGACGCCCGGGACGCCCATCGCCCCGGCGACGTCGATACGCCTTATCCTCGCATGCGACAGCGGCGAGCGGAGCACGTAGCCGCGGGCCTCGCCGTCGACGCGGACGTCGTCGGCATAGCGTCCGTGGCCGGTCAGCAGCCGCTTGTCTTCCAGCCTCGGAACCGCCGCGCCGATGCCCTGGTGGTTCGGCCGGTTGGAAATGGCGCCGGACTCGGGCTTCCTCCCGGCGGAACTACCCCCGCTTCGGGGCGAGAATGCAGACATCGTCGGGGTTCACGAGGTCGGGCGCAGTCCAGCCGTCGAGGTCGTACTCGTCCATCGCGGACTGGGCGAAGGCCTTGAAGGCGTCGAGATTTCCGGTCCCCCGCGCGGCCCAGAGATTGGTCAGGCGGGTGATGTCGTTGCTGCCGATATAGTTGATCTCGTAGAGCTCGTGCCGGGACCCGAACTCGCTCCCGATCGCGTCCCACAGCATCTTCATCACCTTGACCCGCTCCTCCGCGCCGGTCCCGCCCGAACCGCGCAGGTAGCGGTCGAGATAGAAGCGGATCTCGGGTGCCTTGAAATCGGCGGTGTGCGAGTTCATGTAGACTAGGCCGGAGGCGACGATCTGCTCGATGATGTTCTTGATCTTCGGCATCGCCTCCTGGCTCAGCACGCGATACGCGCCGGCGAAGTGCTCGTCGGGCCGGATCATGCCGTTCCAGGGCACGGCGCTCTTGGCCATGGCGTCGGAGAGGGCCCAGAACGCGTTGCGCCAGGCGATCACCTCGCCCAGCTTGGACTGGACGCCGTGGAAGCTATCGGCGCCGGTGATCTCGAGTGCCCGCGCCAAGAGACCGCAGATGAAGTCGAGCTTGACCGCGAGCCGCGTGCAGCCGTGCAGCGAGGCCCGCTCGAGAAACCCCGAACCGACATTGAACCTGTTGGACTGCTCCAGATCCCCGTGGATGAAGACGTCTTCCCATGGGACGAAGACGTTGTCGAGCACCAGGATCGCGTCGTTCTCGTCGAGCCGGGAGGACAGCGGGTAGTCGAACGGGCTGCCGAGCGCGGCGGCCCGGTATTCGTGGGAGACCCGGCACAGCAGCTTCACGCCTGGCGCTCCGGTGGGAACCATGAACACCGGCCCGAAATCGGGATCGGCGATCGGCACCTGCGCGATATGGGCGACGAAGGTGAAGTGGGTCAGCGCCGAGTTGGTCGCCACCACCTTCGCGCCGCTGAGATGGATCCCGGCATCGGTCTCCTTCTCCACCCGCACGAAGACGTCCGATCCGTCGGCCGTCGGCAAGTGGCGGTCGACGGGCGGGTGCATGATCGCGTGATTGATGTACCAGGTGCGTTCCTGCGCCTTGCGGTACCACCTTGTGGCGTTCTCCTCGAAGCCCCGATAGAAGCCGGCATTGGCGCCGAGCGTGCCGAGAAACGAGCCCTTGTAGTCGGGCGAGCGGCCCATCCAGCCCCAGGCGATGCGCTGCCATTCGGCGATCGCATCGCGCTGCGCGACCTGGTCCTGCACCGTCAGGGGGGCGCGGTAGAACCGGTGCGTGAAGCCGCCCCACTCGGTCGGCTCGGTGAGGATTTCCTTGCGCCCGGGGTCGTGCAGCGCATCGTAGAGCCGGGCGACCATGCGGGCGGAGTTGCGGAACGCGGGATGCTCGGCGATCCGGGCGACGCGCTCGCCGTAGATCCAGACTTCCCGTCCGTCGTCGAGGCTGTCGAGATATTCCTGCCCGGTGAGGGGAACCATGGCGCTATCGGTCATGGCCGCTGCCCGCCATCGCCTGGCAGGTGATCTCGACCAGGATGTCGGGATCGGCCAGCGCCGATACCTCGACCAGGGTGGAGCACGGAAAGTCGCCCGTGAAGAACTCCTGGCGCGCGCGCCACACCTCCCGGTTGTCGGCGATGTCGGTCAGGTAGATCGTCATGTTGACCACATCCCCCATCGAAGCCCCGGCCGCCTCGAGACAGTCTTTCACCTTGGTGAAGACGATTCTCGCCTGTTCGTAGGCGCTGCCCTTGCCGCCGATCGTCTTCAGGTCGGCGTCCCTCGCCGTGAAGCCCGACAGCCAGATGTGGTCGCCGACGCGAAGGCAGTTGGACCAATGCCCGGGCGGGTACTCCGCGACCTTCGGGGACACGAATCGCTCGATCTTGTCTGCCATGATGCGGACCTCGGTGCTGGTTGGGCCGTGCGGGTCGTCAGTCGAAGAAGTCCGGTGTCGGATCCATGCCCCATTGCGTCGTGTCCTCGATGGACACGGCGTAGCGGACGGTCTCGTAATCCGCGTTGCCGACATCGCCGTCGGTGTAATGCTCGACGCGGAATCCGAACGGATCCCGCCAATAGTCGAAGATCTGACTGCCGATGAGGTGGCGCCCGACGCCGCAATCGTGCTCGTAGCCCCTCGATTTCAAATAGTCGTGCGCCCCCATCACCGAGTCGATGTCCTGCATCTCGAAGCTGCAATGGTGCACCCCGACCGTCCCGGCCTGGGTGATGAGAATGCAGTGATGGTCGACCGGCTCGTCGCCGCAGTCGAGCCGCAAGAAGGTACCGATGATCCGGGATTCGTCGCCGGGGGTGCACATCACGTCCGAGGTGAGCAGACCGAAGCGCTCGCACAGCCAGTCCAGCATGGCGTCGTGGTCGCTGACCGCGAGGACGAAGTGCCCCAGGCGCAACGCCGCCCCCGGCTCCCGCCTGGGCCTGAGGAACCGGTTCACCCGCTCCTTGCGCTCGCCCCAGTTGAACGGGTTGGGCGGTCGATGCGGCAGGATTTCCGCCTCTTCCTGCCCCCAGACAGCATCGATCAGAAAACCGTCCGGGGCCGTCATGCGAACCCGCCAGCCGCCGCCCGGCGCGTCCGCTATGGGTTCGACGGGCGAAGAGCCGGGGAGCCCGGCGAGGCTGTCCAGATCGGCCCGCGTCCGCATCCTGAAGCCGGCACCGACGAAGCGGTTCTCCTCGCCCGGAAGGCTGACATGCACGTAGGGCGCGGGTCCCGTCGTCCGCAGGAAGAGTGCGTCGCGCGATTTTTGCGCCGTCGCCAACCCGAAGTCGTTCATGAACGTCTCCATCGAGTCGAGGTCGGCGACCCGATAGACGACATGCGACAGATCGACGGCCCTTGGCATGGCAAACCCTCCCCCGCAGCGTCGGCCGGTTTCGCGTCAGAGTGTCCGCTCCGCCGTTATGAAGTCAATTTACTTATGTGCCGGACCAAATGACCGTTTGCTCCTGTCCCGCCTCCCGATATCCCACCGATCGCGTGACCGTCGAAGGGGCGCGCAGCCGTCGCGTCGACGGCTATCATGCGGAGATGGCGAGCCGCATCGCGCGTTCCGAAGCGGTCTGGGAGGCTGACGCGGCCGGTTCGGTCCGCGACGTCTCGAGCCGCGACCCGGCCGGCACGCCCGGAGAACCGGGGGCCCGGCGATGATCGAAGCCGTGCTGGACGGCCTCGTGCTGGTGTTCCAGTGGCCGGCGATCGGCTTCCTGGTGCTCGGCGTGCTCCTCGGGATCTGGCTCGGCGCGGTCCCCGGGCTCGGCGGCATCATCGGCCTGGTGATCCTGCTGCCCTTCACCTACGGGATGGACCCGGTCTCCGCCTTCGCGCTGCTGCTCGGCATGTTCGCGGTGACCTCGACCAGCGATACCATCGCCTCGGTGATGCTCGGGATTCCCGGCACCGCGGCATCGCAGGCGACGATCCTCGACGGCTACCCGATGGCGCAGCAGGGCAAGGCCGCCCGCGCCTTCGGCGCCGCGTTCACCGTCTCCGCCTTCGGCGGCGTGTTCGGCGCGCTGATCCTGGCGGCGTCGATCCCGCTGGTGCTCCCCATCATCCTCGCCTTCGGGTCGCCCGAGTTGCTGATGCTGGGCGTGCTCGGGCTCGCCATGGTGGGCTCGCTCAGCGGCGGCTCGATCCTCAAGGGGCTGATCGTCGCCCTGCTGGGGCTGATGATATCGATGATCGGCTACGCCGAGATGGCGGCGATCCCGCGCTACTGGATGGGAACCACCTACCTGCTCGACGGGCTGCCGCTGATCCCGGTGGTGCTCGGCCTGTTCGCGATTCCCGAGCTGATGGAGCTCGCGATCCGCGATTCCTCGATCGCCCGCATCCCCAGGGAGCAGACCCAGGGCGGCGGCATGCTGGAGGGAATCAGGGACGCCTTCCGGCACTGGTGGCTGACGCTCCGCTGTGCCGCGCTCGGCACCTATGTCGGCATGCTGCCGGGGCTGGGCGCGGCGGTGGTCGACTGGTTCGCCTACGGGCACGCCGTGCAGTCGGCCAAGGACGCATCGATGTTCGGGCGCGGCGACGTGCGCGGCGTGATCGCGCCGGAAGCCGCCAACAACGCCACGCGGGGCGGTGCGCTCTTGCCCATGGTGGCGTTCGGCATTCCCGGCAGCCTCGGCACCGCCATCCTGATGGGGGCGCTGCTGATCCAGGGCCTCAAGCCCGGCCCGGAAATGCTGACCGACAAGCTCGACCTCACCTTCAGCATGATCTGGACCATCGTCATCGCCAACATCCTGGTCGCCGCACTCCTGATGGTGTGGAGCAATCAGGTCGCCAAGGTCGCCTTCATCCGGGGCCACCTGATCGTCCCCGGGGTGATCCTGTTCGTGTTCATGGGGGCGTGGCTCGGCGGGGCGTCGATGGGAGACTGGATCGCCTGCCTGGCGCTCGGGGTGGTCGGCTTCGTCATGAAGCGCGGCGGCTGGCCCAGACCGCCGCTGGTGCTCGCCCTGATCCTCGGGCCCATCCTCGAGAACGCGTTCCACATCAGCATGCGGGTGTATGGCGGGCCGGGCTGGCTCGGCCGGCCGATCGTCCTGGTGATCGCCGCCCTGGTGGTGCTCACGCTGGCGCTCTCCGCCTACCGGTACGCGACTTCGAGGCGCCGGCCGGACGGGCCGGCCATCGGCGAGGGGACGGAACGCAATCTCACCGTCTCGGTTCCGCTTGCGGCGGCGCTGGCGGCGCTGTTCGCCTGGGCCGCATTCGAGTCGCTCGCCTGGCCCGCCATGGTGCGCCAGTTCCCGCTGACGGCGGCCATTCCGGCGGCGGCGCTGTCGCTCGCCGTTCTCGGGATCGAGGGACAGGCGCTACGCGGCGCGGTGGCGAAGGCCGGGAGCTTTCGGGTCGTCGCCGCGACCGATAGCGAGAACGCGGTGCTCGGGCGCGCGTGCGCCTTCTTCGGCTACCTGATCGCCCTGCTCGCTTTCGGCTACCTGTTCGGCCAGATGGTGGCCCTGCCGCTGTTCGTCGCGGCCTATCTGTGGCGCTGGGGCGGCTACGGGTGGACCGTATCGCTGGGCTACGCGGCGGCCGGCTGGGCGTTTCTCTACCTCTTCTACGGCAAGGTGATGAACGTCTTCTGGCACCAGCCGCTGCTGTTCGGCTGATCCCCTTGCAGGGACGGCGGCGGGGCCGCGCAAGCCCCGCCGCCAGACGTTGCTCAGTTCTGCCCGATCCTGCTCACCCGCTTCAGCGTCGCCAAAATTTCGTCATCGACGTTGCGGTAGGTCGACTGGATTTTCAGCGCGTCCTCGGTGCTGACGAAGTTGACCCCTGTGCCGCCCAGACGCTTGGTCTCCGGGCCGACATAGGCCGGGTCCTTCGCCGCCGCCTGGTACGCCGCGCGCAGGATATCGGCGGCTTCCCCGGGCGTCTTCGGCGCGGCGAACACCGTCATGGTCGCGTTGCTGAGCGCCATGGAGTACCACTTGTAGGTCTTCCACAGGGGGCCGTCGGGCATCTTCCCGTGCACCTCCTTGTAGACCTCCTCGAAGCTCGGCACGCCCGGGAAGGAAGTCGCCTTGACGATGTTGCCGTCCTCGTCGAAGTTCGGGTGCGACCACAGCGCGATCGCCGAGCCGTCCTTCAGCATGGTGTCCTTGAAGAATATGTAGTAGCCGATGCTGCCGCTGTTGGCGGCCTGCACCTCGTTGGACATGAAGGCCGGGCGGATCTTGGCCATGCCGCGATAGCCGCCGATGAAGCGGTAGTTGGCGCCGATCATCTCCATCGAGAGGTTGCCGAGGAAGTCCAGCATCTGGTCGGGACGGCGCCCGCCGACATTGAACGATTTGACCTTCATCACGTCGGCCGGCCGCTTGATTCCCGGCGCGACATCGGTGCGCATCAGCGTGACCCGGTCCAGACCGCCAGCGCCGATCATCACCAGCTCTTCCGGCACGTAGCGCAACGCCGGGTCGCCGGCAATGATGCCGGGCGCGGCCCAGGGACCCAGATACAGCGTCAACCCGTCGGGCCGGGCGCGCTCCTGCAGGAAGTTCAGCGCCTTGGCGCCGCCCGCGCCGGGCATGTTCTTGACGATCACCTTCGGCTCGCCCGGGATGTGCTTCGGCCAGTGCCGGACGAAGGCGCGCGTCAGCCGATCGAGCCCGCTGCCGCCCGGCACCGGGCTGAGGACGGTGATGGTCTTGCCTTCGAAATAGTCCGCGGCCTTCGCGGCGCCGCCCGACCAGACAAGGATTGCGGCGGCAAGGACCGTCAGTAGGCGTTGCAACATTGAGGCTCCCCCCGGAATTCTGCGTTTGCCCCGGCGTTTTGACACGGTTACGCCGCCAGCGCCAGTGGAGGCCGGATCCGCTGCAATCCCTGAGCGGCGGCACCGGTCGCCGGCTTGGCGGGTTACCGTCAACGGACCAATATCGGAGCCGGACCGGTCGGCGCGGCGGGGAGTCGCATCGACCGGGCAAACCGCCCGCAAACGCCTCCCGCGCTTCGGCCTTTCGGCCCATTGCGTCTTCAGCGGGTTGTCGCCCGAAGACCCGCGCGGCACCGATCGCGGCCGTGAGACCGCCGTCGAGATCGGCCGGGATGGCGGCGCGCTACAAGCTCAGCGACCGCAGCGAGCGCCGGCGCAGCGGGCGGCGCGTTCATTGCCGGGGCGCCGACGCACTTGAACCGAGGCCGAGTTGCCGATCCGTTGACTGCAAAGCGCACTACACATCAGCACTACAAGGCAGTGTCGCCGAAGCGGGAAAACACCGTGCTTCTTGGCAATCGCATACTTGACTTACCGGCCCTGCGGGCGCATCCGACGAAAGACGACAACCGCCGCCGATCGGGACAGGTCAGATGTCGAGAGCTAGTGAGACCACAAGAGCGGGCTGTCGAGATACTTCTCGAACGCCGTCCGAAGCGTCTCAAGGTTCCTCTTGTCAGTCTCCGGCAGCGGAGAATCTTCGGCAAGCAGCGGCGCGAGGTGGCGATCGAGGGACTGCAGCAATTTCTCTTGATACCTGGCTTCTTGAGGGTAATCGACTTCGCGAATGGCTGATGCGAAAGCAATCAACAGCGAAGCGACAACCGCAGTGCTGACGGTCTTCGTCTCGGACATGGCCGGATCCCGGACTAGGCCGCTGAAGCGCGTTCCGCTTCCGTTTCGGGCTTTCCGGCCTCGCGGGCGGTCTCGGTGGATGCCGCTTTCTTCGTCGGCTTCAGGAGCGCGTTCGCCTGCCGCTCAGGGGTCGCGGCCCTGAACTCCCGCTTCTCGCCCATCTCGTTCCTCCCGTCCCTGTCTGGAATCTAGGTGGCCGCCGCGGTCGGCGCAAGCGCGAGCAGACGGCGTAAATGGCAGCAAGGACAACAGGGCGATATCCTGTACGCTACTGATTTTCCGCAGGAAATTGGTTCAACGCGCTTGCCGCCGACCGGCCGCCAGCGGCCTGTCACGCGTCGGCCCCTTGCTCGGCGGTCGGCTTGCAAGATCGACCCCTGATCGGAGCGGGGTGCGGTCACCGCCCATGCCGCCTCGGGTCGAGGGCGTCGGTCAGCCCGTCGCCGATCAGGCTTACGCCCAGCACGGTCAGGAATATGGCGAGGCCGGGGAGGGTGACGGTCCACCATGCCTCGAGCACGAAATCCCGGTTGGCGCCGATCATCAGGCCCCAGCTCACAACGTTCGGATCGCCGAGGCCGAGGAAGGCGAGCCCGGCCTCGAACAGGATGGCGGCGCCGACGGCGAGCGTCGCGGCGACGATCAGGGAAGGCAGCGCATTGGGCAGTATCACCCGCCAGATGAGGCGCAGGTCGGAGGCGCCGATCGCACGGGAAGCCCTGACATAATCGAGCTCCCTGATCCTGAGAAACTCGGCGCGGGCGAGGCGGGCGATCGGCGGCCAGCTCACCGCCCCGATGGCGAGGATTATGGTGAGGAAGTCCGGGCCGAACAGGCTCACCAGCGTCATCGCGAAGAGCAGGGCGGGCAGCACCTGGAAGAACTCGGCGATGCGCATCAGCCCCTCGTCGACGAGCCCGCCGTAGAAGCCCGAAGCGGCGCCGACGGCGATGCCGATGATCATGCAGATCGCGGCGGCGCTTGCGCCCACGACGAGGGTGGCGCGGCCGCCGTGGACGATCCCGGCCAGCACGTCGCGCCCCAGAAAATCGCTGCCGAGCGGTACCGCCGGCGCTTCGCCGGGCGGCGCCAGCGGCCGCCATGCGATGTCGAAGGGGTCGGCGGGATAGAAGCCGGGCGCGATAAACGTCGTTCCGAGCACCAGAGCGAGCAGCGCCAGCCCGGAGATGGCGGATCCGTTGCGAAGAAGCCTTGCCCAAGTCTCCCGCGCCGGGGTCGGGGCGCGCGCGGTGGCGAGAACCCTTCCGCGCGCGGTCATCTTGGGTTGCCCGTTGCGGCGGTCCCGGCACGTATCCGGGGATCGACGATGCGGTATGCGATGTCGGTGAGCAGGTTGGCCGCGACCACCATCGCGGTTGCGAAGAACAGGATGCCGAGGACGGTCGGGTGGTCGTGACGCAGGATCGATTCGAAGGCAAGCAGACCCAGGCCCGGCCAGTTGAACACCGTTTCGACCAGCACCGCGCCGGAGAGCATGTTGCCGAACTGGAGGCCGGCGAGCGTCACCACGGGCAGCGCCGCGTTGCGAAGCGCATGGCGAAAGAGCACGGCGCGGTCGCTCAGGCCCTTGGCGCGCGCCGTGCGGATGTAGTCGGCGCCGAGCACGTCGAGCATGCTGGCGCGCGCGATCCGGCTGTACTGCGCGAGGAAGACGATGGCCAGCGTCAGAGCCGGCAGCACCAGGTGATGGGCGACGTCGAGCGCCCGCAGCAGGCCCACGCCGCCGGCGCGGGCGTCGTACATGCCGGAGAGCGGAAAGAGCGGGATCGTGGCGGAGAAGGCGAGCAGCAGCACGATCCCGACCCAGAAGGCGGGCGCCGAATAGCCGGCGAGCGACAGCAGGGTGACCAGGTTGGCCACGACACCGCCCGGCTTGCGCGCAGCGAGCACGCCCAGGAAGGTACCGAGGGCGAGCGCGACCGTCATCGCGGCCACGACGAGCAGGACCGTCGGTCCCAGCCGGTCGAGGATGAGATCGAGGACCGGCGCATCGTAGAACAGCGAGCGCCCGAGATCGCCCGACAGCATCCGCTCCATGTAGAGGAGGAGCTGTCGATGGAGAGGGGCGTCGAGGCCGTAGGCGCGGCGGATATCGCGAAGGATCTCCTCCGTGACGCCGCCCATCCCGCCGGCGATGGTCAGCGCCGGGTCGCCGGGCGCAAGGTGGATCAGGATGAAGTTCAGGAGCAGAACCGCCGCGACCAGCGCGGCGGCGCCGAGCAGGCGGCGGCAGAGGATCGGGGCGAGCCGCACGCCTCCGCTATCCCGAGGGCGCCCGGCGGGAGGCCGGTGCCGTCAGGCCCGGCTCAGCGATCGAGCCAGACCCGATCCAGGGGCTGCATGGCGCCCCACACCGTCTCGGGCGGGTCCATGACGATCCTGCGCGATACCGTGACATAGGGCTCCTCGTTGATGAAATAGAGGGGCAGCTCTTCGCTGACGATGCGCTGGAACGCCCCGTAGAGCGTCTTGCGCCTGGCGACGTCGAGGGTCGATCCCGCCTCCCGCAGCAACGCGTCCACCCGCTCGTTGCAATAGCCTTGGGTGTTCGACCAGATCGTCTTTCTGATATTGCCGCAGAGGTAGATCCGGTGCACGCCGATGACCGGATCGGGATAGGTCCAGTGGCTGTTCATGGTGAATTGGTAGTCCCAGGAACCGATGCGCTGCGCCCAGCTCGCAAAGTCGGCGGGCGCGCGAAGATCGACCGCGATGCCGACCTTCTTCAGCTGGACCTTGATGTACTCGGCGCCGGTGGCGAGGCTGTCGGCGTGAAACGGAGGGTAGTCGAGAGCGACCCGGAAGCGCACGCCCTCCGCATCCGGTGCGTAGCCGGCTTGGTCGAGCAGGGCCCGCGCGCGCACCAGGTCCAGCGCGTAGGCGTTCAGCCCATCGCCATAGAAAGGGCTCGATCGGTGCAGCGGGCCGTAGCCCGGCCGCGGCAGGCCCCCGTGCAGCGTGGTCACCATGAAGTCCTGGTCGATGGCGTAGGCGACGGCCCGGCGAACCCGCAGGTCGTCGAAGGGCGGCTTGCGCAGGTTGAACTCGACGTAGTTGACCGGGCCGAACGCCTCGTAGCCCCTGGTGCTCACGCGGAGATCGGGGTTGTCGGCAAGTCTCGGGACGTCGCGGAAGCGCACGCCCGCGAACGGGTAATAGTCGACTTCGCCCTTTTCCAGCGCGAGCATGCGCACCGAGGGCAGGTTGAAGAACCTGACGACGATCCGCTCAAGAAGGGGCCGTCCTTCGAGGAAGAAGTCGTCGTTGCGCTCGAGGATCACGTGCCGGCCCCTCAGCCACTCCTTGAACCTGAAGGGTCCGGAGCCGACCGGCGCGGCGTTCATCGGGTGGGTCCTGGGATCGCGGCCATCGCCGAAGACGTGCTTCGGGATGACCGGCATCAGCAGGGGGACGAGCGACTGCATGAGCGCCGGATGCGGCTTGGACAGCCGGATCACGGCGGTGCGCGGATCGGGGGTGTCCACCGCCTCGACGCCATCGAACATGGCGATCCCGAAGGGATGGTGTTGCTTGACGACGGCGAGCGAGAAGGCGACGTCTTCCGAGGTGATCGGCGTGCCGTCGTGGAAGCGGGCGCCCGGCACGAGGTGGAAGGCGTAGCTCAGCCCGTCTTCGGAAATCTCCCAGCGCTCGGCAAGATAGGGTCGGGGTCGGAACCTGTCGTCGACCCGCACCAGCCCGGCGAAAAGCTGCACGCCGATGCCGGCGTGGGCGCCGGACTGCACCGCGGGATTGAGGTGGCGCAGGCCCGGCCCGGCGGCGACGACCAGGGTGCCGCCCGGTCTGGGCTCGGTTGCCAATGACGTTGCGGCGAGCGTCGCGACCGCGAGGCCGAGAATCGCGGCGCTGGCGATCGCGCGCAGGATGCCGATGGCTGCGGCTTCGAGCGGACGTGCTGAGACCCGGTGGGCAGGCGTACTCCCCGGTGTCGGTGTGTCGTGCACTCGTGGGTCGCTCTGCTGGGACAAGAATCGCGGGTAGTTTGCCTTGGCCCGGCACGCCAGGCGCCGGGGTCGACGGTCGGCCGGGGAGTTTCCTTCATGACGGTATGAACAAGGATTCGGCACGGTCAAGAAATTTGAATGGATGACTGTGAAACGACGCATCGGAATAGCTCTTGTCATGCCGTCAAGGAAAAATGGCATGTAGTAATCGCCCCACGACTATGTAGTCCCGGCAGCGAAAAGTGCCTACATATTTGTTGGGCTGCGTATCCATTGCGCAAGGGCTAGGTTTTCTGCAAGTCCATGTGCGGCAAGCAGCCAATGTGCAGGGCCGGGCTGCGAGCTACGAAGGCGACTGGGTTCGAACGGAACGGCGCGCGATAGGGGCGCGGCCTGTCCTCTACGGCTTGGCAGGTGGGATGAGCGGAACCGATTCGGGTACGCAGGGCGCCGAGCAAGGGGAATCTCCCGCGCACCCGGGCGGCGCTTCCGGGCGCGCGGAGTTGCTTCCCTGGCTGCTGGGTCAGAAGATCGTCGTGCCTGATCCGGTGGCCGGCTGTCTCGATCGCGACGCGCTGGTGGAGCAGGCCATGCCGACACAGCGCCGCCTCACGGTGCTGCAGGCGCCCGGCGGGTTCGGCAAGACGACCGTGCTCGCGGAATGCTGCCGGCGCCTGCGAGAGCGAGGGGTCGCGACCGCGTGGGTCTCCGTGGATGAGCAGGACGAGCCCGCCGTTCTGGACGCCTATATCGCCCACGCATGCCAGAGCGCAACCGCCGGCTCCAATGTGCGGCTGGACGGCCTCGCAAGCGCGGATCTGGGCCAGCTGCAGGGCGAGACGGAACCTCGTACCCGGATTGCGATGCGCAAGATCGCGGAGCTCGACGGGCCGTTCGTGCTGGCGTTCGACGAGCTGGAGCGGATGGGGAACCCCGACTCCGCGGCGCTGATCGATTTCCTGCTGGAACGGGGCCCGCCCAATCTGCACCTCTCGTTCGCCTGCCGTCGGCTCCCCGCCGGCGTGAACGTCGCCGGCGCCGTGCTGGAGGGCCGCGCTGCGATCCTGGCGACGGAAGACCTGCGGTTCTCCCGCTCGGAGGTGGCCGCGTTCTTCGAGGGGAATCTCACCGAAGAACGGCTGGCCGCAATGATGTCCGAGTCGGGCGGTTGGCCATTCGCGCTCAGGCTTTCCCGAAACGAGATGGAGGGCGGCAGTCGGCAAGACACCCGCGCATCGCAGCAATTCGTCGAGAACTGGGTGGAGTCGCGGCTCTTCGCCGGGCTCGGGTCGGAGGACCGGGAGTTTCTGCTCGATATCGGGCTGTTCGAGTGGATGGACGCGGCGCTCCTCGACGACGTGCTGGAGCGCAGCGATTCGATGCGTCGGATCGACGCGATGTCCGTCCTGGTGGGGATGCTCGAGCCGGTCCGCGACGGCGCGACGGATATCTGGCGGTTGCATCCGTTGATCCGGGAACATTGCGTCAGACGCCGCTTCCGCGAGACGCCGCAGCGGTTTCGGACCGTCCATCGGCGAATTGCCAATGCCCTCGCGCGCCGGGGCCAGACGGCGGCAGCCATGCGTCACGCCGTCGAGGCGGGAGAGGCGGAGCTTGCGGGCGAGATCATGGAGCGCGCGGGCGGCGCCCGCCTGTTCTCCCGGGAAGGGCTGGTCCAGTTCCGGGACGCCGAGCGGCGGCTCAGCGAGGACGTCGTCGGCGCGCGGCCGCGGCTCGGGCTGGCGCGCTGCCTGGCGTTGATCCTGTCGGGGCGGATGGACGATGCGAAGGAGAGATACCGTTCCCTGACAGCGCGTATCGGCAATTTGGAAGACGATGCCGGCGACGCAGCGCTGGAGTTGGCGGCGGAGAACTGCGTGGTTCGCGGCATGATCATCCTGTATGGCGGGGAGCGCTTGGGCTCTGCGTTGATGCGGACGCATCTGGCCGAGGTCGCACGGCTTGCGGAATCATCGAGCATCGACGTTCTGACGCGGGGCATCATGGAGTTCAGCCTCTGCATCATGAACGTCATGACGGCGAATTTCAGGACCGCGCTCAAGCACGCCGTGCAGGCGCAGCCGTGCTTGGCCCAGAGCCGCTACATGACGATGTTCCTCGAAATCCACGTCGGCCAAATCGCCATGGCGCAGGGCCGGGTGAAGGACGCGGCGGCGCATTACGGTCGAGCCGCGAAGGTCGCGAAGGAGAGCTACGGGGTCGAGGCCGAGTCGGCGGTGATCTCCGAAGTTCTGTTGCAGGAGCTTGCGCTGGAATGCGGCCGCGCGGCACCGGACGCGGAGCTTACCCGCATCCCGCAGGCGTTGGCGACGGGAAGCACGCCCTCGCAGGCCTATGCGGCGGCGAGCGGCGCGATCGTGGAGCTGAAGTTGCGGGACGAGGGTGTCGACGGCGCGCTGGCGGCGGCGGAAGACATGCTGGGCTACGTGCGCGGCGCCCGGCTGCCGGCGCTCGTGAGGTACGTTTCGGCGCTCCGGGTTTCGCTGCTGGCGATCGCGGGACGATTCGGCGATGCGGCCAGCGCCTGGAGGTCGGACGATCTGCCGGGGACGGCGGCCGGCTGCCTCGACCTGGCGGGTCAGAGCTGGCGGGAAATGGAGGCGCTGTCCTGCGCCCGCCTTCGTCTGGCCATCGGGCGCGGGTGCTTCGAGGAAGGCCGCGGCTTCGCCGGCGAGCTGCGCGCGGCGGCGGCGGCTCGGGGATTGCGGCGAACGCTAATGCGCGCGCTCGCGCTGACCGTGGTGCTGGAACGCCGCGCCGGCGAGGCGGCGGCCGCGGCCGGACATTTGGAGGCGTATCTCGAGCTCTATGCCGAAACGCCCTACGCGGGGCCGCTGGTGCGGGAACGCGCGGACTGCGCCGGGCTCCTGGCCGCATTCCTCGAATCCGCCCCGGATTCCCCCGGCGCGGAGAGTGCGCGCTCGATTCTGGCCGCGATGGAAAGGGTCGGTGCGTCTCGACCCCCGGCCCTGAGCGAACGCGAGAGGGAGGTTCTGCGGCGGCTCGAGGGAGAGCGGGACAAGCAGATCGCCGAGGCGCTGGGGCTCAGCGCATACGGTGTTCGCTATCACATCCGCAAGCTGTTCTCCAAGCTGAATGCGCGCGACCGCACGGAGGCGGTGCGCCGCGCGCGGGAGATCGGGCTCCTGCCGGACGGGTTCTGACGGCGGCGTTGCCGCAGCGGGCTCAACTGGCAAGCCCGGGCAGATAGAGCGCTATCCCGGGAAACGCTATCAACAGACCGAGCAGCACGATCCCGCAAAGGATATAGGGCAGCCCCGCCAGGGCGACCTTGGGCAATGTCGCTCCGGGCGGCCCGGCCCCCATCATGACGAACAGGAGAACGCCGAAGGGCGGCGTGATGAGGCTGATTTCCATCGCCAGCAGCATCACCACGCCGAACCAGATCGGATCGAACCCCAAACCGACGATCAGCGGCATGAAGATCGGCAGCGTCAGCATCATCTGCGACAGCTGATCGACGAACATGCCCAGCACCACGAGCACGGTGAACATCACCAGCAGCATCTCGGTGGGCCCGAGGCGAAGCTCGCCCGCCAGGATCACCAACCCCGAGCTCGCGCCGGCGAACGCCATGATCTGGCTGAAGGTCGATGACCCCACGAGAATGATGAAGGTCATCGCGGTAACGATCAGCGTCCCCCTGACGGCGCGCACGATCGCGTCCACGCTGAGACGCCTGTAGGCGGCGGCGAGAGCGAGAACGCTGAACACTCCGAAGGCGCCCGATTCCGATGGCGTCGCGATGCCGAGGATGATGACGCCGACGACCGCGAACACGATCACCACCATGGGCAGAATATTGGTAACGAATGCCCACAGCTTCTCGAGGAGCGATGTCGAGGCGACGTCGTATTCCGGCGCCGCTTCCGGGTTCACCTTGACGTGGATGAAGATGTTGATGACGTAGAGGCCGCCCAGGATTATGCCGGGGAACAACCCGGCGATCAGGAGCGCGCCAATGTCGATCCGCGCCAGACTGCCGAGCAGCACCGCAAGCGCCGAGGGCGGGATGATCATCGCGAGGCCGCCGGACCCGAGGATGGGACCGACCGATAGGTTGATGCTGTAGCCGCGCTTGGTCATTTCCGGCACCAGCATCGAGGCCATCATCGCCCCGCTGGCGATGCTCGAACCGGAGAGCGTCGCGAAGATCGTGCCGCTGACGACCGCCAGATACGACAACCGCCCCGGCAGGCGCCCGACCATCTTGTCGACGCCTTCGAAGACGCGAAGCGCGAGACCGGTGTGGAAGAATATCTCTCCCATGAGGATGAACAAGGGAACCGGAACCAGCAGGAAGCTGGTCACCGTCACGGTCGCGTTGGAAATGAGCTGGGCGAAGTCGCCGGTCCCGCCCATGAACAGCATGACGCCGATCGCGTTGGTCGTGAGAAAGGCGAGAAAGACGGGCATGCCGATGGCCATCTGGGCAAGCAGCAGGCCCAGCATCAATCCGCCGGCTTCGTACCACGCCACCCCTACAAGCCTCCGCCCTCGGCCGGCTTGTCGCGATAGAGCGAATCGGCACCGAACAGAAGGCGCGCGAACTCGATTCCGAGCAACAGGAACCCCGCCGGCATCGGCGCGTACAGCAGCCAGCGCGGCATGTCGACCGAGCGGATGTCGAGATCGCCGCGTTCGTAGGTGTCAATGGTCAGCTCCGCGCCGAAATAGGCGAGGATGAAGCAGGCGACGATCGCGGTCGCACAGACGATGAGCTCCAGCGTCCGCCGCGCCGCCTCGGAAATCTGGGAGCGGACGACATCGATGACGATATGCGCCTTCTTGCGCACCAGCCAGGGGGCGGCAAGCATGGTCAAATACAGCATGGCGTATTCGACCGCCGAGGCCGCCCAGACCGGGGGCTGAACACCGAAGGCGTGAACCGTTACATCGACAAAGATCGCCGCGAAGATGAATGCGACGAGCGCACCCGCCACGACCGCCGACGCGACGATCGTGGCGTCATAGATCCTGGCCAATCGGTGCACGCGCCCGGCGCCCGATCAACAAACGTTACTTGGTGAAGAGGCCACGAAAGCGCTTGGACTCGTCGGGGCCGATTCGTTTGGCGATCTCTTCCCACCGCGAGCTCGTATAGTGCGCGACATAGGTCTCGGCGGCTGTCCCCGACAGGACGATGTCCTGCATGCCGGCCTCCCGCAGCTTGGCGAGCTCCTCCGAGGCGATCCTTTGCCAAAACGCGTTGGTCCAGATCTCGGTATCGCGGGCCGCCTGGTTCAGGATCGCCCTGGCCTCGCGCGACAGCGACTTCCAGCGGTCGAGATTGACGTTGGTGGCAAGGTCTCCTTGGGCGAAAGTCGGCCGAACCCGATACTTCAGGAACTTGTGAAGTCCGAGCTGGGTAACCGCGACGTTGACATAGGTGACCCCGTCGATCGCGCCCCGCTGCAAGGCGGTGTACATCTCCGGCACCTGGATGTTGCGGTGCACGGCGCCGAGCTTGTGGAGAAACGCCTTCTCGGTACCGGTCCCGCGGATGGTCAGCCCGGACAGGTCGATGCCGCCGTCGGCGGTCCGCTTGGGGGGCTTCCGCAAGTAGAGATAGAACCGGACCGGCTCTCCCAGATAGTTCAGCAGTTCGAGGTTGGCGTGCTTTCGATACACCGCCTGGATCGCGGCGAAGCCGCCGCCCTCGCGGAGCTCCGCGACCGACTTGTTGCCCGGGTTGAAGACCTGGGAGTAGGCGAGCTGGCCCTGGAACCATTGGTTCGGCCCGACATGGACATCGACGAGGCCGGTGCTGATGGCACGGAATTGCTCGGGCGTCGGAATCGCTTCGGGTCCGCCGAGATAGGCGATCTTCACGACCCCCTTGCCTCTCTCGTTGACCAGCCTTTCGAACTCGTCCATCGGTTTCATGAAGACGAGATGGCGGGGCGCCGCCGAGAGCGACTTCAGCGTCACCTCGGCCGCGACGGCGGGCAACCCGGCGCCGGCGGAAAGGCAGCCTACCCAGACTGCGAGCACGAAGCGTCCGAATGAGTTCTTCATCTGATGTCCTCCCCTGGTCTTGTTGCAGCTTTATCGTCGATCGTGCCTCACCAACGGATTCCCCGGTCACAAAGCGCGATCACGCGTCCCGCCTTGCGGTCACAATGGCCGGTGCGAGCCGAATTCGAGGACGCGCGTATCGAGGTCGACGTTGCGCGCGAGCAGGCGGGGTTGGGCGCCCGACAGGTCCAGCGTGTCGTTGTAGCGGCCCGCCGCATAGAACCGCGACTCGCCCTCGAGGTCGGTGTGGATTACCACCAGCGACGACACCGCCTCGGCGGTGCGCGCGTCTTCCGCGAGCGAGATCCGATAGAGCGTCGCGTGGCGGTGGAAGCGGCCCTGGTAGGTCACGTGTTCGGGGATCATCGCGCACAGCGCGCGCAGCGATTCCGCGCCGTGATCGAGCCAGGTCATGCGCTTCTTTATCTCGGTGGAATACGCGGTGATGCTGTAGCGAAACCCGGGATCGCAGAGCTCGTCGAGCCAATCGTCGTAGCGCTCTTCATCCAGCAGCAGGCACGAGCCGTAGATGACGTCCATGACGGCATCGCGCGTGACCGTCATGGTTCACGAAACCCGGGTGGCCGGCGCGCCGTTGAAGGGGTTTGCCGGATCGCGGCCCATCAATCGGCCCCATTCGGCGAAGAACTCGCGCACCGGCTTGTCGTCCTGGCCGGTGCCTCCCTCTTCCCGCGCATGAATGCTGTAGGGAATCGCATCGCCCCGCATCACCTTCATCTGCAATTCGGTTCCCCGGTTGTCTTCCGGCAGGTTGCGCCCGAACGGTCCCCACACATCGTTGTGGTGGCGGATGCGCATGGCGCGGTCCTCCTCCGGCTCGCCCTTGATCCCGAGTCCGCGATATTCGACCAGCGTCTTGGTCGGGCTCAGCGGGATCAGGGAGTCGATGCGGGCCACGGTGGTCCGGACGTTGATCATGACGTCGGGAAAAAGGTCGACGATGATCCACTCGTCGGGCTGAAGGCCGGGGAGCGGCCGCATCCGCATTTCGTCCGTCCCGTAGTCGGTTCCGCGCGCGTAGTTGGGCTTGAAGGAGCCGATGCTCAGATGACCGTTGGGCAGGCAGGTGAATGCGCGATCGAAGAAATCCTTCCGCGTGAGGTTCGTCTTCCGGTTATAGACGTGCATGAACTCGTGGTAGGGCTCGGTATTGGTGAGCTGCCAGAGCTTCCAGTTCGTGTCGAGGACGCAGCGGTGATAGTGAAACGGCTCGAGCGGTCGTTCGCCCAGCACGCTCTCTAGCGGGGTCAGCGCATCGCCCAGGAACTCGTCGAGCGGTTCCGCGTCGTCGTCGAGATTGACGAACACCAGGCCCAGCCGGACCTCGGTGCGCACCTCGCGCAGCCCGACTTTCGAACGGTCGATTTCGCAAGGTCGGTATGCCTCGTCCCGAGGAATGGCGACGCAGGCCCCGAGATTGTCGTAAACCCATTGATGGAAGACGCAGGTCCAATGCGTGGCATTGCCCGCGGGCTCGGTGACCACCATCGTGCCCCGGTGCGAACACGCATTGACGAATGTCCTTACCCGACCGTCCTCTCCCCGGGTGACGACAAGCGGCTGGCCCGCGGCCTGGCAGGTGCGAAAATCGTTGGCATCGGGAACTTCGCCCTCGTGGCAGACGAACTTCCAGATGCCCCCGAAGATCTTCGCCTGTTCCTCGCGAAACACGGCTTCGTCGGTGTAGATCGAGTTGTCGACGAAGTGGCTATGGGGCAACGCGGGAACCGCCCGCCATTCAGCAAGGTTCCTCGACATGGCTCACCCTCCAGGCCCCGGCGGGCAACGCGTTGGGGGAGTTCGGAACGAAGCTCGACCGGGGCATGCTCTCACTGCCGGTTCTCAGCGTCAAGCGCAGGGCCGACGACTGCAAGAACTCGCAACGCCGATCGCCGCCGCCGCCGGTCAGAGTTGCCTTTCGCCGAACCCGGCCAACGCCGTCGTCCGGCGCTCCGACGCGGAGTTCGAACCCGTCTTTGCCCGCCCGGCTAGCGAATCTTGGGCAGGTCCTTGACCTTGCCCGCCTCGATGTCGGCGATCAGGGCGCGGATCTTCTCCTTGTCGGCGGCGGGTATTTTGGCGTCGAAACCGTGATACGGCGCGAGGCCGAGCACGCCTTCCTTGAAGCCGAACAGATAGTTCCGCGGCTCGATGGAGCCGTCGATGATCTTTCCGAGCAGCAGATCGATCCCGACATCCATGTTGACCAGCGCCGTCGATACGATGCTCTCGGGCGCCGCCATGTGCGCGTCGAAGAACGTCCCGATCGCCATGATCTTGGCTTCCTTGGCGGCGTTGATCGTACCCATCACCGACTCGTTGCCCTGGGCGGTCACCACGTCCGCGCGACGCTCGATCATCGACGTGGTGATCTCCTTGGCCTTGGCCACGTCGGTGAACGAGCCGACATAGGCCGACAGCACCTCGATGTCGGGACGAAAGCGCTTGGCGCCGCGTTCGAACCCGTCGGTGTATTCCTGAATCACCGGGACCGGAATGCCGCCGACGGTGCCGATCACGCCGGTCTTGCTGACCAGCGCCGCGAGCGCGCCGGCGACATAGCCGGAATCGCCGAGCCGCACGTCGAGCGACGCCAGGTTGGGGCCGCCGGAGACCTTGGCCATGGTTACGACGAACCACGTCTTGGCGAAGCGCTTGTGGATCTTCTTGGCCGGTTCGGCGAACTGGAAGCCGTGGCCGATGACCACGTCGTACCCCGCCCGCGCGTAGTTGAGCAGCGCCTCCTCCATTCCGGCGAAGGGGGTGTTTTCCTGCATGGACACGTCGAGCTTGTATTTCTTCTTGGCAAGCTCGATGCCCTTGTTGGCGGCGGAGTTGAAAGTGCCGTCGGTGATCGGCCCGGGCAGCACGAGAGCCACGCGCAGCGGCTTGTCCTGGGCATCGACCGCGACCGGCGCGAGCAGCAGGAGCGCCGCGCAGGCAAGAATCGAACGTCCAAAGGCCATGATTTTGTCCTCCCCGATCGAGCTTCGTTTGGTTATCGAATTCACTATCCCGCGTCCTTTGTTGGCTTGCAACGGGCGATCGCTTCGCCAGACTCAGCGCCGCCGCCCGCCAAAGAACGGGATGCCCAGCGCCGCGGGCATCCGCGCGCGGCCGGCGAACAGGATCAGGAACCCCACCGCGAGGACATAGGGCAGCATCACGAAGAACTGGTAGGGAATGTCCGGGTTGAGCACCTGAAGCCTGATCTGCGCGGCATCGACGAGGCCGAAGAACAGCGCCGCCAACATGGCGCCCAGCGGGTTCCAGCGGCCGAAGACGACGCACGCAATGGCGATGAAGCCGCGGCCCGACACCATGTTCTCGACGAAACCGCCGACCTGGCCGATCGAGAGATAGGCGCCGCCGATGCCCGCCATGACGCCGCCGAAGATGGTGCAGGCATAGCGGGTCCGGGCGACGTGCACGCCGACGGCGTCGGCGGCCGCCGGGCTCTCCCCTATCGCGCGGATCTCGAGACCCGGTGCGGTGCGGTAGAGAAACCAGCACAGCGCGAGCGCGGCGCCGATGCCGGTATAGACCAGCGCATGATGGCCGAACAGAGCCGGGCCGACGAAGTCCAGCCTGCCCAGCATGCCGAGATCGAGCCTGTCGAAGGTCGGCGCATCGGGCGGCCGGTCGGCGGCGCCGAGGGTGAGGCGGTAGGCGAAGCCGGAGAGCCCGAGACCGAGCACCACCAGCGCGATTCCGGCCACGATCTGGTCGACCCGCAAGCTGACGCAAAAGACCGCGTGAAGCAGCCCGAACAGGGCGCCCCCGGCCATAGCCGCCAGCAGCCCGATCCATGGAGATCCGGACTCCACGGCCCCGTAGAAGCCGAGGAAGGCGCCCACCAGCATGGTTCCCTCGATGCCGACATTGAGGACCCCCGAACGCTGGGCGAGGGTCTCGCCGATTGCGGCGAACAGGATGGGGGTTGCGAGCCGCAACGCGCCGCCGAGCAATCCCGTCCAGAACACCAGATCCCACATCACCCTGCCGCCGTGGATGCCGAACCCGGACGGAGCCGCCCATAGACCAGGAAGGCGAGGATGACGACGCCTTCGATCACCCAGACTATGGGGAGCGGGACCGCCGCTTCGCGCTGCATGGCGCCCGAGCCGACATGGAGGACGCCGAACAGCACCGCCATCGCCGGCACCAGCAACGGGTTGAGCCGCGCGAGCAGCCCGACGGCGATCGCGGTGATCCCGAACCCAGGGGCGAAATTCTCCTGCAGGCGATGGTGCAGCCCGGCGATCTCGACCGCGCCGGCGAGCCCGGCCATGGCGCCCGAGAGCGCCATGGCGAGGGTCAGCACGCGGCGGTCGTCGATGCCCCCGTAGCGCGCAGCGGCCGGGTTGCTGCCCACCGCGTGGAGGCTGTAGCCGAACGCCGTCAACCGCTTGAGCCCCCAGAACAGGGCGGTCAGCAGGACCGCGAGGATCAGCCCCGCATGGACCCGCGATCCGTCGATCAGGATGTCGAAGACGACGCTGTCGGGAACCCGCTCCGACTGCGGCATGATCCGCATGGCTTCCTGCAGCGGCCCGCGCACGAGGTGGCCGAGGAGCTGGATCGCGACATAGTTGAGCATGATCGTGGTGATGATTTCGCTGGCGTTGTAGCGAGCCCGGAGCCACCCGGCGAAGCCGCCGAACAGGCCGCCGGCAACGAACCCGGCGATCAGGAAGAGCGGGGCGAGCAGCCATCCCGCGAGATCGGGAAGCGCGGTCGCCAGCCACACCGCGGCGATCGCGCCGACGATGATCTGGCCGTCGGCGCCGATATTGAAGGCATTGACGCGAAACGCGACGACGATGCCGAGCCCGGCGATGGTGAACGGGATGGCTCGGACCAGCACCTCGAGCAGGCCGTCCGCCGACCCCAGCGCATGCGCCGCCATGACCGAGAACGCATGCCAGGGGTCGACGCCGGAAGCGGCGATGAAGGCGGCGGCAACCGCGATGGCGATTGTCGCGACGCCGCCGACGCCGGCGAGCGCGGCGAGCCCGCGTGGCAGGCGGAAGCTGGCGGTCACCGCCCCGCCATCCACGCCCCGACCTGTTGCAGATCCGCCTGTTCCAGGGCGACGGGGCCGCGTATCCGACCGCCCGCGATGACCATGATGCGATCCGAGAGCTCCCAGATCTCCGACAGGTCGGAGGACACCAGAAGAATGCCGGTGCCCGCCCGGCGCTGCTCCAGCAGAGCCGCGCGGACGAACGCGATGGTGCGCACGTCGAGCCCGCGCGTCGGGTGGGAAGCGACCAGAGTCCTGGGGGAGAGGGCGAGCTCGCGGGCGAGGACGAGCTTCTGCTGGTTGCCTCCCGACAGCGCATCGATTCGGATCGCGGGTCCCGGAGCGCGAACGTCGAACTCGGCAATCAGGCCGGCGAGCATGCGGCGTGCGCGGCCGTGGCGCAGCGCGCCCCAGCGGTTGAACATCCGGGCGAAGAAATGCGACAGGAGGAAGTTGCGTTCGAGCGACAGGCCGGGAAGGATGCCATGGGCGTGCCGGTCCGCCGGCACATGGCGCATGCCGCCGAGCCGCCGGTGCCGGACGCTCATGCGCTCGGCCGGCGTCTCGCCGTCGATCAGGATCCGGCCCGCCGCCGCGGGACAGAGTCCGGTGAGCGACTCGACGAGCTCTTTCTGGCCGTTGCCATCGACCCCGGCGAGACCGAGGATCTCGCCCCCGTGCAGCTCGAAGCTCGCGCGATCCACGGCAAGCCTGCCGCCGCGCCCGGGGACGGTAAGCCCGCGCACGGAAAGCACCGGCCGGCCGCCGGCGGCGGGGGACGGGCGGCCCGGCATCGCGATGTCTTCGCCCACCATCAGGCGGACGAGGTCGTCCCTGGCGACGTCGCCGATCTCCCGCTCGGCGACCGCCCGTCCGCCACGCATCACCGCGACACGCCCGCAGACGGCGAATATGTCGTCCAGCTTGTGGCTGATCAGGATCACCGAGGCACCGCGCCCCGCCAGAGCCCGGACGGTTTCGAACAGCCTGTCGGCCTCGGCCGACGACAGCACGGCGGTCGGTTCGTCGAGGATCAGGATGCGGGCGTCGCGGTAAAGCGCCTTGACGATCTCGACGCGCTGCTGCGCGCTGATGTCGAGGGTGCCGACGACGGCATCGGGATCGAGCGGCAGCGCGTATCGCTCGGCAAGCCGGCTCACCTGCCGCGCCAGCGACTTGACCGGCAGCCGCAAGCGGAACAGCCGGCGCTCCCCCAGGATGACGTTCTCCGCCACCGTCAGCGTGGGGACCAGGAGAAAGTGCTGATGCACCATGCCGATACCCAGGCCGATCGCGTCGCGTGGCGACCGGATGTGGACGATCTTACCGTCGATGCGAATGCTGCCCGCGTCGGGCGTGGTCAGCCCGGACACGATGTTCATCAGGGTCGACTTGCCGGCTCCGTTCTCGCCCAGCAGCCCCAGAACCTCGCCACGGCGGAGCCGCAGGCTCACCTCTTCGTTGGCCAGCACGCCCGGGTAGGACTTGGTTATGCCCCGGAGCTCGAGGACCGGCTCGCTGTCGGGGCCGGCGCTCAACGCCGGCCGGCCCCGAACGCGTCCGCGAACGCGGCGCTGGTGGAGACCCAGCCGATGAAGGTCTCGACATTGAACACCGTCGCCGCCTGCAGGTAGCCGGGCCCCGCCGGCATCGTGGCATCCTCCAGCATGATTCCGAAGAACTCGCGCGACAGCCCGTCGCGGAGCGTCCACTCGACGCCCACATTGCTGGCGATCCCCACCACCACGATGCCGCGGATGCCGCGCGCGTTCAGCATCATCTGCAGCTCGGTCCCGGCGAAGCAGCTCGGCCGCGTCTTGTCGACCACGACGTCGCCCGGCTTCGGCGTCAGCGCATCGACGATGTCATGGTCCCAGCTCCCCCGGATCAGCAGGGTGCCTTCGAGCTCCGGGCGCTCCCGCATCAGCCGGAGCGCGTGGGACTTGACCCGCCAGGGCGAGCCGGCCGCGGCGGCGTGAAGCTCGGCATCGAAGCCGTTGCGGAAATAGAACACCGGCAGCCCGGCCGCGCGCGCGGCCTCGAGCGTGGTGTCGACGGCGTCCACTACGGCCCCGGCGCCCGCAATGTCGAACCCGGCCTTGTCGAGATAGCCGCCCGGCGACACGAAGGCGTTCTGCATGTCGTTCACGATGACCGCGCTGGTGTCGAGCCCGAGCTCGATCGGCCCGGGCCGTGCCTCGAGGCGGACGGTCGCGGTCATGGCATCGCCTGCCTGCGCCCGACAGGGTGCATGTGGGTCTCCCTCACTCGTATATCACGTCGTCCAGGAACGGATCGCCCGCGAGCGCCGTCTCGCAATCCAGCAACGCGCCGCAGCCCGGGCAGCAGAAGCGGCGCAGCAGCACCTCCGGCCCGGCGCTGTATACCGCGCCCCCGGCACCGCGCATCGGCGCCTCGTCGAGCGCCGCCGCCGGCTTCCAGGGCGTCCCCGCTTGTGCGATCGCGCGCCCGCAGAAGCGGCAGCAGATCATGCCCCGGCTGCGCTCCAGCGCCTCGGAGACCCGGGTCCTCATCCGGCGGCCGCCCGGCCGATGCGCCCGGCCATCAGCGCGCGGCGCCTGGCAGCCGTGGCGGCAAGATCGACCGCCGGCCGGCCGGTCTCGAACACCACGCCGTAGACGTCGCGTGCCGCCTCCATCGACACCACGCCTTCCTCGCAATCCGTGAGCACCGCCTGCGGGTCGCGCGCCAGCGGATCGCCGTACCCGCCGGCGCCGTTCCAGCGCAGGTAGAAGACATCCTCTCCCATCACCGGATAGACGCCCCAGCTCACGGTCTCGGGCTCGCCAGCCATCTCGGCCACGCTTTGGGCGAAGGCCGCCCGTCCGTCGCCCGGCGCGGCGCCGTTGCGCACCCATTGGTAGCGGTTGGGCGCGCCCGGATAGCCCCCGGACAGGCCGTCGCTCATCGGAAACTGCACACCCTTGCCGGTGATGACGCAGTGCAGGCCGCCATCGGGCGCATCGTGGGGCGTGAGCGCGAACTCCATTCCGGTGCCGCCACGGTGCTTGCCGGGACCGCCCGAATCCGTCACCCGCCTGCGGAACAGGTAGCGCAGCGGGAGCGTGCTCTCCAGCGTCTCCACATTGGCCATGCGGGAGATCGGGTTGGGCATTTCGCCGCCGACGTCGACGCCGTCGCCTATGTTTCGCCCGCCTCCCGACCCGGCGAATGTCTCGGTCAGCGTGCCGATCGAGTCCTGCCCGTACTGATTGCGGCCGAACAGGAAGACCGCGAAGTGATTGGCGTGCCAGACCGCGGTAGCCTGTTCGGCGTAGGCATCGCTTGCGTCGAGCATCTTGCCGATGGTCGCGCAGGCCGCGTTGTTCACCGACTGGATGGCGCCCACCGTGGCCACCGAGACCGGCGCCGGCCGGGTGCAGTTCACGATCGTGCCCTCCGGAGCGATCATCCTGATCGGGCGGATGACCCCCTCGTTCCAGGTGATGTCGAAGCACAGGAGAGGAAACAGCGGTGCGAACAGGCCGCCGAGCGAGGCCCATCTGGTGCAGTTGACCGCGACCGGCGCCTGCGGGCTCGATCCGGAGAAGTCGAACTCCAGCTCGTCGTCGCGCTTGGTCATCTTGAGCGCGACCCGGTAGACGTCGTCCTTCACGCTGAGATATTGCCGTGAATGCCACTCCCCGTCGGGCAGGTCGCGGAGCCGCCGGCGCAGCAGGTCTTCGGACTGCTGGATCAGGGTGCGACAGGCCGTGTCGACGGTCTCGTAGCCGTACTTGTCGATCAGCGCCAGCATGCGCTCCCTGGCGACGTTGTTGCAGGCGATCATCGAGGCGATGTCGAGTGCCACCATCTCGGGCGAGCGCACCATGTTGAGCAGGGTATCGAGCACGTCCCGGATCACGGTCCCGCCGCTCACCAGCCTGATGCCGGGCGAGGAATAGCCCTCGGTGAAGATGTCCCGGGAATCGGGGCAGAAGCCGCCGGGGTTGGTCGCGCCGATGTCGTAGACATGGACGAAACACGCGCTCCAGGCGACGAGCTCGCCGCGATGGTGGATGGGGGCTACGAGATAGACGTCGGAGGTGTGGAGCGCCGCCGTGTAGGGATCGTTCAGGAGGTAGATGTCGCCGTCCCCGATATCGTCCCCGAAGCGGCGGATGATCGCCTTGCAGGCCTCGGCCGCGCTGGTCAGGTGATGCAGGAACCCGACCCCGCCCATCAGCAGCGACCCGTCGGCGCGGTAGAGCGAAGCCATGAGGTCGTGGCCCTCATTGGTGATCGCGGTGCCCGACACGTGCTTCAGCGTGATCACCGCCTCGTCGACGACGCGGAACAGGCGATGGCGGATGATCGAGAAGGTGATCGGATCCATGCGTCTCGTGCACTCCCCATTGCGCGATCAAGCGTGCCACCTTCACCTCGCCGGTGTCGATACCCGGTCTCGCGGGACCGGCGGCGGCGTCTGGAGCAAGACCCCCGCGATCGACCTCACGGTTATCCACTCTCCAGGGGTATGATCGACGCGAACCCGAAGCCTGTCCGGGAAAGGTCAGGTTGAATCCGCGTTGGTGTGACGCAACCTTCCCGGCAACGCTTGAGACATCGGAGGCGCGCGATGACGAGGCTCTTGTCGATCGCGGTCCTGGCCCTGGGGCTCATGGCTCCCGCGGCCGGGGCCCTTGCCCATCACGGCTGGTCGTGGACCACCGGCGGCAACATCGATCTGACCGGCATGATCAAGACCGTCCGCCTGGGCAATCCCCACGGCATCCTGAAAGTCGACGTGGAGGGCGAGGAGTGGACGGCCGAGGTCGGTCAGCCCTGGCGCAACCGGCGCGCCGGCCTCAAGAAGGGCGATCTGGCGGAAGGGGTCGAGATCCGGGTGATCGGCGAGCCGGCTGCCGATATGTCGGAGAAACGGGTCAAGGTGGAACGGCTGTTCCTCGGCAAGCGGGAGTACGTGCTTTACCCGGAGCGCGACTGAGTCCTTGGAGTCCCTGTTCGCAGCGCTGGAGGGGACGGCGCTGGCCGAGGCCCTGCGGGGCTCCCGCTGGCTCTATGCCGGCGTCAACGCCGCGCACATCCTCGCCATCGCCTTGCTGATCGGCTCCGTCGTCCCGCTCAACCTGCGGCTTCTCGGCGTGTGGCGCGGCATTTCCCGCGAAGCGGTGGTGCGGGTGCTCGCGCCGGTAGCGGCGAGCGGGCTCGCGCTTGCCCTGCTCACGGGACCGCTACTGTTCTCGGTGCGGGCGCGGGAATATGGCGGCGTCGGGTTCCTGCAGCTCAAGCTGGTCCTGATCGCCGTGGGCGTGCTGTCCGCGCTCGCTTTGTGCCGGCGCCACGGGTTCCTGCTCAAGGACGCCCCGCGCGCGCGGCTCGCCGTTCACGCCGTGCTGTCCACGGTCTGCTGGCTGGGCGCGCTGGTCTGCGGGCGATTGATCGCGTTCGCGGGGGATTGAGGCCGAGGTCGTTGAACCTGAAAGGAGAGCCTGCCATGGCAGTTATCGTTCCGACCGACAAGTCCGTGGAAACGCTTGCGGGAATTCACCTTTACCACGGCGATATCTCGAACTGCTCGATGCGGGTCCGCATGGCGCTGATCGAGAAAGGCTTGCCCTGGACCAGCCATCACCTCGACCTGAAGCTGAAGGAAAACATTTCGGACGACTACTTCGGCATCAACCCGAACGGGCTGGTGCCGACCCTGATCGACAACGGCGTCGTCCACATCGAGTCCAACGACATCATCGACCATCTTGACCGAGCCTACCCCGAACCCTCGCTGCGCGCGGCGGGCGATGAGGACGAGATGCTCGAATGGCTCCGTCTCGCCGCGTCCATCCATGTGCCGGCGATCAAGCCCTATGTCTACGCGACCAAGATGCAGAAGAAGTTGAAGAAGACCGCCGCGGAACAGGAAAAATACGACGAGCTTCAGAAGAACGAGGAGCTGAAGGCGTTTCACGCCAAGCACGCCGGCGGCAGCGCGTTCGGCGACAAGGATATCGCCACGGCGCGGGAGACGCTCGAAGCGTGTTTCGCCAAGCTCGAAAACGCGCTGGAGGGCCGCGAATGGATGATGGGCGACCGCTACACCCTGGCCGATATTTCCTGGATTCCGGTGCACTTCGTGCTGGTCGGCTGCGGCTATCCGTTCCAGAGCTACCCGAACATCTCGCGCTGGGCGGCGGCTCATGGGGACAGGGAGAGCTACAGGGACGGCATCTTGAAATGGTGCCCGGATTTCTCGAGGGTCTGAGCCGCCGCCGGGCGTTCAGGCGGCGCGGAGATAGCGATAGGCGTTGCGCACGTTGAACCGGATCCACTCCCTGTAGCGGGGGATGCCGGCGAACCCGGGCAGCTCGACCTCGCGGACCGCCGCCTCCTCGGACGCGCCGCCTGCGATCGCGCCCGCCACCGCCTCGCGCAATGCCGCGAGCAGGTCCCGAAACCAGGCGACCTCCCGCAACGTCACCGGCACGCCGTGCCCCGGGACGACGATTTCGAGATCGAGCGTGAGCACATGCTCCAGCGCCGCGATCCAGCCATCGAGATCGGAATCGCCGAGCCACGGGAAGCGACCGTAGAACAGCAGGTCTCCCAGGAACGCCACCTTGCGCCGTTCGAGCCAAACGATCAGATCGCCGTCGCAGTGGGCCGGACCGCGATAATCGAGCCGCAGCCTGTCGCCGGGCAGGTGAAAGGCGAAGCTGTCGGCGAAAGTCTCGGTCGGCGGCTTGACCACCATCCTGTCGTACTCCGCCGGTGCGAAGCGTTGCTCGAACCAGGTCCAGCCGGGATCGCCGTCCGGGATCAGCTCGGGCGTGTTGGGCCCGTAGAACATGCGGATCTTGGTCATCAGCTCGGTGACGACCCACTGTCCGCCGTCGTCCGGCCCGAGATGGGCGCGCAGCTTCTCCAGCGTCTTTTCGTGGGCAAGGATCGGCGCCTCGTCCGCGAACACGACGTTTCCGGCGACATGATCGAGGTGATAGTGCGTGTCGATGAGCGCGCGGACCGGCTTGTCGACCGCCTCGCCCAACGCGTCGCGGAACCGGCGCGCCAGACCTGCGTGCTGCTGGGCGTCGATCACGAGCAGGCCGTCGGGCGTGTCAATTGCGCCGGCGTTCGAATCGCCGCGCGCGCCGATCCACGCATAGACGCCCTCGGCCAAAGGGCGCAGATGCGCTGCGGTTACGATATCGGTAGGCATCGCGTCACTTGCCGTCGCCGTTCATGTATCGACCGACGTGCCCATCACGCGATCGCCATTTGCTCAAGCTCGTCGCTGTCGTGCCTCACGCCAAGCCCGGGCACGCCATCGAGGAAGATCGACCCGTCGGCAAAGGACAACTGCGGTGCGATGTCGTGCGCAAGCTTGAGGAACCCGTTCATCTCGCCCGGCGGCTTCCAGGTCGGCAGCGAAGCGGCCAAATGCGCCTCGGCGGCGTTCTGCACGCTGCCGGCAATGCCGTGCCCGACGACCACCGGCACGCCGGCCGCCTCGCACAGGACAGCCATCTTGCGGGCGAACAGCAGGCCGCAGCTCTTGACGATCTTGATCTTGACGATGTCGCAGGCGCGCATTGCGATCGCGCGGCGGGCATCCTGGAGGGTCCATATGGATTCGTCTCCGACGATCGGCGTGTCGACCGCGGCGGTAATGTGCGCCATTGTCTCGAAGTCCTCGCCGGCAACCGGCTGCTCGATCGAATCGAGCCCGAACGCCTCGAGTCTTCGAATGTAGGAGATCGCCTTGTCCGGACGGCGGTGTAGCTCGCTCATCGCCTGATTGAAATCGACCGAGATCGGCAGGTCTTCGCCGAGCCGTTTTCGCAGCGCCTCAAGGTTGGCGACGTCGTCCACGAGATCCTTGCCGACGCGTATCTTCAGCGCCTTGTACCCCTGTCCGACCGCTTCCACCGCAAGTTCGACGAGCTCGTCGGTAGGGAACAGGCCGATCGAAGCAAGCAACGGCAGCTCGGTGCATATCGGGCCGCCCAGCAACGAGTAGACCGGCACGCCCAGCGACAGCCCCATCGCATCGTGCAACGCGATATCGACGGCCGTCTTGGCCGTCGGATTGCCATGCATCGCCCTGTGCATCCGAATATGGGCGAGCTCGACGGCAAATGGGTCGAGGCCCAGGAGCTCGGGCGCAAGAACTTCGTTGACCGCGTGAACCGCACCTTCAAGGGTCTCGCCGTAGGGCGAATAGGCGGGTGCGGTGATCGTCGCCTGGCCGATGCCGACATGCCCATCGTCGGTGCCCACCTCGACCACGATCGCGCGAAGCTTCCGATAGCTCGCCACGGCGAGGTTGTAGGCAAGCCGCTGTGGCAGCTCCACGCCGTAAGCCTTCACCCGGTCGATCGCCATACCCCTCTCCCCGGCGGCGCGGCGTAACATCGCAGACATTGTTCGCCGTAGCCAGACCTCCCGATGCGCGGCCCGGGGGCAGGTCTTCGCATGCAATTCCCGCGCGACCCTTCGCCGCTCAGCGCCCTCGGAACCTTCGCAACACGTTGTCGAGCATGCGCGAGACGTTGTTGCGGAAGTCGTTGTGGGGGAGGCTTCCGCAGAAGGTGATCGAGCCGACCGAGAACACGGCGCCGCCGTTGGGCGTCTCGAAGAACACCATCTCCGAGCGGATGAGGTCCTCGGCGGGCAGGCCGGGACGGTTGACGTAGTGGTTCAGCATCTCCTCCGGCACCAGCATGAAGGTGTCGTCCTGCGGCTCCGAGCGGGCGAGCACCAGGGCGTGGGCCGGCGATCCGAGGCTCGGGTCCAGCCAGTCGAGCTCGAACCCGGCCGCCCCGCCGCCGCTCAGGCCGAAGTCGCCCAAAAGCTCGTCTTGCTCGATCCCCTCGAAGATCCAGGCGGCGCGGGGGTCGCGCGAGGCGGGCAGAAGCCGATAGGCGGTGCCGTGAAAGTCGCCCTGGGCGATGAATCCCACCCCGACGAGGCGCTGCGGCGCGCGGCCGCTGTTTCTCCACAGGCCGCCATAGCCGCCGTCGAAGGCGTTGTAGTACTCCCCCGGCTCGGCCGCCCAGGCGCGGATCCCGGTCTCGCCGCGGCGGATCTCGACCGCGCCGGGCAGCTCCGGATTGACGGCGACGCGCCAGTAGAAGCCGTTGCCGCCGAGATACATCAGCCGTCCGCCTCGCCCGGTGTAGTCGGCGAGGGCGTCGAGCGAGCCCGGGGTGTGGTATTCCGGGTGGGAGCCCGTCATCAGCACCTTGTAGTCCGCGATCGCGCCGACGCCGTCCGTCTCGAGATCTTCGTCGGTTATGACGTCGAAATCGTGGCCGAGCGCCTCCAGCCAGGCGAGAAGATGGGTGTCGGCAGGAAAGTGGCGCAGGCAGGAGCCGCCCTTGGGATCCGCATAGGCGCAATACCCGGAGCGCTGGTTGAGGATCGGGCGAAGCCGCGACGAATAGGCGACCCCGCTGCCGTCGCTATGGCGGTTGTAGGTAGAGATCCCGTACTCGGGATGCTCGTCCGGCGTCCACGGACGCGCGCCCCAGCGCGCGGCCTGCTCGCGATAGGCGTCGTCGACATTGCCGCGGGCGAAGTTGGCGTAGACGGTGTAGGTGAAGACGGGGATGAGCACGCAGGCGCTCGACTGCGCCCGGCCCGGCTGGGCGCGCACGAAGAAGGGGATCATGTCCTCTTCGCCGCCGGCGCCGAGGCGCACCGCGTAGGCGCCGCTCCTGAAGTCGTCGGGCACCTCGAAGCTGAAATCGGTCTCCCAGCCGCAGTCGTAGAGGTCGTCGTCGTGAAAGTGGATGGCGCCGTACTGCTTGGGCGCGTGGCGCCAGCACATCTCCTCGCCGGTCCAGCGCCAGCCGGTCATCGCGCGCGCCGGCAGGTTGACGGTCTCGCCGTGCATCGCGTGGGGACCGGCGTCCAGGATGCGCGCCGACGACATCTCGCGCGAGAAGTCCCACGCGGCGACCAGGTGATCGCCGGATCGCGCGGGGTCTTCCCCCGCGGCGCGGAATGCCGCCTCCGGGTCGAGGGCGGTCGCGACGATCCCCGGCGTTTCGAGTTTGCCGTTATAGTGGTCGCAAGGAGGCGCGCCGGCCCGCGCCGCGAACACCAGATCGCCGCTCCCGGTGCATCCCCCCTCGAATGCCGCCGAGACGGCGGCGGTGCCCGAGTCGTCCACGGTCATCGCGGGCGCGAGCGCAAGCTGGCCGACGCGGACCTCGCCCGCGCCCGCGTCGTAGCTGAGGAAGACCCGGTACCAGGCGCGGGCGCGCAGCGCCTTGCCCGTGCTGACCGAGACTGTCCGGCTGCCGTCGCTCAGCGTGGCGGCAAGCGAGCCGGTCTCGTCGATCTCCAGCGTGAACCCGGCGCCGGTGTCGTCGTCGACGCGCGACACCAGACCCTGCCGGCGGGACAGACGAGGCAGGGTAGGCCAGATCGTGGCGGTCACCGTGAAGCTCTCCAGCGCATCGAGGGGGGCGGTGGCGGCGACGCGTGCCCAGGAGCCGTTGTGGATCGGCTGAACCCGGGAGGGGTAGCGGCCGGCAAAGGCGGCCTCGACGGGCTGTTCGCGGATGCCGGGACCGGCCGGGTTGGGGTCGCCGCAGATGACGCGCACCAGGCGCGCTTCGTAATCCTCCGGCACGGTCGAGGACACCTTGAACGCGATGGATTGGCCGGGCGCTACCGAATAGCGGTCGGCATAGCCGGTGATCGGAAGCATCTCGTGTCTCCAGCGTGCCGGGCGGATGCACCGACGGGGAAAGCGCTTGCGGCGGACGGAAAAGCGTATTGAAACCCCGGCGCGACCGCAAATCGCATGAGGGCATCGGGTGTCCCGGTTCGGAAATTCACGCTTATCCGCACGGCGCCCCCGCCACGTCATGGATGCCCGGACTCGATTCAGGCATCCATGGGCGTCGCCGCGGCTATCATCGAGACCCGCGGGACGCCGGCGCGAGACTCCCGGAGGAGGGGACAATGACCGAGGGATGCGTGTTCATCGGCGGCGAGTACGTCTTGCCCGAGGACGCCAGAATGTCGATCTTCGATGCCGGCTTCGTCTGGGGCGACACGGTATACGACGTGACCTCCAGCTGGGCCGGCTGGTTCTTCATGCTCGACGAGCATCTCGAGCGCTTCGCCCGGTCCTGCGCCGGGTTCCGGCTGGAGAATCCCTACGGCGCCGACGACATGCGCCGTATCCTGGCCGAATGCGTGTCCCGATCGGGGCACGAAAACTGCTACGTCAAGCTCCAGCTCACCCGCGGCGTCATCCAGGGCGGGGCCCGCGATCCCCGCCTCGGCGCGCCCGAGTTCGTCGCCTACGCCACGCCCTATGTCTGGATCTGGGGCGAGGACAAGTGCCGCAACGGCGCCGCGCTCCATGTCAGCGGAGTCGAGCGCGTCTCGTCGAGGGCGATCGACGCCCGCTTCAAGAACTACAACCGGGCCGACTTCGTGCAGGCCCGTTTCGAGGCCTACGACCGGGGCTGCGACGATGCGCTGCTGGTGGGCGCCGACGGCGCGCTCACCGAGGGGCCGGGCTACAATGTCTTCGTGGTCAAGGACGGCGCGGTCGCGACGCCCGATGCCAACGTGCTCGAGGGCATCACGAGGCGGGCGGTGGCCGAGCTCTGCCGCGAGGACGGCATCCCCTTCTCATGCCGCAGGGTGGCGCCGGAGGAGCTGCGCGCAGCCGACGAGGTGTTCGCGAGCACCACGGCGGGCGGCGTCATGCCGGTGATCCGCATCGGGGACAGGCCGGTCGGCAACGGCCATGCCGGCATCCTCACCGGCCACCTCCAGTCCCGCTACTGGCGCAGGCGCGAGGACGGCTGGCACGGCACGCGGGTCGAGGACCTCCTCGATCCTGCATAGCGCGGTCGCGGGATCAGCCTCCGGGCAGCTTGGCCGGATCGAGCCCGTAGCAATGCTCGGCAATCGCATCTGAATGCGTGAACCAGACCCGGTCCCTGAGCTCGTGCTCGCGAATATGCTCGAAGGCGCGCCGCAGCGCCGTCGTCCGGAACGGCTGACCGGCGATGAAGCTGTGCAGCGAGACCGAGAACACCAGCGGCCGGTGGACGCACTGACGGACCATGGCTTCGAATTGATCAACGATCATGTCGGCGAACTCGCGGGCGGTATGCCGGCGGAAGACGATCTGGCCGATATCGTTGAGCTCGAAGGGGTAGGGCACCGATAGCAGCTTTCCGCTCCGCGTGTTCAGCCAGATCGGCTGATCGTCGCACGGCCAGTCCAGGCAGTAGCGGTAGCCCGCCTCCTTCAGCAGGTCCGGGGTAACCGCGGTCTCGACCGAGCCGGGCCCGAGCCAGCCCGCGGGCCTTGCCCCCTCGTTGCGCTCGATGGTATCGGTCGCTTCGGCAATCAGCCGCCGCTCGTCCTCTTCCCACAGCCCGCTCTGCCGCTCGGCGTTGGTGCGGCCGTGACCCACGATTGCATCGCCGCGGGCGCGAATGCGATCGAAGATCTCGGGATAGTGGTCGTAGAGCCACGCGTTGACGATGCACGAGGCGGGCAGCGCGAACTCGTCGAACAGGTCGAACAGGTTCCAGATGCCCACGCGGTTGCCGTAATCCCGCCATGCGTAGTTCCGGTGGGTTTGCGGTCCGGAGCCGGTGACCGGATCGGGGCCGAGGCCGGCGAGAAAGCCGAAGACCTCGATGTTCATGCCGATATAGAACGCGAGCCGCTTGCCGTCCGGCCAATCGTAGACCGGTCGCGCGGGTATGGCGGACGGCTCGTATCGTGCGTGACCCGGCAGCACGCGACCCTCCTGACCTGTCCCCGGCGGCTGCTCCCTTTCGAATGTTAGTGCATTGACGATTTCTCCGCCAAGCCGGCCGCTCGACGGAGCGCGGCGGAGCCGGGCGGCCGGCCTGGCATGGCTACCGGCACTCGGCGCCGCCGGTCTCCCCTGCCAATTCGCGAAGCGGCTCGTTCTCCGTCAGCGTTTCGAGGAAGGCTACGAGATCGGCCCGTTCGCGCGCGCCGAGGTCGAGGCGGCGCAGAATCCGTTCGCCTCCGGCGTGCAGCCGTTCCTCGTCGATCGTCGAATAGTGATGAGCGACTTCGGCGAGCGTCCCGAGGCTGCCGGCATGCATGTAGGGCCCCGTCAGCGCGACGTTGCGGAGGCCCGGCACCCGGAACTCGCCGAAATTGCTGTGGCGCAGGCGGACATAGCGGGTCTTGGCGGCGGTGGAGCGCAGCGCATCGTCGTTGAAGCGGCCCAGCAGGGTGTAGGGGCTCCGGCGCAGATTGCGGATGCCGCCGTGCCGGCCGGGATCGACCCGTCCAGGTTCGACGAAATGCGGCACGCCGGCATCGGCGAACTCGCCGTTGGTGAAGGTCGGGCCGAAATGGCAGAAGGCGCAGTTGCCCCGGCCGACGAACAGGAGCAGGCCGCGCCTGGCCGCGGCGGGATAGCGCGCCTGGCCGGCGGCGTCGTTGCGCGCGAGCGCGTCGCGGAATTCGTCGAACGGCGTGCGCCCGGTGACCTGGATCTCCAGGAACGCCGCCAGCGCCTTGCCGAGATCGACGAAAACCCGTGCGTCGTCCGCGCCGGGCGCTTCGCCGAAAGCGCGCCGGTAGAGACAGGAAAGCTGCCGGTCGGAGCGCACCAGCCGCGCCGCGCCGCCGGGTCCGGCGCCCATCTCGCGCGCATCGAGCAGCGGCCTGAGGTTCTGCGCCCACAGCGAGTCCTGCGCGCCGTCCCAGCCGAACCAGCGGTTGA
>JAPPGP010000032.1 GCA_028821395.1 Defluviicoccus sp.
TCATCAGCGGGATGGTGAAGGTGCCGGTGGTCGCCACGTTGGAGACCGCGCTGCCCGAGATCGAGGCCATGAAGGCGCTCGACATCACCGCCGCCTTGGCGGGTCCGCCGACCTGCCGGCCCATCAGCCCGTAGGCGATGTCCTTGAACAGCTCGCCCACGCCGGTGCGCATGATGAAGGCACCGAAGATGATGAACAGAACGACGAAGGATGCCGAGATGCTGATCGGTATCGTGTAGATGCCCTCTTCTTCCATGAACAGGTCGTTGATGATCAGCGACCAGTCGATCGACGGGCCGTAGAACACGCCGAAGAAGTACTCGCCATAGGCGCTTTGCAGGATGAAGAACGCGCCGAGCAGCACCATGATCCAGCCGATCGCGCGTCGCGTCGCGTCCATCACCAGGAAGATCATGACCACGCCGACGGCCAGGTCCACGGGATCGGCGAGACCCCGGCGGTTGATGAAGGCGAAGACATCCCAGCAGATATAGGCCTGCACGCCGATGGTGAGCGCGATGCAGGAGATGTCGTAGCCCAGCCAGGCGTTGATCGGCTCCTTCCACGACTTGCGCCCGGCCGGCTTCAGCAGGACGCACAGCACGATCATCAGGGTGACGTGCATCGTGCGGTGCAGATAGCTCTGCGCCTGGCCGAAATAGGCGGCGTAGAGGTGGAAGATGGAAAAGGCGACGCCGATCACGGCGATCAGCGCGGCGGCGATCGCCGCATTGGACAGGTGGCGCTGGGCGATCAGGAACGCGACGCAGCTTTCGTCCACCTGCGGCGCGTCGGGGTCGGGTGCAACTGCTTCCTTCGTCGCCGTCGATGCGCCCATCTGCGATGGCTCCGGTCTGCCGGAGAGCCCGAGGACCTGTCCGGCCTGTCGTTCACGCCGCGGCATCAACGCCCGATCATAGCCACCGGCGCCGCGCACCTCCAACCCGTCGCGCGGGAAGGGAAACGCGGCACGCCGTTGTCAGGCGGCCAGGTCCGGCCTCCGGTCGGCCCAGGGCCTCGCCGCCTCGAACGCCGCCGCGGCGCGGAAGATGTCCTCCTCGTGCAGGATCTTCGCGACCATTTGCATCCCCACGGGCAGGCCGTCCCGGGTCCATCCCGCCGGGACGGAGGCGGCGGGCTGGCCGGTCAGGTTGAACGGGTAGGTGTAGGAGACCCAGGACACGATGTTGCGGTCGGGAAGCTCGGCCGGCAGGTTGCGCTTCACGTCGAAGGCGGGGACGGGCAGCGTCGGCGTCAGCAGCAGATCGTAGTCCTCGAAGAAGGCGCGCATCTTCTCGCGGAACTCGTAGCGCCGGAAAACCGTCTCGTAGTAGTCGCCGATGTCCCGATCGAGCGCGCCGGCCAGCACCTCGGCGACCGCGGGATCGAGCAGCTCCGGCCGGTTGGTGAGCACGTCCTTGAGCCGGGTTCCGACACCGGCGAAGAATTCCGCCATCCAGAGCGGTAGCGGATCGTCCGTGACCTGTTCGACCAGATCGACGGTGCAACCGAGCTCCTCGAACGCCCGGACCGCATCCTCGACGATCTCCACCACCTCGGCGGTTGGCCGCGCGTAGCCGAGCGTCGGGCTCCACGCCAGCCGCAGGCCCTCGGCCGGGCGCTCGCAGGCGCCCAGGAAATCGGGTACCGGCTGCGCCACGCCGAACGGGTCGCGGCGGTCGTGCCCGGCGATCGCGCTCAGCAACAAGGCTGCGTCCCGCACGGTGCGCGCGAGCGGACCGACATGCGCCAGCGTCGGCGTGGCGCTTGCCGGAAATACCGGCACGCGGGCGAACTGCGGCTTGATCCCGAACAACCCGCTGAACGAGCTCGGGATCCGCACCGAACCGCCGCCGTCGGTCCCGAGCGAGAAGGGCGTGATCCCGGCGGCGACGCTGGTCGCGGCGCCGCAGCTCGACCCGCCCGGCGTCTTGGCGCGGTTCCACGCGTTGGGCGTGACGCCGGTGAGCGGGCTGTCGCCCACCGCCTTGCAGCCGAACTCGCTGGTCGTCGACTTGCCGAGGATGCACGCGCCGTGGCGGCGCAGCCGCTCGACCGCGGGCGCATCGAGCGCCGCCACGTTGTCCGCCATGGCGCGGGAGCCGAAGGTGAGCTTCAGCCCGTCCACCGCGATCAGGTCCTTCACCGAGATCGGCAGGCCGTGCAGCAGCCCGAGCGCCTCCCCGGACATCACTGCCTTCTCGGCTCGGCGCGCGGCCGCCAGCGCCAGCTCCGGCGAGGTCTGGACGAAGCAGTTGAGCGTGGGTTCCAGCCCGTCGAGCCGCCCCAGGGACGACTCGATCAGCTCGACAGGCGAGACGTCCCTGCGCCTGATCCGATCTCTCAACTCGAGCGCCGTCATGAAAGCAAATTCACTCATCGTTTCACACTCCCGTGCGGTTCGCCCTGCAAGTCGGTTTCCTATTGCGATCTATCCCGAACCGGTTGCCGGATGTCCCGGCAATGCAGACTCTTAATGAATCCATGGGAATCCCCGCAGCGTGTCGCGAGGCCCTTCACCGTCTGTCCGCGTGCGTCGATCCTTTGTTCCAACGCCCGGTTGAAGCGATCCAATACACCCTCGACGCCGCCGAAACGAAAAGCGTCGCTGGCGGCGGACCGGAGGGCGTGGTTGACAGCGGCGGCATCGATGCAGGCGATCCGGAGCTATCGCAGGGAGCACTCCAGCGCCGGTACGTCTTCCAACCGCCGTTGACATTCCCAGGACCATCTCGACTTGGGCTCTCCAGTTGCCGCGGTACTCGTATCGGTGCACGGCGCCGGTGACTTCGATTTCGCCGCCGGGCGCCCGGTCGACGACCTTGTCGATGCAGCGCAACGTCGGGTCGGGCAATTCGAATTCGGGAGCATTCCGATCCAGGCTGGCAAGAGCAAATCCCTTGTGGGTGGCAAGTGGGGAGGCGCGCGCGATGCCCGTGATCGGCGTTGCCCTGGGCTCGCTCTCCACACGCGGACCGTTCCCGCGGACCGGTCGGACGACCCGTCACCGAGCCGGCGGCGTATATTTGCACCGCTGCGCAGGTACGGGTTCTTTCTGCCGTTGACAGAAAATTCAATTTACATTTCAAAGCACTGCACCGGAGGCCCGGTACCGCTCCATAGCGGTCGATGGATGAGAGCTCTGGCAAGATGCGCGAAGCACATGTTTCCGTATTGATCGTCGGCGGCGGGACTGTCGGGCTTCACCTGGCGATGGAGCTGGGCTGGCGGAATGTCGACTGCTTGCTGGTGAACGAGCGGCCGTCGACGCCCGACCATCCAAAGGGCAGCACGATCAACAGCCGCAGCATGGAGCACATGCGCAGGCTCGGCATAGCACCCGAAATCCGCCAGGCGGGCCTGCCGCCCGACCACGTGACGGACATCTGCTACGTCACCCGGATCGCCGAATGGGAGCTCGGCCGCATCCGCATGCCGACGTCCCGCGAAAAGATCGGCAATCCGGGCCCCTGGGGGCCGACCGAGCTGACACCCGAACCGATCCACCGGTGCAATCAGTTCTATTTCGAAAGGATCATGCGTGCCCACGCGGAATCCTTCGTCTCGACGGATTTGCGCTTCCATTGGCGGCTGAATTCCTTCGAGGACCGGGGCGACCATGTCCGGGCGGAAATCGAAGATCTCTCGTCGGGGCGCACGGAAACCGCGATCTGCGCGTACATGATCGGCTGCGATGGCGGGCGCGGCAATATCCGCCGGCGGCTCGGCATCGCCTATCGGGGCCGGGAAAGTTCGGGCCGTCATTTCTACGACGGCGAGATGCTGTCGATCTACGTTCGCGCGCCCCACATCGCCGACGTCAGGAGGATGCCGGTCTCCTGGCACTATTGGACGATCAACCCCGAAGGCCGGGTCGATTTCATTACCCTCGATGGCAAGGGCGACTACGTCTTGCTTGCCGAAATCGGCCCCGATACACCGCGGACCGCAATTGACGTGAGGGGAATCGTTCAAAACGCGATCGGAGCCGAGACACCCTTCGACGTCGTTTCCGTGCAGGAATGGACCGCCGGTCTCGCCCTGGTGGCGGACCGCTACCAAAGCGGCCGCGTGCTGCTGGCAGGCGACTCGGTTCACCTGTTTACGCCATCGGGCGGCTTCGGCTTCAACACCGGCGTGGACGACGCGGCCAACCTGGCCTGGAAGCTCGCCGCCGTGTGCCGCGGTTGGGCACCGCCCGGACTCCTCGACACCTATGAAACCGAGCGGCGGCCGATCGGCATCCGCAACACCGCCGCTTCGGGCGACTATGCAAACAAGATCGCGTCGCTGGCCTTCCCGGATTACGTCGACGAGGACAGCGATCGCGGCGCACAGGCCCGCGCCGGCCTGCGCGCCGAGCTCGAAACCTTCAAGGAGGAGTTTGCGAGCCTCGGCATCGTGCTCGGCGCCCGCTATGACGGGTCGCCCCTCATCGTCGGCGACGGCACCGCGCCGCCGCCCGACGACCGGGCCCGCTACAGGCCGAGCGCCTGTCCCGGAGGCCGCGCGCCGCATTACTGGATCGAGAAAAGGCACTCGCTCTACGACCGGCTTGGCCCCGACTTCAACCTGTTGCGTCTGGGTCCGGATGCGCCGAATGCCGATCCGCTGACGACGGCGGCCCGCAGGCTCGGCATTCCCTTGACCGTCGTCACCGTGGAAGAGCCGGGAATCCTCCAACTTTACGAACGGCCGTTGGCACTGGTCCGCCCGGACCAGCATGTCGCCTGGCGCGGGGCCGCCCTCCCCGACGACCCGGACGCGCTGCTGGAGACGGTCGCGGCTCGGCGTGCATGACGGGACGGTCGCGGCGGCCACCGGTCGAAACCCGTGCCGGCGTTGACTTCCGCCCCAGCGACACATAGGGTTTTCCCGTGATCGCGGCTTCGCGACCAAAGCGGTCCCCATGGCCGTCGCGCGCCGCGTGCGCGTCGTGAAGAGTTCCGGGAGCCAGACCTCAGCCAGGGAGCTGCGGCACATGGCGTTGCCGCAACATCGCATCGGGACGACGCGATCGGGCGACGTTCAAATCTTCTACCGTGCCTTCGGCGCCGGCGGCGCGACGCCGGTCCTGATCATCCACGGCCTGTCCTATTTTTCGTACGACTGGATCGCGGTCGCCGACCGGTTAGCGGATGCTCGCGAGGTCGCCGCCATGGACATGCGGGGGTTCGGGGAGTCGACCTGGAGCAAGGAAAAGAACTACGCGGTCGGCGATTTCGCTCAGGATTGCCTGAGTCTGATGGATCACCTGGGGTGGCGTAAGGCCGTTCTGATGGGCCATTCCATGGGTGGGCGCAACGCGACATGGTGCGCGGCGGAAAACCCTGACCGCGTCGCGGCGCTGGTGCTGGTCGACTATACGCCGCAAAACGCGCCGGCCGGGGCGAACCGTGTCGCCACCACGGTCGCCGGGGTGCCGGACCGCTTCGCATCGGTCGCGCAGGCAATGGCCTATTTCGGCGCCGACGCGACCGACCCCGCCGCCCGGGCGCGATACGAGGCCTATCTGGACGGGCGTGACGGCGGCTATGTCGTCAAGCGCGACACCGTACACCGCGACCGCTTCCGCAAGCTGCTGGCCGGCCAGGCGCCCGGCGGCGGTCCCGACATGTGGGACGCCCTGGCGCGCGTCCGATGTCCGATCCTCGCGATACGCGGCACCCGGTCGGACATGTTCGCCGCGGAGACCGTCGAACGGGTGAAGTCGATCAACCGGAACATCGCGCTGGTCGAGGTCGACGCGGGCCACGACGTCGGCGGCGACAATCCCGGCGCCTTGCTGGCCGAAGTCGGCAAGTTCCTCGAATTACCGGAGCGCCCGCCATGAACGAAATGACCAAACCCGTCGCCCGGACTGAGGGCATCCGGATCGTTGCGACGCGCGGGATCGATCACCTGGCGCTGGTCAGCGACGATATGCCGACGACGATGGACTTTTACACCCGCGTGCTGAAGATGCAGCTCGTCCACGTTCGCCGCGTTCCGTTCGCCGCCGACCGTGGCCAGCCTCCCCATGACAATCTGCGCCACTACTTCTTCGACATGGGCGGCGATCAGTTGCTGGCCTTCTTCGAATATCCCGAGGATACGCGGCGAGGCGACCGCGACCGTCTCGGAATGATGCAGCATCTCGCACTCCACGTGCCGCGCGAACGGTTCGACCCGCTCATCGAGCACGTTCGTTCCTGCAGCGTCGAAGTGACCGGTCCGGTTTGGCTGGGCGGCCCGTTTCTGTCGGCCTATTTCTTCGATCCCAACGGCATCCGGTTGGAGCTGGCGACCAGGTTGTCGGCACCCGAGGCGGGTGTGGTCCCCTCGGCGTACCAGACGGTCGGAGAGGCCCGCGCCGAGCTCGAGACCCTGTTCGACGATGCCGCGGAGGTCGAGCGCTGGCTCGCGCGAATGCCGCTTGTCGACGAGGACGTCCCCTGCGACGCACCGCCGGCCTGAGACGTCGTGTCAGCGGGCCGGATATTCCGGAAGCGCCGCGGGCGATGGCGGGGCAGAGCCCGAATCCAGCGGTCTCGCGCACTACGAAAGGAGGGCTGAGATGGCAGACTCGAACGGCGCCGACCCGCCCTTCCGCGCGGAGCACGTAGGCAGCCTGTTGCGGCCGCGGGAGCTGCTCGACGCCCGCACGGCGCGGCAGGGCGACTGGACCGTTCCGGTCAGCGACTCCCTTGCCCTGGACGGGCTCAAGCCCCTGGAGGACCGGTGTATCCGGGATGCGGTCGCGATGCAGGAGGAGATCGGCCTGCAAGTCGTCACCGATGGCGAATTGCGGCGCCGGACATGGTGGCAGAACTTCATCTCGGCGCTCGACGGTACGACCATCAAGATTGCCGAGCATGGCGCGCGATTCGGCGACCAGAAGGGGGAACGGCACGTTGCGCCAACGCCCTATACCGACGGCAAGATACGGCGGACGGGCAGCATCACGGGCGCAGACTACGCGTTCGTCAGGTCGTTGACCGAGCGCACGCCCAAAATGACGATCCCATCCCCGCCGGTGCTGCATTTCTTCGGCGGGCGTCATGCCATCAGCGAGACGGTGTACCCGGACTTACAGGAATTCTGGGCCGACGTGGTGGGCGCGTATCGCGAGGAGATCGCGGATCTCGCCGCTCTCGGATGCACCTACTTGCAGCTCGACGAGACCAATCTCGCGTGTCTTTGCGATCCCAAGATCCAGGATCGCTTCCGCGCGCGCGGCGAGGACCCGAGACTCACCGCGCGCCAATACGGCGAAGCGATCGAGGCGGCGATCGCCGAGCGGCCCGGATCGATGGTCGTGGGCATGCATCTCTGCCGCGGAAACAGCCAGGGCCGGTGGCTCGCCGAAGGCGGCTACGACTACGTCGCCGACATCCTGTTTAACCAGGTCTCGGTGGACACCTATCTCCTGGAGTACGACTCGCCGAGGGCCGGAGATTTCAGCCCGTTGAGACTGGTTCCACCGGATAAACTGGTCGTTCTCGGCCTGATTTCCACGAAGACACCGGCGCTCGAGCCCGCCGAAGACATCAAGCGCCGGATCGATGAAGCCGCACGGTATCTTCCGCTGGAACAGCTCGCCCTCAGCCCGCAATGCGGTTTCGCCAGCAACTATCTCGGCAACCCGGTCACTCTCGACGACCAGAAGCGTAAACTTGCGCTGGTCGTCGAAATAGCCGAGGAAGTTTGGGGCTAGCGGACTGCGAAGGCGGAACCCATGGCGAAGCACGAAGACATTGTCCACGACACGTTGCTGCTCGGCAGCTTTCCCGCCGGCAGTGCCGAGGAGGTCTTCCTGACCACCGGCGAAGCGCTGGGCGAATGCGTCAGCCGGCTTCCCGATGGCGAGACCGGCCCGCGCAGTATGTGGATCGGCTGGCAAGAGCACGTCCTCAGGGATCATCCCCAATTCGAGATGGTCCAGGATGACAGAACCAGGCGCGCCGAGCGTCGCAAGATGGCCGATGGATCGTCGATCCCGCCGCGCTACCGATTGCGCGACGGCATCGCTCCGGAAGAGGTCGCCTTCTCCAGCCTGGGCTATGTCGAGGCCGCGCGCCAATCCTATGCCGTCTTCTCGTCGCTCAAAGGCGCGGGAAAGATCCCAGAGCAGACGCGGTTCCAGGTCTGCTTGCCGACGGTCGTCGCCTTTCTGGAGCATCTTGTCCTGACCGCATCGCAGCCGACGGTCGAGCCCGCCTATGAAGCGCGATTGTTCGCCGACGTGCGCGAGATCGCCGCTCTGGTGCGGCCCGGGGAGCTCGCCATACAGTGGGACGTGTCGAAGGAAATGGCGATTTGGGAACGCGTGTGGCCCATCTATTTCGAGGACATCGAGGCGGGGGTTGTCGAGCGTCTGGCGCGCCATGGAGAGGCGGTTCCGGAGACGGCCGAGCTCGGCTTTCATCTGTGCTATGGCGACTTCGGCCACAAGCATTGGAAGGAGCCCGCCGACACCGCCAATATGGTCGATGTGGCCAACGGCGTGTTCGCGTCGGTCAGCCGGCCGATCGACTGGTTGCACATGCCGGTACCGCGCGATCGCGACGACGACGCCTATTTCGCGCCCTTGGCGGACTTGCGTCTGCGGCCGGAGACACGCCTGTATCTCGGGCTGGTGCATCACACCGGCGGCGAAGAAGGCACCCGCCGGCGGATCGCCGCCGCAAAGAAGTTCGCGCCCGAATTCGGCATCGGGACGGAGTGCGGGATGGGCCGGCGGCCCGCCGATACGGTCGCCGAGGTGCTGCGAATACACGTCGCCATGGCGCGCGGTTAGCCGCTGCTGTGGCGCATGACCCGGGGCGGGAGACTGTATGGCTGCGTTCCGCCTCCAATGTGCTTGACGCTGTATCGACGCCGGGATACCGTACTGCCGTCGACGTCTAACAATAAAATAACGATGCTGATGGGGAGGAATGCCATGAAAGCACTACATATCAAGACCGCATGCGCGGCGATTGTCGGCGTGGCTTTGGCTCTATCGGCGATACCATCCGCCGATGCCGAGACCAATTTGCGTTTCAATCGATGGCTGCCGCCGTCACATTTTTTGCAGAAAATCGTGATCGACGGGTGGATGAACGATGTCGCCAAGGTCACCGAAGGCCGGGTCAAGCCGCAGATCACGGCTGCCGGAGTCGGCGGGCCCAAGCGACAATATCAGGTGGTCGCGGACGGGATTGTCGATGTGGGCTGGATCGCACATGGCTATACGCCGGGCGAATTTCCGCTGACCGAGTTCGTCGAGCTGCCTTTCCTCGGAGACAGCGGCGAGGCGATCTCTGTCGCCTATTGGAATACTTACAACAAGTATCTGTTGCCGGCCAAGGAACACCGGGCGACACATCTGGTGACCCTCCACACCCATACGCCGGGCCATGTCTACAACAAGAAACGGGCGATCAAGACGATCGCCGATTTCAAGGGTCTCAAGATCAGGGCGAACAATCGGACTACGACCAAGTTCCTGAAATCCGTCGGGGCGTCGCCGCTGTTCATGTCGGTCACGACGATGGGCGACGGTCTGGCCAAGGGAGTACTCGATGGAACCGTGTTCACCGATGAGGCGTTCGTCAACTTCCGGATCCAGAAGCAGGTAAAATACGCACTCAAATTCCCCGGCGGGCTCTACAACACCAGCTTCGCGACGGTTATGAACAAAGACGCCTGGAAAAAGATTTCGGCCCAGGACAGGGCGGCGATTTCCAAGATTTCCGGTGCGGCTTTCGCTCGGAAGGCGGGGCGAGAATGGGACCGTCAGGAACGCATGGGTGAAAAAACGCTCGCTGGAATCGGTGTACAGACTACAAGGCTGGAAGGCAAGTTTCTCGAGCTGATCCGCGCGAAGGTTTCGGGATTCGAAAAGGATTGGATCAAGGCCGCCGACGCCAAGGGGTTTGACGGCTCAGCGATCCTCCGACATTTCCGCAAGGAGATCGCGGACTATCAAGAGAAGATGTAGGCGCGTCCCTCCCGCGGCGTGACAACCGGGCTCTACCGGCTCGGCTCCGTCACGCCGTTCGGGGGTTGTGCCGAACCCAAGATCGCACGATGTCAGAGACCGGCGGCCAGACGACCCTGGACAGAGACGCGGTCACCGGGGCCGTCCGGCGGCTTGAAAGAGCGCTCGGTGGTTTCGCCGCCCTGACCTTGCTCGTGACGATGCTTATCACTCTTGTAGACGTCTTAGGGCGGTATTTCTTCTCTGCGCCCTTGCCCGCGGGTCACGAACTGACCGAGCTGCTGGTCGGTGTGGTCGTCTATACGGCTATTCCTTTGATCACCATCCGGAACCAGCAGATCACGATCACCCTGTTCAGCGCGCGTTGGCCGGAATGGTTGCGTCAATTGCTGTTGACGATCGTGCCCCTGTTCAGCGCTGTCGTCATGGGCCTCTTGGCCTGGCGCCTCATCGTACAGGCCAGCAAGCTGGCCGAGTTCGGCTCGGCGACAATTTACCTGCAATGGTCGATTTATCCGTTCGTCTACTTCATGGGTATCATGGCCGTGCTATCCACGCTGATCTATCTGATCCTCGCGATCTTTCGGATGAAGCTCAGCGGCGGTGATGCCGATGTCGGTGTCTCGGCGGTATGACGCTCAGCATCGTCGCCTTCGCGATTTTGTTCGCGCTCCTCTTCCTTGAGGTGCCGATCGCGTTCGGTATGGCCGCCGTCGGTTTCGTCGGCTTTGCCGTGGTGATCGGCATCAGCCCCGCGCTCAACCTGGTTGGCCAAATCGCATCCGACACGGTCATGAACTACACGCTGTCCGTCGTGCCCCTGTTCGTGTTGATGGGAAATTTCGTGACCCAGTCGCGGATCTCTCACGATCTCTACGACGCGTCCAATGCCTTCCTGGGCCATCGGCGCGGCGGGCTTGCGATGGCGACGATCGTCGCCTGCGGCGGGTTCAGCGCGGTCTGCGGCTCAAGTCTGGCGACGGCGGCAACCATGAGCCGTATCGCCATCCCGTCGATGCGACGCTTCGGCTACGCCGACAGCCTGGCGGCGGGAGCGGTCGCGGCCGGGGGAACTCTGGGGATCCTCATTCCGCCCAGCGTAATACTCGTCCTTTACGGCGCGATGACGGAACAGAATGTCGCGGCCCTGTTCGCGGCTGGCATTCTGCCCGGAATCGTGGGAATCCTGCTGTACATCGCGGCGATCTCGGTCGCCACCGCGATCAACCCCTCGCTGGGACCGCGGGCGGACCGAACCGACTGGGCCGGTCGTTTGCGGGCGCTCAGGGGTGTGTGGGGCGTGCTGCTCCTGTTTTCTCTGGTCATGGGCGGGATCTATTTCGGCGTGTTCACGCCGACCGAGGCGGCGGGGATCGGCGCCAGCGGTGCGTTCCTGATCGCGGCGCTGCGTGGGACGTTGACGGTGCGCTCCACGATCGCGGTCCTGATCGACGCCGCCCGCACGACAGCGATGATGTTCATCGTGCTGATCGGCGCTCTGATCTTTGCCAACTTCATCAATATGGCCCGGCTTCCGAACATCATCGCCGAGTGGGTGCAGGGTCTCGACGCTTCCCCGATCGCGGTGATCTTCATCATATTGGCGATATACGTGGTCCTGGGATGCATCCTGGAGAGCCTGTCCATGATGCTGCTGACCGTGCCGCTGTTCTATCCGATGGTGTCAGCGCTGGGATTCGATTTGGTTTGGTTCGGAATCTTCGTCGTTGTGGCGATCGAACTCAGCCTCATCACGCCGCCCATCGGTCTGAACGTGTTCGTGTTGAAAGCGATGTTGCCGGACGTTGAGACCACAACGATCTTTCGTGGCGTCCTTGCATTCATCGTTGCAGATTTTTTTCGACTCGCGATCCTGGTGTTCTTTCCCGGCGTCGTATTGTTCCTTCCCAGGCTGATGGAATAGGTTCGACCGGATCCGCGTCGCGTCGGGTGAGCCCGTCGTGGACAGGTTGAAACGGTTCTCCCGCTGGTCTGGAAGGCTCGCGAGACCCGGAAGGGCATGTCGAGAACGGTACGAGGGAGGCGTCCGGCCGTGGTTTCCTCGGGCCGGAGCGGCCGCTCTTGCCCGGTCGGCGCCTTGTGGCGGGATCGAACGCCGCGCACCCCGCATGACACCTAATCACCTAGGGAATGCCAACACCGATATTGAGGGGAGCTGCCCTATGCGGACGCATGATATCTTCGCCGACCCGCATCGGCACCCATAGCTCGAACGGCTTCCTCCATGGCACGATGGCGGGCCAAAAAACGAGGCGAATTCAACGGGATAAAGCAGCCGCAGAGCCCCACCCCTCCGCCAGGCTCGCGCAGATCGCCGCGGGCTCGGGGCGCCAAACCCGGGCGACTCTCGCGGGCTGCGCCGCGCCTTACGACGTCAGCGCCTGCGCGAGCGTCGTCGCGTTGTGCCGCATCATGTCGAGATAGGTCGGTGCCGGGCCGTCCGGGCCGGACAGCGCGCCGGGATAGAGCGTGCCGCCGATCACGGCTCCGGTCTCGTCGGCGATGCGCTTCAGGAGGCGCGGATCGCCGATGTTCTCGATGAAGACGGCACGAATGCCCGCATCGCGGATCTGTCCGATCAGGCGGGCGACATCCTTTGCGGACGCCTCCGACTCGGTGCTGAGCCCCTGCGGCGCGACGAAGGTGAGCCCGTAGTCGCGACCGAAATACTGGAACGCGTCGTGCGAGGTGACGACGGTCCGGCTCGCGGCGGGAAGCCCGGCGACGATCTCGCGGATCTCTGCATCGAGCGCCTCGAGCTTGGCCGCATAGGCGGCACGGTTCCGCTGGAACACGCCGGCATTCCCCGGATCGGCCTTGGCCAGCGCCGCGGCGATGTTGTCCACGTAGACCGTCGCATTGCGCAGGCTCTGCCAGGCATGCGGGTCGAAGGCGCCGTGGCCGTGGCCGTCGTGACGGTCGCCCTCGGCGTGCTTGTCGTGGCCGTGGCCCTCGCGATGGTCGCTCTCGGCGTGCTTGTCGTGGTCGTCCTCGCCGTCGCGGGCCTGTGCGTGGGCGCCGTGCTCGTCGTCGAACGCGATCGGCTCGATGCCGTCGGTCGCGACCACGCGTATGCCGTCGAAATCGGAGGCGTCGATCAGCCGGTCCAGCCAGCCTTCGAACTGGAGCCCGTTGACGACGAGGATCTTCGCTTCGCTGACCGCCCGCGCATCGGCAGGGGTCGGCTGGTAGACATGCGTGTCCCCGTCGGGGCCGACGAGCGTCGTGACGGCGACTCGCTCGCCGCCGATCCGCTTCACCATGTCGCCGAGGATCGAGAAGGTGGCGACCACCGGGATCGGCCTGTCGGGCTGCGCGGCGGCCGGCGCGGCGAGCGCGAAGGCGAATGAGAGAGCGAGGACGGCGGCGGCGGATGTCGGAAGCGCTCTGCGGGCGAGCATCGGAACTCCTTTCAGGCTTCGAGATGGCGGCGCGGCAGGGCCCGCCCGGCGAGGCCGCCCACCGGTCCGAAGACCAGCGACAGCGCGTAGGCGAGACCGGCGATAAGGATGATCGCCGGCCCGGAGGGCAGGCTGAAATGGTAGGAGAGAAGCAGCCCGCTCAGGCTGGACAGCATGGCGACCGAGACCGCGGCGGCGATCAGCCCTCCGATGCCGAGTGCCCAGAACCGCGCGGCGGCGGCGGGAAGGATCATGATGCCGACCGCCATCAGCGTGCCGAGCGCGTGAAACCCGGCCACCAGGTTCAGCACGACGAGGGCGAGAAACGCGAAATGCGTGATCGCGCTGAGCCCGCTCACCGAGCGCAGAAACTGCGGGTCCGCGCATTCGAGCACGAGCGGCCGGAACAGCACCGCAAGCGCGAAGAGCGAGAGGCTCGCGAAGGAGCAGAGCAGGGTCAGCGCGGCGTCGTCGAGCGCGAGCACGGTCCCGAACAGCACGTGCATCAGGTCGACATTGCTGCCCCTTGTGGACACGATCAGCACGCCCACCGCCAGCGAGATCAGGTAGAAGGCCGCCAGGCTCGCGTCCTCGCGCAGCGCCGTGACGCGGGTCACCAAGCCCGCGAGCAGCGCCACGGCCATGCCCGCGATCAGCCCGCCCACGGTCATCGCCCCGAGCGAGAGCCCCGCGACGAGATAGCCGACAGCCGCGCCCGGCAGGATCGCACAGGCCATCGCGTCGCCCGTCAGGCTCATGCGGCGCAGCATCAGGAACACGCCCACCGGCGTCGCGCCGACCGAGATCGCGATGCAGCCCGTCAGCGCGCGCCGCATGAAGCCGAAATCGGCGAAGGGCTGGACGAGGACCTCCCA
>JAPPGP010000141.1 GCA_028821395.1 Defluviicoccus sp.
ATGGGCCCTGACCTAAACCGGACAGCAGTGGATCAAGTCCGGCCATCCATGCGGCGTCTCCGCCGGCACGACGGTCGGACGAGAGGGGCGGCGGCGCCATGGATGCCCGGATCAAGTCCGGGCACGACGGGGGGGTGTCGGCGCTTTCCCAAGCACGTCATGGCCGGACTTGATCCGGCCATCCACACGGCCTCTCCGCCCGCAGGACGGTCGGACGGGACGAATGGCGGCCCCCATGGATGCCCGGAACACCCCCGGACTTGTTCCGGGGGCCGGCCATGACGGGGCGGGGCAGTGGGGCGCGCCCTACATCGTCTGGCCCATCGGGTTGACGACGACCAGCTCGGGGCAGGCGTTGGGTGCGGCGCCGGTCGCCTGGACCACCGCGCGGGCGACGTCGGCGGGCTGGAGCGGCGGGTGGTCGCGCGAAGCGTAGGCGGCCAGCACCTCGGGGTGGTCGACCTCGTCCAACAGGCCGGTCTCGACCAGGCCCGGCGCGATCTCGGTGACCTTGATGCCGTGCCCGGCAAGCTCCAGCCGGAGCCCGCGCGAGATGCCGCGCAGAGCGTGCTTGGCCGCGGCGTAGGCGAGCGTGTAGCGGTAGACCCGGTCGCCGAGAATCGAGCCGAGATTGACGATCTGGCCGGTCCCGCGCGCGGCCATGTCGCGCGCCACCAGCCGGGTCAGCACCAGCGGCGCATGCACGTTGACGCGCCATGACTTCTCCCAGTCCGCCGGGTCGCTCTCGAGGAACGGCGCATGGCGCACCCATCCGACGCTGTTGACCAGCACGTCGACCGGCCGGGCGGCCTCGGCGAGGGCGGCGGCGAACGCCTCGTCGGCGAGGTCGCCCGCCAGCGTCTCGACGGTCCCCGGCGCGTCGCGGCAATCCGCGGCGAGGGCGGCGAGCCGGTCGGCGCTGCGTCCCGAAGCCATGACCGTCTCGCCCTCGCCGACGAATGCCCGGGCGATGGCGCCGCCGATCCCGCCGCTCGCTCCGGTGACCAGGACGCGCCTTGCTTCCGCCATTCGCCGACCCCCCGCTGCTCCCTACATATTGTATGCCGAACGACCGCATCGCCCATATATCGTTGACACGGGGGTCGACGGCTGGCATACAGCACCCGCCAAGTGCAAGGACGCGGGTTCGAAATGTCCTGACGGGAAGGCCCGGCGCGGCAACGCGGCGGGCCTTTTCCCTGCGCGGGAGGTCGGATCTGCGGGAGTGCGGGGGGCCAAAAAGGGTGGAGACGCCAGGTGCCTGGACGCGGGGTCCTGCAACGCGCTCCGAGGAACGCTCCTGACGCCTCCCGAACCCTTCCGTTCCGGGGCTTCCCGGCCTCCCGTTCCGCGAACCCGAAGGTCCTCTTCCCGCTCGGCCCTTCCGCCTCAGCCCTTCCGGGCTCTCGTGGCCCTCGGACCCGAAGGCCCGTTTCCACACCAATACGGTAGCCCCTCGGCGAGCCCGGTGACAAACGAAAAATCGTCCCAAAAAATTTTTTCTGGGGATTTCTCGGTGGATAAGGGGTTGAATTATAAAGAGTTTTGGATAACTCGGTGGATAACCGGTGGACAGTTGAGCGGTCAATCGTCGGCGAGGTCCCGGCGCCGTCCGGCGAGCTTTTCCCCGGTCTCGAAATAGCGCCCGGTCACCGCGAGCTCGGCCTCCCCGGCGTTCTCCGCCGTCCAGCCGTCGAGCGGGTAGCCGTGCCAAGGCGCCCGCAACTCCAGCGGCGGCAGGCCGAGCGCCCGCCAGCGCGCGAGCGCCGCGGCCATGAAGTCCTCGCGCGGCAGCGACACCGGCAGATAGGGGTGCTCGCGGCAGGCGTTGATCAGGATCGACGACGCCCCCGCGCCGTCGGGATAGGCGAACTGGCGCGCATCGTCCGAGGGCGTGATCGAGGGGTCGAGCCGGGGCACCTTGCCGCGGATCACCTCGGTGTCGCGGTGCGGCTGCATCGAGTAGGAGAGCGCCCACAGCACCGCATCCATCGAATCGGGGTCGACGTCCGAATCGACCGCGATGAAGATCTTGCCGAGCGAGGGGTCGAAGGCCGCCGCCGCGCGCAGCGCCTGCCAGGGCTGGCCGAGCTCCGGCCGGTCGAGCTGGATGACGAACAGCATGTTGCAGCTCGCCATCTCGTGGCAGGCGACCTTGCTCACCGATGGGATGTTGCACGCCCTCTTCAGGTGGTTGAGGTAGATCGCGTCGAACGCCGCCTTGCGGATCACCGTGCTCTCGCTCGGCGGGAACTCGCTGATGATCCCCTGGTAGACCGGCGCGTCGCGGTGGGCGATGGCGGTGACCTCCAGCACCTTCTCCATCTTGCGCGGGCCGAGATAGCCGGACGCCTCGCCGAACGGCGCCTCGGGCTCCAGGAAATCGGTGCGGATGCGCCCCTCGATGACGATCTCCGCCGCCGCCGGCACCCGGACGTCCACGGTCTCGGCCCGGACGGTCTCGATCGGGGCGCCGTTCAGCGCGCCGGCGATGCCGTACTCGTCGACCCCGTAGGGCACCTTGCTGGCGGCGGCGAAGAGCAGCGTCGGCGGGCCGCCGATGAACACCGCCACCTCCAGGTGCCGGCCGAGGCGGCGCGCCTTCTCCCACTGGATCGCGAGATGCTGGGTCGACACGTCGGTCGCGCAGCCCACCCGGTCCGGCGCCTTGATCATGCCCCGGTAGATGCCGAGATTGTAGGCTCCGGTCTCGGGGTCGCGCGTCGCCCAGACGCCCGCGGTGATGAACGGCGCCGGGTCGAAGCCGGGCGTCGAGATCAAGTGCGGGAAGAGGTCCACCCCGTCGCCGAGCCCGGGCGCCCGGATCACGGTCTCCTTGACCGGCGCCGCCTCGACCTCGACCGGGGGAAGGTGGTTGCCCTCGACGGCGGCCCATCTGGCGGCGATCCCGTCGGCGTCCGTCCCCAGCGCCGCGCCGTAGATCTCGCGCGAGCTGCCGAGCGTCCCCAGCACCACCGAGCCCGGGTAGCGCCGCCCGCGCGGATCGGTCACGTTGCGGAACCAGAACGCCCGCCGCGCCGCCTCAGGCAGGCCGCGGAACTGGAGGCGGACCAGCGGCACCAGCTCGGTGTCCTTGCAGACCGGCTCGTCGACCACGTGGAGCAGCCCGCGCTTCTTCAGCGCTTCGATGTAGTCCCGGAGGTCGCTGTACGGCATGGTTCCGCCCCGTTGCTGCAGGCGAGGAATGGATCGCCGCATTATGGTCCGATCCGCCGGCAAGCGGCAGGGCAGGGCGGTCTCGCGTCGTTTCAACCGGAGCGCGAAGCGCGCAGCGGAGAAATCCCCTGCCGCCCGCCCCCCTTCGTCATGCCCGGACTTGATCCGGGCACCCACTGGCGCCAGCGCCCCTCCCCGCCGGCCACCGTGCGCGCCGCGAGGCCGCATGGGTGCCCGGATCAAGTCCGGGCATGACGAGAGGGGAGGCATCGACGGGGAAAAGGCGCGTCGGCGCCGTAGCGAAGGCCGCGCCGCGCTACCCGGCGCGATCCACCAGCCCGAGCATCGCCCGCCCCAGCGGCGTCTCCGGCCGCGCCATGTCCCCCATGATCGAGAAGTGGTCGTGCCCCTCGGCGGCGAGCAGGGCGACGTCGCAGCCCGCCGCCTCCAGCGCCGTCGCGTAGTCCTCCGACTGGCGCCGGAACTCGTCCGACTCCCGGGCGCCCCAGGCAACGACGACGGGCAGCGGCGCCGGGGGCGGGAGCAAAGCCGGCGAGTTGCGCGCCGCCGTGGCCTCGTCCATGGCGAGGCTTTCCCGGTGGCTGGTGATCCGCATCGGCGCGAGATCGAACAGCCCGCTCATCGGACACGCGCCCTTGACGAGGTCTTCGGGCACCCCGTACTCCGCGTGCCAGCCGGGCGCGAGCGCCATCCCGGTCAGATGGCCGCCCGCCGAGCTTCCCGCGACATGGATGCGGCCGGGGTCGATTCCGTGATCCGCCGCGTTCCGATGGAGCCAGGCGAGCGCGCCGCGCACGTCGGCGACGATTTCGTCCATCCCGCTTCCCGGCGCGAGCCGATAGTTGATCGCCACCCAGGCGATGCCGGCCGCGTTGTAGACCGGGGCCGGGAAGCGGCGGCCGATCTTGTCCCCGCCCACCCAGTAGCCGCCATGGATGTAGACCATGACCGGCGCCCTCCCGCCCGCGGCCGGGAACAGGTCGAGCCGCTGCAGCGGGTCGGGACCGTAGGCGAGGTCGAGCCGGCCCTGCCCCGCGGCCGCCACCGCGTCCGACGCCGCGCGGTAGCCCTGCTGGATCGCGTCCACGTCGTCGACGCCGATGGTGGGGTCGTATTGCCTTTCCAGCTCTTCGGCGCTGTAGTGGGGGAAGGCCATCCAGCGATGCTATCCGAGCCAGGGAGGGGACGCCAAGTGTCCGCGGGTTTCGTCTACCGGCCGCATGTCGCGACCGCCGAAGGCGTGTTCACCCCCGATATCGTGCTCGACCGCCTGGAGGTCGCCGCCGGCAACCGCCGCTTCCCGGTGTCGGTCGAGCGGCTCGCCTGCGGCGATGCGATCGAGGTGGTGGGCGACGACACCAGGGCGCGGGGGGCGGTCGCGCTGATCGCCGCCAGCGGCGGTGCGCTGCTCGGCATCGGCGCCGATCACGTCGACGGCGCCCTGGCCCACGACCCCGGGCGGGCCACCCAGATTTGCGCCAAGCCGCTCGCGCGCGGCGTCTGGCGCTTCGCCGAGATCGCCGGCCACCTGGCGGAGATCGTGCTCAGGACCGAATCGGTGGACGACGCCGGGCGGTCGCGCGAGACCGAGATCGCGCTGTCGGCGATCGCCGCCCTGCCCGCGGACGGCGCGGTGACGCGGGCGACGGTGATCCTCGCCCACCCCGGCGACGACGCGGACGCGCTGCCCGGGCCGGCCAGGGTGATTGTCACCCTGGAAGACCGCCGCCTCGCCCGCCGCCTCACCCACCGCTACGCGGTGCGCGTGCTCTGAGGCGTATCGAAGGGCCTACGCCTCCTCCGCCCGGGGCAAGGGAGGCCGGCCGCGGATCATGTCGGAGGCCTTCTCCGCCATCATCAGCACGCAGGCGTTGATGTTGCCCGAGACCAGGTCGGGCATCGCCGAGGCGTCGACGACGCGCAGCCCCTCCGCGCCGCGGACGCGGAGCTCGGGATCGAGCACCGCGCCCTCGTCGATCCCCATCCGGCAGGTGCAGGACGGGTGGTGGGCGGTGATCGCGGTCGCGCGGATCCAGGCGTCGATCTCCGCATCGGTCCTGACCGCCGGGCCCGGCTCGGTCTCCGCCTCGTGAAAGCGGGCGAGCGCGGGCTGCGCGAACACCTCGCGGGCGGCCCTGACGCCCGCCCGCAGCGTGTCGAGATCGGCCTGGCGCGCGAGGAAGTTGGGCCGGATGCGGACCGGCGCCGCCGGGTCGGCGGAGCGCAGCCCGACCTCCCCCGTGCTCTCCGGGTGAAGCACCACCGGGCGCATGCCGTACTGGTCGGGCGGGGACGGGCGGATCCCCGGCAGCCAGGGGCGCGCATTCAGCCCGGCGCCGCGGGTGAGGAACTGGACGTCCGGCACGGCGAGCTCCGGCCGCGTCCTGATGAAGCCGTGCATGCCGTTGGGCAGCCATGTCGCCGGCCCGCTGCCGAAGGCCCAGCCGCGCGCCAGGTTGACCGCGAGCCGGTCGAGGCGGAGCTCGGCGTGGAAATGCCCGCTGCCGTGGCGCGCGTTCATCAGCTGGACCGCCAGATGGTCCTGCAGGTTCCGCCCGACGCCCCCGAGGTCGAGCGCGACCTCGATGCCGGTCTCGCGCAGATGGTCGGCCCGGCCGATGCCGGACAGCATCAGGAGCTGGGGCGAGTTGAACGCCCCGCCCGACAGCAGAATTTCGCGCTCGGCATAGGCGATGCGTTCGCGCCCGCCCTGGAGCCAGGCGACGCCGCGCGCCCGCACCCCCTCCAGCGCCACGCGGGTGGCGAGCGCCCCGGTCCTGACGGTGAGGTTGGGGCGCCGCAGCGCCGGCCTGAGCCAGGCCACCGCCGCCGAGCACCGCCGCCCGCCCCGGATCGTCCACTGGCTGCGGCCGAACCCTTCCTGGCGCTCGCCGTTATAGTCCGGGGTGACGCCGAACCCGGACTCCTCGCCCGCCTCCATCCAGGCGTCGAACAGCGGGTCGCGCGACTTCGAGCGCACCACGCCGAGCGGGCCCTCCGTGCCGCGCCAGCGATCGCCGCCCTCCTCCCAGCTCTCGGAACGCTTGAAATAGGGCAGCACGTCGGCATAGGACCAGCCGGCGCAGCCCTTCTGCGCCCAGCGGTCGTAGTCGCCCCGGTGGCCGCGCACATAGGCCATCACGTTGATCGAGGACGAGCCGCCGATCACCTTGCCGCGCAGCGCCTCCATGGCGCGCCCGTCGAGCCCCGTCTCGGGCTCGCTGTCGTAGCCCCAGTCGTGCAGGCGTTCGGCGTGCATCCTGCCGATGCCGATCGGGATGGAGATCAGCGGGTCGCGGTCGCTCGGCCCGGCCTCCAGCAGCAGCACCCTGACATCGGCATCCTCGCTCAGCCGGCCGGCGAGCACGCAGCCCGCCGAGCCGGCGCCGACGACGATGTAATCGTAGCTCTCCGCCATGGCCTTCGTCCCGCTGCTTGCACAAAGAAGGGCCGCCCCGTGGGACGGCCCTTCCATTGTCTAACCGCGGCCGCGTGCTGGCCGCGAGCGTCGCGCTAGGCGACCCAGGACCCCCGAGAGGCGGAGACCCAGGCCACGCACGTCCGCGGTTGGCGACAATGAGACACTGGATCACCTCCTTTCCGTTGTTGAAATGGCGTCCTGTTATGCCGGGTTTTGCTTTCGCCGACAAGTAAACTTTTGCGCGAAGACTTGCCCGGGCCCTACTCCGCCGCCGGACGCACCGCCTCGGCGAAATGGGGCATCACCTCGGCAGCGAAGAGGTCGAGCGAGCGCGCCGACTCCTCGAATGTCAGGTCGCCATAGGCGAAGCGCGACACGAAATAGGTGCAGCCGCTGTCGGCCTGCTGCGCCGCGATCTCGCCGCGCAGGGTCTCGGGCGAGCCGACGGCGATCACCCCGGTCCGGCGCGCCTCGTCGAAGCTGTCGGGATAGCGCACCGGGTTGGCGCCGAAGGCGCGCCACAGCTTGGCGAAGCTCGCGAACCAGGACTCGAAGGCCGGCCGGCCGCGTCTCTCCGCCTCGGCGTCGGTCTCGGCGACATAGGTCTGGCGGGTGATCCCCATCAGCGGCAGCGGCGCCGCGCCGTGGGTCTCCGCCCAGGTCGCGCGGAACGCCTCGATCAGCGGCCGGGCGGCCCCGGCCGGGGCGTTGATGACGATGTTCGCCTTCATCCGCGCCGACCACTCGGCGGAGGCCCGCGTGCCGGGCCCGTACCACAGCGGCGGGTGCGGCTTCTGGTAGGGGCCGAGCTCCATCGGGAAGCCGGTATAGCGGAACCGCCTTCCCGCATGGTGGAGGGTGGGGTTGGCCAGCGCGGCCAGGATCACCTCCAGCGACTCCTCGTAGATCTCGCGCACCTCGGGATGGGAGATGCCGAAATGGCCGAGCTCGAGGAACGAGATGCCGCGCCCGATGCCGAGCTGGAACCGCCCCCGCCCGAGATGGTCCAGCATGCAGATTTCCTCCGCCAGCCGGACCGGGTCGTAGAGCGGCAGGATGTAGACCAGCGGGCCGAACAGCATGGTCCGGGTGCGCTGGGCGACGGCGGCGAGGAAGATGCCCGGCGCGGGCGCCATGCCGAGCGGCGTCGCGTGGTGCTCGGCCACATGGTAGCAGTGCAGCCCCGCCGCCTCGTAGCGCTCCACCATCCGGAGGCGGTCCTCGTAGAGGTCCGAGAGCGGGATCTCGCGCCCCCGGTCGACGTGGTCGAAGATGCCGAACTTCATGGCCGCACCCCGCCTCCCTGTCCCCGGGCGAGGCCCGACATCGCCCGGTCCGCCGGCGCAGCGTGCCGCCGCCGCCCGCGCCTGGCAACCGGCACCGCCGCAGCGGTCAGTCTTCCCCGCGCCCCTCGACGAACATGACCAGCGCGGGCAGGACGAACAGGGTGAAGGCGCCGGCCGCGATCAGCCCGCCCAGCATGCTGACGACGAACGGCACGAGGAAGAGCAGCTCGTCGCTCCGCTCATACAGCAGGGGCGAGAGCCCCAGCACGGTGGTGAGCGTGGTGAGGAACACCGCGCGGAAGCGATCGCGGGTCGCCGCCGAGGCGGCGGCGATCGCCGGCAGGGCGGCGTTCTCCCGCCTTATCGTGTTGTACCGGTCGAGCAGCACCAGCGCGTCGTTGACGATGACGCCGGCCACCCCGACCATGCCGAACAGCGATATGGCGGTCAAATCCCAGCCCAGCGCCCAATGGCCGAACACCGCGCCGGCGAAGGACATCGGGACCCCGATCACCGCCACCAGCGGCTTCCAGTAGCTGCGCAGGAAGGCCGCCATCAGACCGTACATCAGGATCAGCACGATCGGGACCAGCACCCCCATGGTCCGGAGCAGCGCCTGTTCGTCCCGGGCGCCGGCATCGCGCGCCACCGAGAGGCCGGGATATTTGGCGAGCAGGCCGGGAAGGAAGTCTTCCGCGACCGTCCGCCTCGCCTGGATTGCGGTGAGCCGGCTGAAGTCGACATGCGCGTTCACCAGGGCCGCCCGCTTTCCATCGATGCGGGTGAGCGAGGAGAGCTCGCGCTGCTCCACGACGCGGGCGACGGTGGACAGGGGGATCTCGTGGCCGCCCGGCAGCGCGATGCGCTCGCTGGCGAGCTCGCGCAGGCTGCGCCGCCGTTCGACCGGATAGCGGACCACGACCGCGATCTCGTCCCGGCCGCGCTGGATCCGCTGGACCGCCAGCCCGTGGAAATTGGCCCGCAGTTGCTTGCCGATCATCGCCGGCGTCAGCCCCGCCGCCTCCCCCGCCGGGGTCAGGCGAATCTCGAATTGGCGCTTGCCCGGCGACAAGCTTTCCGAATGCGCGTAGAGGCCCGGGACCGTGCGCAGATGGGAGCCGAGCTCACGCGCGGCTCGCCGCAGGATTTCGGGGTCGTCATGGAGCAGCGCGTAGGCGACACCCGGCCTGAAGCGGATTCGCGTGGTTTGAATGGAGAGCTTCTCCAACTGCGATACGTCGCCGACGTTCTGGCGCCACAGGCGTTCGATGATCTCGGGAGACGCCTGGCGAAGCGGCCGCTTGTGGAGGTGAATTCGCACCGATGCGAGATGGCTCCGGTTGGCGTCGTCCTGGCCGGTGCGCGACCCCGCGGCCCCGCCCAGATTGCCGACGATCAGGCTTACCGACTCGATGGATTCTCCACCGAGCTGCCCGTTGATCGCGCGCGCCGCCCGCACGAAGCGCTGTCCGACGGCCACGCTCGATTCGAACGGCGCGCCGACCGGCAGTTCCAGATCCGCTTGGATGGTGTTGCCGACATTGGCGGCGCTGTCGAGCACGACGACCCGGACGATCTCCGCCCGCAGCAGCCAGAGGGCGGCAAGCACGAACACGACGCCGAAGAGGAATGTCAGATAGATGTGGCGTACCGACCACGACACCACCGGCACGACGATGGCGTCCCGCAAATCGTCGATCCAGCCGCGCACCCGGTCCTGGATGTCGCGCAGCGGCGAGAGGCTCCAGCGCCCCTCATACGACAGATGCGACGGCAGAATGCAGAACGCCTCGGCGAGGGAGACCAGGAGGACGAAGAACGCGACATAGGGAAACACCTGGACGATCTGGTAGGCGCCGGTCGTCACGAACAGCAGCGGCACGAAGGCCAGCACCGTTGTCAGCACGCCCACCGTGATCGGCCCCACCACCGCTCTCGCCCCGGAAATCGCCGCATCCAGCGCGCTCTTCCCCCTTTCCCTTTCCGTGGCAATGCTCTCGCCGACCACCACGGCGTCGACGACGACGATCCCGATCAGCAGGAAGAACGCGAACAGCGTGCCCATGTTCAGGGTCAGGTCGGAGACGCCGAAGAACATCAGCGAGCCGATGAAGGAGATCGGAATCCCGAGCGCAATCCAGAACGCCACGCGAAGGTCGAACACCAGCACCAGGCAAACGAAGACCAGGATCGTGCCGATCACGGCGTTTTGCAGGATCCCGCCGAACCGGTCGAGAATCCCCTCGACCGTGTCGCTCCACACTTCGACCTCGACGCCCGCCGGCGGCGTATACGTCGCCAGCCAGTCCCTGATGGCGTTGGAGATCCCGAAGACCGAGTGTTCCTCGCCCGCTTCGACCCTGACGAAAACCGCCGGCTTGCCGTCGACCTCGGACAGGATGTCCTCGTCGACGAACCCGTCGCGAATCCGCGCCACGTCCCCGAGCTTGACCACCGACCCGTCGAGCCGGGTGATCAGCGGGATGTTCTTGAATTCCTCGCCGCGCGTCCGCTTGCCCACCACGTGAAGCACGACCCCGCCGGCGTCGGTGCGCAGCTCGCCGAATGTGAGGTTGAGCGAGGATCGCCGCACCTCGCGCGCCACCTGCGCGATGGAGAGCCCGTTGCGGCGCAGCTCTTCCTCGTTCATTTCGATCGAGATTTCGCGGTCGCGCGTGCCCCTCAGGCGGACCAGCGACACCGAGGGCAGCGCCAGGAGATCGTCGCGCAGGGACTCCGCCGCCATCCTCAAGCCGTCCTCCGACAGCGTCGAGGAGGCGACCGAGATCGTGAGCACCTCGATGGTCAGCCTCTTGAGCCCGATCTTCGGGGGCTTGGCGCTCAGCGGCGGAAAACCCTCGATGCTGTCGATCGTGTTCTTGACATCGGCCAGAACCGCGTCGGCGTCGGCGAAGGTCTCGAGCTCCAGCTCGATGCGGGCCAGGCCTTCCGAGGCGACGCTCACCACCCGGTCGACGCCCTCGAGCCCGACGACGCTTTCCTCGATTCGGCGATTGATGTCTTCCTCGATCTCCCGCGGCGACGAGCCGGGCGAAACCAGGGTGACGACGATCGTGCGGAAATCCAGATCCGGAACCTGCCGGACATGGATGTTGAGCCCCGCCAGCACGCCGCCCAGGATCAGGAAGAGCATCAGCAGCTTGGCGGCGACGGGATTACCGACGAAATAGGCGATCAGTCCGTTCTTCACGACAGCCCCCGGCTATGGCGTGTGCTGGTTGTCCGCGGTCTCGATCCGGGGACCGGTCTATTGCTTCGACGACGCTTGCGCGATGTCCACCTTCAGCCCCTCGGCGGCGGCCGGCAGGGTGCCGACCACCACCCCGTCGCCGGCGTCGAACGCCTCCACGATCCAGCCCGCGGCGCTGCGTCCCAGAGTGCCGGGCTTCAGCGAGTCCAGGGCGCCGTTCCTTACCACCCAGAGCCTGTCGCCTTCCCGGGCCGCGGATTCGGGGAGCACGTAGACATTGCCGCGCTCGGGCCCGGTCACCTGGACTCGCGCGAAGGTTCCCGGGAGGGGCAGGGTTTCGTCCGCCGCGTCTTCCGGGAATTTGAGGAAGAGCTTCGCCAGCCGCGTGCGCGGGGCAATCACCGCGGACACCCTGGCCACGCTGGCCCGGTAGGTGCCCATGCCGGTCCTGACCAGGGCGGAGCGGCCGATGGCGGGGGCGATCGCGGCGAGGTCGCCCTGCTCGATGGGCACGCGGACCTGCAACGCGCCCGTCCGGTAGACGACCCCCAGCCGGGACTCGCGTCCCACGTCTTCGGCCGGCCCCACCAGATCGCCGATTTCGAGATCCGAAGACACCACCCGGCTCGCATAGGGCAGCGAGATCTCGGTGCGCGCGAGCCGGAGCTCGGCCAGCGCGAGCGCGGCCCGCGCCCCGCCCAGCCGGGCTTGCGCGAGCGCGGCCTCCGCCGTGTCCGGTTTTTCGATCCCGAGCGCCGCCTCCGCTTCAGCGACGGCCATCTTCGCCGCCTCCACCTCGAGCTCGTATTCGGTCGGATCGATCCTGACGAAGACCTCGTTCGCCGGGATCGAGCCGCCGTTGCTGAATTTGGGCGACACCCAGACCACCCGGCCGACCGCTTCGGCGACCACTCTGGTCTTTCTCTGCAGGGTGACCGTTCCGGTCAGCGCCAGGGTGAGGGTGTGCGCGGTCGCCGCCGGCTTGACCACGCTCACCACCGGCTTGGCCTGGGCGGGACCGGCGATCGTGCCGCGGTCCACGCGGCTCGGGGCACGGGCGAAGTAGAGCGCGACGACGATAGCGAGCACGATCAGCGCCAGCTGGGCGAAGCCGAACCATCGCGGCCTTTCGGAAGGACTGGCGAGGGTCGTTGAATCCTGTGGCATCAGCTTTCCCGTCTTTGTGTTGCAGCGGCGGGACGCACGACCGGGTCGCCACGCGGCGGTGGCAGAACCGGATCCCTAGACTGCCTCAAATACAACGAAATTCATACGTCTCTATTGTCTCCATGGATCGAATATTACTGACGCAAAGAACCATGCACTGTATTCGACGGCGAATCCCGTGCAGCACTTGCAGAATCCGGTTCGGCTGCCGTCACCCGGCCGCTTGGGCCGGTCTCGGCGCGCGCCGCCGGAAGATGCGGCGGATGTCCTCGTCGATGGCCAGAAGCGCCGGGGTGAGGACCAGCACGATCAGGGTCGCGACCGCGAGCCCGAACACGATGGTTATCGCCATCGGGATCAGGAACTGGGCCTGGAGGCTGGTCTCGAACAGGAGCGGAACCAGCCCGCCGATGGTGGTCAGCGAGGTCAGCAGCACCGGGCGCAGGCGTTCCCGGCATCCCAGGACGATGGCCTCGTGCAGCGGCGTCTCGTCGTCGATGTGCAGGTCGACGGTGCGGACCAGGATGATGGAGTTGTTGACCAGGATCCCGGACAGGCCGAGGAGCCCGATCATGCTGAGAATCGTCACGTCGAAGCCGAGCGCCAGGTGGCCCAGCACGGTGCCGACGAAGCCGAACGGGATGATCGCCATGACGATCAGCGGCCGGCTGAAATTGGCGAACACCCAGGCGAGCACGATGTAGATGGCGATCAGCCCGGTGATCGCGCCCGCGCCCATGTCGCGGGCCGACTCGGCCTGTTCCTCGGCCTTGCCCTTGAACCGGTAGCTGAGGCCGTAGCGCTGCACGATGTCGGCGAGCCCGCCCTCGGCGATCGCCGGCAGCAGGGCGCCGAGGCTGGTGACCGTCTCGTCGATCTCTCCGGTGATCGCCACCTCGCGGGCGCCGTCCTCGCGGCGGAGGCGCGAGAAGCCGCGCTCCTGGCTGAGCGTCACGACCTCGCTCAGGGGGACCTCGGTGCCGTCCGGCGCGCGCAGGAACAGGTTGAGGAAGGCCGCGCTGTCGGCGCTCGCGCGCGGATAGCGGACCTTGATCGTCACCTCCTCGTCGCCGCGCGCGAAGCGCTGGGCGATCGCGCCCTGGAACGCGTTTCTCACCTGCAGCCCGGCGCTCTGGGTGGTGAAGCCGAGCGCCTGTCCGCGCGGCGTGACCTCCAGGATCAGCTCCTGCTTGCCGTAGGGAAGGTCGTCGTCGATCGTGCTGACGCCCGGAAAGCGACTGAGCAGGCGCTTGACCTCGGTCGCTGCCGCCTTCAGGTCGTCGGCGGAGCCGCCGCGCAGGCGGATGTCGATTTCCCGCCCCGGCGGGCCGCCCGCGCGCGCGTTGAGGTTGACCTGTTCCACGTTCGGCAGCCGGCGGATCTCGTTGCGCCACGCCTCGATGAAATCCTCCGTCCGCACCTTGCGCCGGTCCGACGGCACCAGCTCCACGGTCAGCCCGCCATATTGATCGCCGACGATGCGCGAGAACTGCCGGCCGCCGCTGCGCCCCACGCTGCCGAAGCTCATGGCCACCAGGTCTTCGCTGTCGACCCCGAACCGGGCCACCGCCCGGTCGACGGCGTCCGAGAGCTCCTGGACCATCGCACCGGTGTCGCGGCGCGGCGTGCCTGGCGCCATCACCACGTTGCCGACCACCACGTCGGCCTCCGGCGAGGGGAAGAAGTGGAACCCCACCCGGCCGCCAAGCATCAGCCCGGCGGACACCAGGAAGACCGCGATCGCCATCGCCAGCGTGGCGTAGCGCCAGCGCACGCAGAGCCGGATGAGCCACTGGAACGGGCCGGCGCGGAACCAGTCGAAGCCGGCGTCGAAGCGCCGCAACGCGAAGTTGCGCCGGCCGCCGTGCTTCTTGAGCGACTCCCGCAGATGGCCGGGCAGCACCAGGAAGCACTCGACCAGGCTGGCGAGTATGACCGCGACCACGACAAGCGGGATGGCGCCCACGATCTGGCCGATGATGCCGCCCATGGCGACCAGCGGCAGGAACGCGGCGATGGTGGTCAGCGAGGCGGCCATCACCGGCGCCAGCATGCGCAGCGCGCCCGCCTCCGCCGCCTGACGCGGACCGAGCCCGGCCTCGCGCCGCGCCGCCGCGTGCTCGCCGACGACGATGGTGTCGTCGACGATGAGTCCGAGCGTCATGATCAGCGCGAACAGGGTGACCATGTTGATGCTCTCGCCGAGCGCCAGCATGGTCGCCAGCGCCGCCATGAACGCGGTCGGAATGCCGGCCGCCACCCAGAACGCGGTGCGGCCGTTGAGAAACACCAGCAGCACCGCGAGCACGAGGACCAGCCCCGAGGCGCCGTTGTTCAGCAGAACCTGGACCCGCTGCTCGATCAGCCCCGCCTGCTCGTCGTACCGCTCGATCTCGAGCTGCGGTGGATAGTTGCCGCGCGCCTCGACGAGAAAGCGGTCGACGATCCCGCCGACCTTGAGGGCGTCGGCGGTCGGCGAGCGCTGCACGTGCAGCTCGATCGCCGGCCGGCCGTTGCGCAGCCCGATGGGCGCCTTGTCGTCGAACGCCTCGGAGACGTTCGCGATGTCGCGCAGATAGATCTTCTGCCCGTCGCCGAGCGACCGGATCTCGATGCTGCCGATATCGCCCGATGTGGTGTGCAGCCCGACGCTGCGCAGCTGCTTCTCCACCGAGCCTTCCAGGCTGCCCGACGGAATATCCCGGTTGGTCGCCTCGATGCGGGCGGCTACCGCCGCCGGCGTCAGGTCGAGCTGGCGCAGCACCCGCGGTTCGATCTCGACGCGGATCTCCTCGTCGCGCGCGCCGAAGAACGTCACCCGATCGATGCCGGCGGCCAGCAACTGGTCGCGCATCCGCTTGGCCTGGCGTTTCAGGACGGCCTCGGAATACGGGCCCGACAGCACCAGGCGAACGATCGTGTCGTAACGGATGATGCGGCGGACCACCGGCCGCTCGCTGTCCTCCGGCAGGATGGTTATCTGCTGCAGCGCCGCCTCCGCCTCCGACACCGCCGACTGCATGTCGGTGCCGGCCTGGTACTCGACGACCACCCGCCCCACGCCCTCCGTCGCATAGGAGGTCACCTTCTCGACGTGGTCCAGGAACCGTATCTCCGGCTCGATCGCCGCGACGACATTGGCTTCCACGTCCCCGGTGCTCGCACCCGGCCAGTCCACCCGGATCGAGACGATGTCGAGGCCGAAATCGGGAAAGAACTGGGTGTTGAGCTTGGACAGCGAATAGATGCCGGCGACGAAGATCAGGGCCATCAACAGATTGGCGGCGTTGCGGTGCCGCACGAACAGCCGGATCAGGTTCTTTCCGAACATCGGTCCCGTGCGCCCTTGCGCCTAGCGGAGCTCGACCCTGAGGCCGGGCGCGATCGCCACCGACTGGGTGGTCACCAGGCGGTCGCCTTCCGACAGCTCGCCGCGCAGCAGGACGTCGTTGCCGACCCGGGCGACGATCTCCGCCCGGCGCTGCACCAGCCGGCCGTCCTCGATGCCGTAGACGACGTTGCCCGGGTGTAGGACGGTCTCCGGAACCCGCGCGACGCCGGCATAGGTCCGGTCGGGAATGAGAATCTCCACGAAGGCGCCCGGCCGCAGCGACGAGGCCGCCTCGCGGTCCTCGATCCCGGCGAACAGCTCCACGCCGCCGCTCGCCGTGTCGATCTGCGCGCCGACCCGCGCAACCACCGCCTCGAGGAGGAGCTCGCGCTGTCCGACCCGCCAGATCACCCGCGCCGTCCGGCCGATCACGCCCTGGCCGGTGCCGGTTAGGCGTCCGTATTGCGCGTCCGAGATGTGGAAGCGCGCCTCGAGGCTGCCCGTGTCGATCAACTGGCCCACGCTGTCGAGCACGCCGAGACGCTGGCCCACCTGCGCGGTGACGCTCTGGAACACCCCGTCGAAGGGCGCCCGCAGGCGGGTTCGTTCGAGGTCGTAGCGCGCCCGCTGCACCGCCACGTCGAGGCGCTCGATGCCCGCCTTCTCCTGCGCCAGCCGCGCGGACTCGGCGTCGATCCCGTTCTGGCGCAGCGCGATCGCGCGTTGCTGGCGGCTCAGCTCCAGCCGCTTCTTGTCCAGCGCCTGGATGGAAATATTGCCCCTGGCGCTGAGCTGTTTGGCGCGCTTCAGGTCGCGCTCCAGCACGGCGAGAATCTCCCGGTCGCTCCTGAGGGCCTTGGTCTCGGCGATCCGTCTCGCCTCGCGCTCGACGATGCGCGCTCTCGACTCCGCCAGCCGGGCCTCGCTCTCCTTGAGCGCGGAGCGGTATTCGAACTCGTCGATGGCGAGGATCACCTCGCCGCGGCGGACCAGCCCGCCCTCCACCAAATTGGGGTGCAGCTCGACCACCTGACCGGTCACCAGGGCGCGCAGCTGGATCTGGCGGGCCGCGAAGATCTTCCCGAATAGCTGGATTTCCGGCTGCACGTCGGTCAGGCGCACCGGTACCGAGTCGACCGTCCACACCCGTTCCACGGGCGGCGATGGCGCGACCTGCGGCCTGGTCCTGATCAGGTAGGACGCCGCGACCACGCCCGCGGCCAGCAGCGCGATCGGCACCACGACCAGAAACAGCTTTCTCATGGATCGCCCATAGCGTCCCCGACTGGCAAGACCCTAGCCCGGATTTCTCGCCGCTGTCACGGCCTGCGTCGCCTCCCGATCAGTATGACTTGGGCAGGCCGAGCGCCCGCTCGGCGATGTAGTTGAGCACGAGGTGCTGGCTGACAGGGGCGAGAAGGAGCATGACGATCTCGCGCATCAGGCGCTCGACATGAAACTCGCGCGCATAGCCCATGCCGCCATGCGTCGCCACCGCCTGCTTGCAGGCCTCGAATCCCGCCTCCACGGCGAGGAACTTGGCGGCGTTGGCCTCGATCCCGCAGGGCTCGCCCCGGTCGTGGAGCCAGGCCGCCTTCATGGTGGCGAGATGGGCGGCCTCCAGCGCCGACCAGGACGCGGCGAGCGGGTGCTGGATCCCCTGGTTGGCGCCGATCGGCCGGCCGAACACGACGCGCTCGCCGGCATAGCGCGCGGCCCTCCCGAGCGCGTCGCGGCCGATCCCCACGGCCTCGGCGGCGACCAGGATGCGCTCCGGGTTGAGACTCTGCAGGATATAGCGGAACCCATCGCCCTCGGCGCCGATCCGGTCGCCTTCCGGGACCCGCATGCCGTCGAAGCGGATCTCGTTGGAGTCGACCGCCTTGCGGCCCATCTTGTCGATCTCCCGTATCTCCGCCGTCGCGCGGTCGAAATCGGCGAAGAACAGGCTGAGCCCGGCGGCAGGCTCCTCTTCGCGGCGCGGCGCGGTGCGCGCGAGCAGCATGATCTTGTCGGCGACCTGCGCGGTCGAGGTCCAGATCTTGCGCCCGCGCAGGACGTAGTCCGCACCGTCGCGCTCGGCGCGCGTGGCGATCCTCGTGGTGTCGAGCCCGGCATCGGGCTCGGTGACCGCGATGCACATCTTGGACCGGCCTTCGATCAGCGGCGGCAGCCAGCGGCGCTTCTGGGCCTCGCTGCCATGGGCGACGATGGCGTGCGGTCCGAAGATGTTCATGTGGATGCTCGATGCCGCCGCCATGGCGCCGCCCGAGGCGGCGACGCGCGCCATCATGAGCGCCGCCTCGGTCACGCCCAGCCCGGCGCCGCCATAGGCGTCCGGCAGCGCGATGCCGAGCCAGCCGCCCGCCGCCATCGCCGCGTGGAAGGCGTGCGGGAACTCCCCGTCGCGGTCGCGCGCGAGCCAGTAGGCGTCGTCGAAGGCCGCGACCGTGCGGCCGACGCCGTCGACGATCGCCTGCTGGTCGCCGCTCAGCGCGAAATCCATGGCCGTTCCGTTCCGCTCGCCACCGCGTCATCGTGCCCGGCCCCCGGCCGCGGGGGAAGGCCCGGCGGGGGTTTCGCCGCCCGGGCGGCGAAAATAGAGTGCCCTGGCGGGGGAACAGTCCATGACGAGATGCATCCGATTCCACGAGACCGGCGGGCCCTGGGTGCTGCGCCTCGAAGACATCGCCCTGCCCCCGCCCGGCGCCGGCGAGGTGCTGATCCGCCAGACCGCGATCGGGGTGAACTACCGCGACATCTACCGCAGGGAGGGAAGGCACGCGGTCGAGGGCTTCCCGGCCGCTCTCGGCGTCGAGGGGGCGGGCGTCGTCGAGGCCCTCGGCGAGGGCGTCGACTGGCTCGCGGTCGGACAGCCCGTCGTCGCCCAGGGCGGCGGCGACGGCGCCTATGCCGAGGCGCGCATCGTCCCGGCATGGCGCTGCCTGGCGCTGCCCGGGGGGCTCTCCGAGCGGACCGCCGCGGCGATGATGGTCAAGGGCATGACGGCGAGCTACCTGCTGCGCCGGACCCTGGAAATCGAGGCGGGCGACACCGTGCTGGTGCACGCCGCCGCCGGCGGGGTCGGGCTGATCCTCTGCCAGTGGGCGAAGCATCTCGGCGCCAGGGTGATCGGCACCGTCGGCACCGACGCCAAGGCGGCGCTCGCCGCCGCCAACGGATGCGACCATCCGATCGTCTACACCAGGGAGGACTTCGCCGCCCGGGTGCGCGAGATCACCGGCGGCGAGGGCGCAAGGGCGGTCTACGATTCGGTCGGCGCGGCGACCTTCGAGGGCTCGCTCGCGTGCCTTGCGACGCGCGGCGTGCTGGCGCAGTTCGGCGAGGCGTCCGGCGATCCCCCGCCGGTCGACCCGCGCCGGCTCGGACCGCTGGGATCGGTGTTCCTCACCCATCCCAGCCTCGGCCACTACACCCGCACCCGCGAGGAGTTCTTGGACCTCGCTGGCTCGCTGCTGGACGTCGTGCTGCCGGGGGCGGTGAAGATCGCAATCGGCCATGTCTACCCGCTCGCGGACGCCGCGGAGGCGCATCGCGCCATGGCGGCCAGGGAGACCACCGGCTCGGTGATCCTGGTGCCTTAGCCCTGACCGTAGCCTCGCCGCAACCGCTGCAACAACTGGACCGCCCCCCGGTTTCCGCCTAGTTTCAACGGGGCTGCCATGACCACACCCCGACGGAGCGGCCACCGTGCAACCGCCACCCAAACAACGCCTGCACCGACTGATCGACGAGCTGCCCGACGAGCAGGTCCAAGCAGCCGAACGCTACCTCCACTCACTGTGCCGCGACCTACACCCCGTCGTGCGCGCCATGCGCTCCGCACCGATCGACGACGAGCCCCTCACGGACGAAGACCGCGCAGCGATCCGGGAAGGCCGACGTGAAATCGCTGCCGGCCACGGCATCCCCAATGAGCGGATTCGCCGGCGCGACGCGGCCTACTAACCGCGCTCCGTTGCCTTGCCCGATCGGGCCATGGCACCGCTCTTTGCCACCCTCAGCTCGACGCGGTCTCCCAATCTCCATTCACCTGCACGCCGCTTTTCCCGCAACTGCCCGCGACCTCCCACTCCGGCCGACCCCGCACACATGGCCACGCCTTTCGGCCCGCGCCTGGCGGATCGAACGCCTGCGCGCGACGCGGGACGCGACCCTGGTGAGAAGTGCGATCAGCCCGGCATGCCTTGGGCGATCGGCGACGGGGCGCCGAGCGCCGCCCGGACCAGCTCGGCCGCGACGACGGCGCCCAGGCGGAGCTCGTCCGCGCTCACCCGCTCGGCCGTGTCGGCCTCGGTCAGGAGGTAGCGGGCGCCGGCGTCCGGGTCGCCGAACCCGGCGATCAGGCGCAGCGCCGGGATACCGCGCTCGGCGAAGTTGAAATGATCGGAGTTCCGCAGCAGCTCTCGCCACGTCGCGATGTCGAGCCCGCGCGCGGCCGCGACCCGCGCGACGAACCCGTCGAGCGCGGCGAACCCGCTGGTGAGGCAGGTGAAGTCCGGGCTCCCGCCGAGCGTGTCGAGATTGACGACGACGGCGACCGCGCGGCGCTCCGCCTCCTCGAGCGAGTCGACATAGAGCCTGGAGCCCAGCAGCCCGGTCTCCTCGGCGGTGAACAGGATCACCCGCAGCCCGCGCGGCATCGATGCGACGTGGGGCGCGAAGCGGCGCAGAATCTCGAGCGCGGCGGCGACCCCGGTCGCGTTGTCGAGCGCGCTGTGGGCCAGGTCGTGGCCGTCGTAATGGGCACACAGCACGACCCATTCCGGGGTCAGGCCGGGGATCTCGGCGATCAGGTTGCGGCCGACATCCGCCTCGCGCCGGTTGTCGACCGCGAGACGGATCCGGGCGCCGGCGATCGCCTGCGCGGTCGCATGGTCGACGCCGATCGCGGGCATGTTGGGCCCGGTCTCCTGCCAGACGCCGCCGGTCACCAGCCCGGCCTCCGGCATCGGGTTGGCCACGATGAACCCCGCCGCGCCGCCTTCCAGCGCGTGGCGGAACTTGATCCGCCGGTGGATGGTGTCGCGGGAGAACGGGTATTCGTGGCGCACCAGGGCGAAGTTGCCCCGCACCCGTTCGCCGAGGCGCCGAAAATCCTCTGCCGCGCCGCGGCCGAGATCGACCGCCTCGCCGTCCACGCCCGCCGTTCCCTCCGAGCCGACCAGCGGGTGGCACGGGAGATCCAGCGCCGGTCCGGGAGATATCCGCGCGAGCGCGTAGCCGAGATTGGTCCAGCGCGTGTAGCCGAACTCGTGCGCCGAGACGGCGGCGCCGGGGATTGCGGCCAGACGGGCCTCCAGCAGGCGCGCCGCCGTCTTCTCGCCGTCCGAGCCGACGAGGCGCCCGCCGCAGGCGGTGAGCGCCGCGAAATCCTCGACGATCGCGTCCGAGCGGCGGATTTCGTCGACGATCGCTTCGCGGAAATCCATCGGCGCTAACGCGGCACGCCGAGCTGGACCACGCGCTCGCCGGTGGTCACCGTGGGCAGAGTCGCGATGCGCACCACCGGGCCGCCGCGCGGAGCGACGATCCGCTCGACCGGCTCGTCGAACGGATCGGTGACCGTGGCCACGTGCTGGCCCGGCGCGACCTCGTCGTTGAGCTCGACATGGAGCGTCAGCACGCCGGCCCGGCGCGCGCGGATCACGTCCATGGTACGGATCACCAGGTTGCGCCCCGACTGCCAGACCGCACCGTCCAGCATGCCCACCTTGCGCAGCACGTTGGCGATGCCGCGCACCCCGAGCGCGACTTCGGCGCCGTCGATGCGCCCGCCCTCGCCGATCTCGATGCCGAAGGCCGGGATGCCGCGCTCGCCCAGCACGACATGCGGGTTCCGGTCGCCGACATACATGCCCCTGTCGTTGGCGAGGATGTAGTCGGCGCCGAAGGCGCGGGCGAGCGCCTCGGCCTCGCCGACCACAGCGCTGCAGCGCGTCGGCGGCAGGAAGGCGAACGGCGCGTAGCGCCCGCCGGTGGTCGGCGTGTGCACGTCGATCATGAAATCCGCGTGGCGCATCAGCCGGTGGTAGATCGCGTGCGCGATCGCCGAGGCGGTGTTGCCGTCGGCGTCGCCCGGGAAGGCGGCCCAGGGGTCGGCCGGGTTCTGGTCCATCGGCGATTTCAGCATGTGGCCGACGAAGAAGCGGTGCTGGACCTGGAAGGCGAGCGGGTTCTGCACCGGCACCGCGATGAGCGTGCCGCGCAGCGCCGCCGGGTCGAGACCGCGCGCGAAGCGGCCGACGATCTGCGTGCCGGCGATCTCGTCGCCGTGGAAGGCCGCGCCGACATAGAACACCGGGCCCGGCTCGGCGCCCCGGACGACCGACGCCCGAATCTCGACCCAGCTCCCGTCGGCGAGCTCGACGGTGCGAAACCGGGTGTGCGAGCTTGTGCCGCGTTCGAGCGCGAGCCCCTCGATCGCGAGGTCCCGGTCGTCCCCGCCCGTCATGTCAGCGCGCGAGCCGGTCGCGGGCGTCGGCGAACAGCCGGCGCATGCGGACGATGCCGAGATCCGACTGGGCCAGGAACTCGCCGTCGAGCGCGGCGCGGTTGCGCTGCGAGGCGAGCGCCGCCTCGTCCCCGTCGAGCACGTCGTACATCTTGCGGCGCAGCCGGAGATGCCAGAGGGTCCACCAGATCCACCACTTCCAGCCGGTGATCCGGCGCTTGCGCACCATGTAGATCTGGGTCGCCCCGGCGTCGATCGGGGTGACGAAGACCAGCACCCGCATCGCCCCGCCGGGTCCCGCCGACCAGGGATAGGGCACGTCGACCTCGCACCAGTTGGGGAAGTGATAGGTGCTGTAGTCGAAGCTCACCAGCTCCTGGCCCTCGCGCTTGACGAACAGCCCGTCGTCCCGGTCCTCGACCGCGATCACGTCCTGCAGCGCGCCATGCCCCATGGTGTAGGTGCCAGCGTGCAGGAACGGCGCGTGAATCGGGTCGACCAGGTTCTCCAGCACGCGGAACCAGCCGACGCCCTGCCATTCATGCGGCACGATGAAGCCGCTCCATTCCGGGCTTTCGAGCTCCGCCGGGTTGGGGCAAGCGCGGTCGGGCGGCCGCCCGTCGCCGTCGAACCAGGCGAACACCACCCCGCCATGCTCCTCGACGGGGTAGGCGCGCACGCTTGCCTCCCGCGCGAGCTCGCAGGCGCCGCCCTCGGACGGGATCGCGACGCACTGGCCGGTGCCGTCATAGGCCCAGCCGTGATAGCGGCAGCACAGCCGGTCCCCGACCACTGCGCCGAGCGACAGCCGGGCGCCCCGGTGCGCGCAGCGATCGGCGAACAAATGAAGCCCGCCCTGGGCGTCGCGCCACAAGACGAGGTCCTCGCCCATGCGGCGCAGCGGCAACGGGTTGGCGTCGGCCAGCTCGCTCGCCGGCGCGACCGCGTACCAGTGGTTCCTGAGCCCGGACTCGAAGTCCTCCTCGACCGCGCGCCACCGCCCGCGCTCCGAGTCCCGCCGGCGCTTCTCGCGCAGGCGCTCGACATCGCGGGCTTCGACCGGTTGCGTCCCTGGCTGCGTCATGATCCGGGGATGGTGCCCCGATTCCGCCCGGCGCACAACGCGGCTCGTCGCCGGCATCCGCGGGCGTTGTGTATGGAAGGCGCTCTGTGGCTATAATCGGCCCGGATACGTATCCACTTGACATGGGGAGGAACCCGGGATGATCGGTTTCAGGCATCTGACGGTTGCCGTCGGAGCGGTCGCGCTCGCGTTGGGCGTTTCGGCGGGCGCCGCGCAGGCCCAGAAATACGAGTTCAAGATGACGTCCTACGTCTCGGCCAAGGGCGGCTTCTGGAACAACTACCACAAGAAATTCATCGATGCGGTCGAGCTGTTCACCAACGGCGAGGTCAAGATCAAGGGCTTCAGCGTCGGCGTGATCGCAGGCGCCTTCGACGGGTTGAAGGCGGTGCAGAAGGGCACGGCGGACATCTCCTACAACTATCCCGGCTACCAGGTGAACGAGGACCCGGCGAACGGCGTGTTCGGCAACGTGCCGGGCGGCATGCCGATGGAACAGTTCATGCACTGGTACATCGCCGGCGACGGCACCAAGCTGCTGGAGGAGTTCCGCCGCAAGACGCAGCAGCTTCATCCGGTGCTGACCGGCATGGGTTCGTCCGAGTTCCTGCTGCATTCGCACAAGCGGGTGCAGAACATCGCCGACCTCAAGGGCATGAAGATCCGCACCGCCGGACCGTGGGCCGAGATCCTCAAGTCGCTCGGAGCCTCGGCGACGGTGATTCCCGGACCGGAAATCTACACCGCGCTGGAGCGCCGGGTGGTCGACGCGACGGAGTTCGTCACCCCCGCGACCAACATCAAGCTCGGTTTCCACAAGGTCGCCAAGTACATCATCATGCCGGGTCTGCACAGCCCGTCGCACATGAACGAAGCGGTCTTCAGGCTGGAAACCTGGAACAAGATGTCCAAGCGGACCAGGGACCTGATTAGCGCCGCGGGCGAGCTCTCGGCCTTCCAGACGGCCATGTCCATGGGTGCGCAGGACTTCGACGCGATGGAGAAGCTGCTCGCCGGCAAGAACGAGTTCATCACCCTCACGCCCGAAGCTCAGGCCAAGATCGAGGAGCTGGGCCGCGCCTGGTGTGCCGAGCAGGCCAAGAAGCAGAAGGCCAAGGGCAACGACTGGATGGAGCGGATCTCGGGCAATTACTGGGCGTTCTACGACCGCTACAAGAAGTACGGCGTCTACCGGCATAACTAGGCCGAGAGACCGCTGGAACGCGCGGGGCGGGCCCCCGTCCCGCGCGACCCTGCGACCGCGGATTCCCGATGACCTCGTTCCTGCGCGCGATCGATCGCGTCAACGATCTCCTCGCCGCCATCGCGATGGCGTTTCTCTTCGTGATGATCGCGGACATGCTGTACGAGGTGATCTCGCGCCGCGTGTTCGGGGCGCCGACGCTGTGGGCCTATGACATCGCCTACATGCTGAACGGCGTCGGCTTTCTGTTTGCCGCCGGCTACACGCTGCGCCGCAACGGCCACATCCGGATCGACTTCCTGTCGACCCGGCTGCCGCGCCGGAACCAGGACCTGATCAACCTGTTCGTTTACCTGCTGCTGGTGTTCCCTGCGCTCGCCTGCCTGATCCTGGGCGCCTTCAACGGGTGGCTGGAGGCCTATCTGACGGACGCGCTCGAACCGGTCAGCCCGTGGAAGCCGCTGATCTGGCCGCTCTATGGCGGCATCCTGATCGGCTTCGTCTCGCTGATATTCCAGTGTCTCGCGGAGTTCATCCGCCACTGGCGCAGCCTCATGGGGCTGGAGCCCTCGCCGCTCGAACACGCCGACGACGTGACGGCGTAGGCGCATGGACATCTCGCTCGCCGTCTTCATGTTCCCGGCTTTGTTCGTCCTGGTGTTCGCCGGGATACCGGTGGCGTTCAGCCTGATCGCGACGGCCTTCGTGTTCGGCATCTTCGCCTACGGGATGAACCTGCCCATCCAGTTCCACAGCCGGCTGTACGACGTCACCTCGAACTTCGTGCTCGCGGCGATCCCGCTATTTGTGTTCATGGGCGCGATGCTGGAGCGCTCCGGCATCGCGGCAAAGCTGTTCGACGCCATCAAGGTCTGGTTCGGCGGCTTCCGCGGCGGGCTCGCGATCACCACCATCGTCATGTGCGGCATCTTCGCCGCGTCTTCCGGCGTGGTCGGCGCGGTCGAGATCGTGGTCGGGCTGATGGCCGTGCCGGCGATGATGGCCACCGGATACCGCAAGGACCTCGCCGCCGGCACGGTGTGCGCAGGCGGCTCGCTCGGCACCACGATCCCGCCTTCGGTGGTAATCATCGTCTACGCCTCGATCACCGAGATGTCGGTCGGCGACCTGTTCGCCGGGATCATGATTCCCGCCGGGGTGATGGTGGCGCTGTTCCTGCTCTATATCGTCGGGCGCTGCGCGATCCAGCGCGATGCCGGTCCCGGGGTCGACCCCTCGGAGATCGACGCGACGCTGGGCGAGAAGCTGTGGCTCCTGCTGACCGCGCTGGTCCCGGCGGCGCTTCTGGTCCTCGCCGTGCTCGGCAGCATCTTCGCCGGCATCGCGGCGCCCACCGAGGCGGCCGCGGTGGGGGCGACGGGCTCGGTGCTGCTCAGCATCGCCTACAGGCAGTTCTCCTTCGACATCCTCGCCAAGGCGCTGGCGCAGACCATCAAGATCACCTCCATGGTCATGCTGATCGTCATCGGCGGCGTGCTGTTCGCCAGCATCTTCATCATCCATGGCGGCGACGAGCTGGTCGCCGAGCTCATCGAGGGCCACCGGCTCGGCCAGCTCGAGATCATCCTCCTGTTCCTGCTGGTGGTCTTCATCCTCGGCTTCGTGCTCGACTGGATCTCGGTGCTGATCATCGTGCTGCCGATCTCCGACCCGATCATCCGCGCCTCCGAGATCGACCCGCTGTGGTTCGGGGTGATGGTCTGCATCGTGCTGCAGACCTCCTATCTCACCCCGCCGATGGCGCCCTCGATCTTCTACCTGCGATCGATCGCGCCGCGCGAGATGACCTATGGCGACATGTACAAGGGGGTGGCGCCGTTCGTGGCGGCGCAGCTGCTGACGCTGCTGATGGTGGCGTTCTACCCGGTCACGGCGACCTGGCTGCCCGAAATCCTGTTCGGATTCTGACCCCGACCGGCGGAGCATTGGACAGCGCGCGCGGCCGGGTGCAGTCTTCCAGCCGGGCAGGGGGCAGGGAGGCAGCGAGCCATGGACGCGCAACCGGACCGCTCCTTTGCGGGTCTCAGGCAGGCGGCGATCGACCTGCTGCCGGCGATCGAGGCCGATGCCGACGAAGCCGAGCGGCTCTACCACCAGACCGACCGGGTGGCCGAGGCGATGCGGGCGCAGGGGCTCTACTCCTTCCTGATCCCCAAGGCGGCCGGCGGGGCGGAGCTTCCCTTCGTCGAGGCGATGGAGATCGTCGAGCTGGTCTCCCGCGTCGAGGGCTCGGCCGGCTGGTGCCTGATGGTCAACGGCGTGATGGGCGCATCCGCCGGCCCGTTCCTGCCCGACGCGGGGGTGGAGATCGTCTACCCCGGCGGCCGCAACTCCACGATGGCCGGGCAGGGGGTGCCGCGTGGCTATGCGCGCGAGGCGGATGGCGGCTACGTGATCTGGGGCAATTGGGGGTATGCGAGCGGCATCCAGCACGCCGACTGGGTGCATTCGGGTTGCTTCCTCACGGACGGCGGCGAGATGCGCATCGACGAGCACGGCCACCCCGACATCGTGCTCTGCCATCACCCCAAGGACACGATCGAGCTCACCGGCAACTGGGACGTGCACGGGCTCAGGGGCACCGGCAGCTTCGACTACACGCTGAAGGAGGACGAGCTCTTCGTGCCGGCGGCGTGCTGCTACAAGTTCGACAACCCGACCCAGCGGCGCGGCGGGCCGCAATACGGCGCCGGTCTGGTGGCCTCGACCACCTGGGGCCACACCAGCTGGGCGCTCGGCGTCGGCAGGCGCGCGCTCGACGAGATCGCGGCGCTCGCGCGCAGCCGCGTCGACGCCTTCGGCCGCATGCAGGACGGGGCGGGCTTCCAGCACGCCTATGGCGAGGCCGAGGCGAAGTACCGCGCCGCCCGCGCCCTGGTCTACCAGGCCTGGGAGGACCTGTCGGAGAGCTTCGCCCGCAACCGCCAGGGCAGTATCGAGCAGATCGCCCTGATCCGGCTCGCCATGCGCCACATCCACGACGTGATCTCCGATCTCTCGACCTTCGCCCACCGCGCCTCGCGCGGGGTGTCGCTCAGGCGGAGCGACTTGCAGCGCTGCTACCGCGACATCCACTCGGGCACCCAGCACATCCTGCTCGCCGACGAGATCGCCCAGGCCTGCGGCAAGGTGCTGATGGGCGCCGCCGGCGAGGACGCGCAGTGGAACGTGCTCGGCCTCAGCGAGTGAGCCGGCACAGCCCCATCGTCGGGCGCCTCGTCGCCAGGGCGTGGTCGGACCCTGTCTTCGCCGACCGGCTGGTCGCCGATGCGACGGCGATGCTGGGCTCACTCGGCATCGCCCTGCCGGCGGGAAAGACCGTGGCTGCGGTCCAGAACACCGATACCGTCACCCACCTCGTCCTGCCGTCGCCGCGCTACGCCGAGACGGCGTCCCCCTACGCCGAGATCAAGGCGTTCGGCGAGACCTATGGCGATCCGCGCTACGCCCCGCTCGACTGGATCTCGCGCGACCCGGTGTTCATGGCGCGGTTCGAGGCCGCTCCCGCGCCGATGCTGCGAAGCTGGGGGATCGTCGTGGCGGACGGCATAACAATCTCCACGGTCCGCAACACGCCCGCGCGGGTCTGGCTGGTCCTGCCCGTCCCGCCCGGCGCCGGCGACCTGACGGACGAGTTGCTCGACGAGATTGCCGCCGGGTGGTTGCCGCCGGCGCTCCGCTACGTCTCCATCGAGGGGAAGGTGCGGCTCGATCGGTTCGCGCGGCGATGACGGAACACGCGATGGAAACCGTCGTCTACGGCTACGTCCACGGCGCATCGCTGCTCGCCGACATCGCCCGGCCGGAGGCGGAGGGCAGGCTGCCCGTCGTCCTCTCGATCCATGGCGGGCGCTGGTATTTCGGGACGCGGCACGACACCGGCGCCATCGATGTCCGGCAATGGGCCGGTTTCGGGTTCTTCGCGATGAGCATCGACTACCGGCTGGTCACCTGCTCGCCGGCGCCGGCGGCGTACCAGGACGTGCTCTGCGCAATCCGCTGGGTCCACGCCAATGCCGACAGATACGGCCTCGACCCGGGCAGGATCTTTCTCATCGGCATGTCGTCCGGCGGGCATCTCGCCTCGCTCGCGGCGACGCTCGGCGAGGGCCGATTTCCCAAGACCGGCGGCTGGGACGACTACCCCGCGAGCTTCCGGGCCGCGGTCTCGGTGTCGGGCGCCTACGATATCGTGAGCCTCGACTGGGGCGCGGGCTGGGCGCCGCCCGGCGAGCCCTTCCCGGACGCGCGCGAATACGCCTCCCCCATCCGCCATGTGGCGCCCGACAACGCGCCGCAGCTCATCCTCCATTCGGACGACGACCCCTCGATCCCCATCGAGCAGGTGCTGCGCATGGCCGATGCGCTGGAGGCGGCGGGCGCGCCCTATCGCTTCCGCCGCTACGCCGACCGCGGCCACATGTTCATCACCGACGAGGTGATCGCCGAGGCGCGCGACTTCATCGCCGAGCACACGGGCTAGCCCCGCCCGCTGTGGACAGCGCGCGGCCCGCAGATCACAGTGTGGCCGCACTGCCCGACCCGGAGGATCCATGCCCCAGACCATCCGCAAATCCGTCATGGCGCTGGTCGCCGAGGCCGACGCCCAGGTCGACAAGCTGGAAGTCGACGACGCGCTCGCGCTGCACGGCAAGGACGACGTGGTGTTCGTCGACCTCCGCGATATAAGGGAACTCGCGAAGACCGGCCGGATCGCCGGCGCGCGGCATGTCCCGCGCGGCATGCTGGAGTTCTGGATCGACCCCGAGAGCCCCTATCACAAGCCGTTCTTCGCCGAGGACAGGACCTTCGTGTTCTACTGCGCCGGCGCCTGGCGGTCGGCGCTGGCGGCCAAGACCGCCGACGACATGGGGCTCGCCCCGGTCGCCCATCTCGCGGGCGGCATCCAGGCCTGGATCGACGCCGGCGGTCCGATCGACCCGCCGAAGAGCTGAAGCGGTCCATGGAATTCGGCATCTTCTCCAACGGCATCCGGCCGCATACCAGCGCCGCCCGGACCTATGACGAGGACATCCGCGAGATCGTGCTTGCCGACAGGCTCGGCTTCGGCGTCGCGTATATCAGCGAGCATCACGGCGAGCCGCCCTATATCGGCCGCATCGACACCATCCCCGCGCCCGATCTGATGATGTGCAAGGCGGCCGGGCTCACCAGCCGCATCCGCATGGGCGCGGCGGTGAAGCTGATCCACCTGCACCACCCCGTCGACGTGGCGATCCAGGCGGCGGTGACCGACCACCTGACCGGCGGGCGCTACATCTTCGGCTTCGGCTCCGGCTTCCCGCTGCCGCTGTTCTCGGAAGAGCGCGGGCTGAGCTTCGAGGACCGCCACGAGCGCTTGCATGAGGCCCTCGACTTCGTCCTGAAATGCTGGGCGACCGACGAGCCCTTCGACTGGGACGGCAGGTACTGGCGGGGGAGAGGCGTGGTCGCGCTGCCCAAGCCCTTCGCCGGCCGGGGCATGCCGATGGCGACGGCGACCGACTCGGAGGACATGCTCGGCATCGCCGGGGCGCGCGGCTACACGCTGATCTCCGCCTTTCTCGAATCGGCGGAGCGCTTGAAGCCGAAGGCCGACCTCTACGCGGCGGCGGCAGAGGCGGCCGGCTTGCGCGACTCCCGCCGCAACATCGCGGCGTCCCGCATCGTCTACATCGCCGACAGCGAGCGCCAGGCGATCGAGGACCTGCGCCCCGCCGTGACGCACGAGATCGGCTTCCAGGCCGAGCGCGGCTTCCTCAGGATGCTCGACAAGGTCTATGGCCTCCACGTTCCCAACAACGAGCACGGCATCGAGGCGCTGGTCGAGGCCGGGTTCTACTTTCTGGGCGACGCCGATTCGGTCGCCGAGAAGATCGCGCGGTTCCACGACGGGTCGGGCGGCTTCGGCACCTTCCTGATCGTCACCGGCAAGGATTGGGCGACCCGCGCGCATCGCGAGCGCTCGATGCGGCTGTTCATGGAGCGGGTCGCGCCGCAGCTCCGCCACCTGGCGCCCGCCGAGCCCGCGCCGGCCTGACCGATGGCGCAGCGCCTGATCGGCGAACGCATCCCGCGCCGGGAAGACCGCCGGCTGCTGACCGGCGGGGGCCGTTTCAGCGACGACGTTAATGCCCTCGGACAGGCCCATGCAGCGTTCCTGCGCTCGCCGCACGCCCATGCCGATATCCGGGGGATCGATTGCGCCGGGGCCGCGACCTTGCCGGGCGTGCTCGCGGTGCTGACCGGGCGGGACTACGCGGCGGACGGGCTTTTGCCGCTGCTCCAGTTCCACACCCCGGTCGACCACCTCGATCCCACCCGGCCGGGGCTGACGGAAGAGCAGCTTTCGCCGCTGCCCGGGCCGCCGCCGATCGCTGCCGACCGGGTGCGCCATGTCGGCCAGATCGTGGCCGTCGCGGTGGCCGAGACGAGCGCGGCCGCGCTCGATGCGCTGGAGCGGATCGCTGTCGACTACGAGCCCCTGAAGGCGGTGACCGACGCGCTCGCCGCCGCGGGGCCCGACGCGCCCCGGCTGTGGGACGGCGGCAATGTCTGCCTCCGCGCCGAGGCGGGCGACGCCCGGGCGTGCGAGGCGGCATTCCGGGCGGCCCGCCGCACCGTCTGGCTCGTGCTGCACAACCACCGGATCTACGGCTGCCCGATGGAGCCCAAATCCGCGCTCGGCGAGTTCGATCCCGGGTCGGGACGCTATACGCTGCATGTGCCGAGCCAGGGCGTCCACCGCTTCCAGCGCTCGATCGCCGCCGCCTTCGGCGTCGGCCGGGAGCGCGTCCGCATCGTCTCCGGCGATGTCGGCGGCGGCTACGGCGTGCGGTCGGCCTGCGGCAACGAGTATCCGCTGCTGCTCTGGGCGGCGCGGCGCGCGGCCCGCCCGGTCAAGTGGACCGCGAGCCGGGGCGAGACCTTCCTCTCCGACTACCACGCGCGCGACATCCGCACCGAAGGCGCGCTGGCGCTCGACGCCGAGGGCAGGATCGCGGGGCTCAGGATCGACTATCTCGGCAATGTCGGGGCGTACCCGATCTCCTTCGCGGTCCTCTCCAACCTGCTCAAGATGGCCGGGCCGCCGTACGACATCCCGGCGATGCACGTCACGGTGCAGGGCGTGTTCACCAACACCATCCCGGTCTCGGTCTATCGCGGCGCCGGGCGGCCGGAGGTGACGCAGATCGTCGAGCGCCTGATCGACCTCGCCGCCGACGAGGCGGGGATGGACCGGGCGGCGCTGCGCCGGCGCAACCTGATCGCCCCGTCCGCGCTGCCCTACCGCTCCGGGCTCGGGCTCGACTATGACTCGGGTGCGTTCGGCGAGAATTTCGAGGCGGCGCTGCGGGACATCGACTGGGACGGTTTCCCGGCCAGGCGCGAAGCCGCTTCCGCGCGCGGCAGGCGGGCCGGGATCGGCGCCGTCGCCTATCTCGAATCGCCCGGCGCCGCGCCCTATGAGCGGACCGATGTCGCGGTCCGGCCGGACGGCAGGGTCGAGGCGGCGATCGGCACCCAGGCCTCCGGCCAGGGGCACGAGACCAGCTTCGCCCAGGTGGTCGCGGAGACGCTGGAGATTCCCATAGAGAGCGTCGGGATCGTGTTCGGCGACACCGACCGGGCGGTCGACGGCTCGGGCTCCCACGCCGACCGGTCAATGCGGCTCGGCGGCACCATACTCTACCGGGCCGCGCGGCGGATCGTGGACGAGGGGCGCGAGGCGGCGGCGCGCGTCCTGGAGGCCGCCACCGCCGATATCGGCTATGCCGGGGGCCGGTTCACCGTGCTCGGCACCGACCGTTCCATCGGGCTGTTCGATCTCGCCGCCGAGGCGCCGCTCGCCGCCACCGAGGAGGTCGCGTCCCGGCTGCACGCCCACCCCAACGGCGCGGCGGCCTGCGAGGTCGAGATCGACCCCGAGACCGGGGCTCTGTCCGTGATCCGCTACGCCACCGTCGACGATGTCGGGCGCGTCATCAACCCGGCGATCGTCGAGGGCCAGGTGCATGGCGGCATCGCCCAGGGCATCGGCCAAGCGCTGTTCGAACGCACCGTCCACGACCCTGCCTCCGGGCAGCTACTCACCGGCTCGCTCATGGATTACTGCCTGCCGCGCGCCGACGACCTGCCATCGTTCTCGGGAACCGTCGACGGGCGTCCGACGGAGAGCAACCCGCTCGGCGTCAAGGGGGCGGGCGAGACCGGAACCACCCCGGCGACGGCGGCGATCCTGAGCGCCGCCACCGACGCGCTCCGCGAGTACGGCGTGGCGCATCTTGAAATGCCGCTGACCCCGGAGCGCATCTGGCGCGCGATCCGGGCCGCGGGCTGACTCTCCCTTTACTCCCCGATCTTGAACAGCCGGACCGCGTTGGTGCGGCCGATCTTGCGCCGGTCGGCCTCCGAGATCGTCACCTCGTCGAACCACTTCGCCCCGCCGTCGACGTTTTCGAACGGCCAATCGACGGAGAACATGATGCGGTCCGACCCCAGCTCCAGCATGGTGTCCACCAGGCTCTGGGTGCGGAAATTGCCGGAGGTCGTGATGTAAAAGTTCTCCTGCAGGTACTCGGCGAGCTTGCGCTTGGCCGGGTAGGCGGGGGGCGCGTTGGTCCAGCTGTTGCGGTTGTCGCAGCGCCAGATGCTGAACGGCAGGCCCTCGCCCATATGCCCGAGCACGATCTGGATGCCGGGGTGTTCGTCGAACAGGCCGGATGCCATGAGCCGCAGCGCATGCACGGCGGTCTCCTGGCCGAACGCCCAGGTCGGGCCGAGCAGCCAGGGATGGCCCTCGTAGATCTGCGCCATGCTGGGCAGCGGGTTGCGCGGATGCAGGTAGAACGGCGCGTCGAGCGCCTCGACCGTGGCCCAGAAATCGCGGTATTGGGGCAGGTCGTAATAGACCGCCGTGTCGGGCTCGTCGACCTGGGAAAAGCCGTTCACGTTGGCGCCCACGAAGCCGAGCTCCGTCACGCAGCGCTCCAGCTCCCGCGCCGCGGCGCCGGGGTCCTGCATCGGCAGCGCGGCGAAGCCGAGGAACCGGTCGGGGCGCTTGGCGACCGCCTCCGCAAGGAAGTCGTTCGCTTTCCCGGCGAGCGCGACGGCCTCGGCGCGGTCGTGGATACCCTGAATCGCCGGCGCGTTGAGCGACAGGATCATGATCTCGATCCCGTGCGCGTCCATCTCCCGGACGCGCCGGTCGTGGATGTCCAAGAGCCGGCCGCTTAGCTCCTCCCAGGTATCCGGCGGCAGGTAGCCCGCCGAGTCGCTCAACGTATCCTGGATCGCGAAATGCTCCTCGAGCGCGATCTTGCCGTCCATCCTTCTTCCCTCCGTGCCTGTGCCGCGGAATCGGCCCGAATATGCACGAATTGCCGGGTCGAAAGAACGCCGGGCGCTTGACCTCGGCGAGCGCGCGGCGGATCGTTCGAGGACGCCCTTCGAGGAGCAGGAACTTGGCGACGCGACAGTCAGTCTTCCAGCCCATACCCGACCGCGACGAGATCAACGCCCGCATAGCGGCGATGCTGCCCTTGGTGCGCGAGAACGCGCTCGCCGGCGAGCGCGACCGCAAGATCGCCGACGAGGTGATCGAGGCGTTCAAGGACACCGGCATCCACCTCGCTTTGCAGCCCCGGCGCTATGGCGGCTGGGAGCACGGCTACGAGACGGTGATCGACGTGAGTTCGGCGCTGGGCGCCGCCTGCGCCTCGACCGCCTGGGTGTGCGGTCTCTACATGATCCACAACTGGGCGCTCACCCTGTTCCCCGAGGAGTTCCAGGACGAGATCTGGAGCGAGTCCCGAGCGGTCGCCATTTCGGGGTCCTACGCGCCGGCCGGAACCGCGACCGCGGTGGATGGCGGGTTTCGTCTCTCCGGACGGTTCAGGTTTTCCAGCGGCTGCCCGCATGCCGACTGGAATTTGTGCGGCGCCTCGCTCCCGACCGCCTCGGGCGACGGAACGGCGCCCGCCTTCGTCCTGATCCCCAGCAGCGACTATCGCATCGACTGGGAGAGCTGGGACAATGTCGGCCTCGCCGCGACCGGGAGCTACGACGTGCTGGTCGACGATGCGTTCGTGCCGGCGCGCCGCGTGCTCCCCTTCGCCGCGGCGATGGCGGGGAACGCGCCCGGGCTGCCGGCGCACGACAACCCGATCTACCGCATCCCCATGCTGGCCTGCGTGCCCTACGCGCTGGCGGTGCCGCCGGTGGGCGCCGCGCGGGGCGCCATCGACCTGTTCGTCGACCAGAACCGCGCCCGCCAGACCCGCGGCGCCGTGATCGCCGGCGGCAACAGGGTCTCGGACTACCAGACCGTCCAGAAACGCGTGGGCGAGGCCGAGGCGCTGGTCGATTCCTGCCTCGTCGTCGCCTATCGCGATATCGCCGAGACCCAGCAGGAGGCCGCCGCCAACGGCGCGGTGTCCCTGGAGACCCGCATGCGCAACCGGCGCAGCCAGTCCTTCATGACCCATCAGGCGGTGGCCGCGATCGACCTGATCCTCGCCGCCGCCGGCGGGCGGTCGATGCAGGCAAGCCACCCCATCCCGCGCGCCTGGCGGGACATCCACAGCGCGGCGGCGCATATCAGCCTCAACCACGACGCGGTAATGTCGATGATCGGCCAGTACCGCTTCGGGCTGGAGCCGCACGGCCAGTATTGACGCGCTGCCGGGCTCTCCCTCTAGGAAGAGCCGCGCCGCAGGAGAGCGATGTAGATCAACGCGGTGGCGAACATGATCAGGCTGTAGGTCGCCGCCGGCACAGTCGCCAGCCCGCCGCCGAACAGCAGCACCGCGACGGCGATGGCGAGCGTCCCGTTCTGCAGCCCGCATTCGATGGCGATCGCGACGCGCTGGGTGGGGCCGGTGGCGAACATCCGCGCGAGCCCCCAGGCGATGGCCATCATCGCGAGGTTGAGCACCAGGGTGACCAGACCGGCCTCCGCGAAATAGGGAACGATGTTGGCCCGTTCCTGGATTATCGCGCCGGCCAGCACCAGCACGAACAGCACCGCCGATACTTTCCGCGCCGACGGCTCCACGCGAAGCGCGAAGCCCTCGGCGAAGCGGCGGATCATGAGGCCGATCAGCACCGGCACGGCGACGATCAGGAACACGCCGATGGCGGTCCCGGCGACCGAGATGTCCTTGGCCGCCTGCTCCCCAAGGAACCGCGCGTAGGAGAAGACCACGATGACCGGGATGGTGATCACGCTCAGCAGGCTGATCACCGCGGTCAGCGAGATCGAGAGCGCGACGTCGCCGCGGGCGAACGCGGTCAGGATGTTCGACGTCACCCCGCCCGGCGCGGCGGCGATAATCATCAGCCCGAGCGCGAGCTCCGGCGCCATCGGCCAGATGCTGGCCAGCGCGAAGGCGACCGCTGGGAGCACGACGATCTGGCACACCGCGCCGAGCGCGAAGTCTCGCGGACGGCGCACCACCCGGGCGAAGTCGTCGAAGGTGAGCCCGAGCCCGAGCGCCAGCATGATGAAGGCGAGCGCCAGCGGCAGCACGACATCGACCATGAAACCCATGACATCCCTCCGGATCCGGCCGGCCTAGGCAAACCGACCGGCAGGGCTATAGTGCATTGTGAAACGGCGCGGACGGTGGGGGAACCAGAGAATGACCCAGACGATGCAGGCCGACCCGGTTGGCGCCGACGTGGTGGCGCCGCTCACCTTCATCGTGCCGCAGGACGCCAAGCCGGTCTTCCACTCGGCGGCGCTGACCGGCGGCGTGCAGAAGCTGTTCTTCGAGACCGAGGCGGTCGCCGTCCCCATCGCCGACATGCGCCCGCTCGCCGGCGAATTGTCGGTCGACCGCGAGGGGTTCGAGCTGCATCGCCACGCGACGGCGGTCGCCGATCTCTACGACGACAGGGCGATCGAGACCCGCTACTACATGGAGATCGAGGCGTTGCTCAACGAGCGCTTCGACACCGACCGGACCGTGGTGTTCGACGCCACGAGGCGGTCGGACAGCGAGACCGGCGCCGCCAACCCGGACGGGCTGCGCGGCCCCGCCATCCGCGTCCATGTCGACTACACGGTGAAGAGCGGCCCGCAGCGCGTCGCCGACATACTGGGCGAGGACGAAGCGAAGCGGCTCGCCGACAGCGGGGCGCATGTCGTCCAGGTCAATGTGTGGCGGCCGATATCGGGGCCGGTGCGGCGCTCGCCGCTGGCGGTCGCCGACGCGTCCTCCGTCGCGCCCGCGCAGCTCCTCGCCACCGACCAGGTCTTCCCCGACCGGGTCGGCGAGATCTACCAGCTCGCCCACGCGCCGGGGCAGCGCTGGTACTACGCGCCGGAGATGACGCCCGACGAGGTCCTGCTGATCAAGGGCTGGGACAGCATCGACGACGGCCGCGCGCGCTTCACACCGCACGGCGCGTTCTCCTACGCCGAGACGCCGCCCGACGCGCCGCCGCGCGAGAGCATCGAGGTGCGCGCGCTGGTGGTGATCGAGAGCGCAAGAGCCGCGTAGGGGTCCGGTGGTGGGCGCGGCTGGGATTGAACCAGCGACCTCTCGCGTGTGAGGCGAGCGCTCTCCCGCTGAGCTACGCGCCCCGGGGACGGGCGGGTATAGGGCCGGCCGCTCCGCGGTGTCAAGAAACTGCGCGACTCCGGGGGTTGCGCGCCGGTCGTTCGCGGTCCAGTTTCCGCTCTGGAAGAGCAAGTGGCGCGAGTGCAGACCGATCCATGAATCTACTCAGGCGTGTGACACAGGCGTTGCTGCTGGCGGCTGCCGTCGCGGCGCCGGCAACCGCGAAAGAGTGTCCCGACCCGTCGGCCGGCAGGACGGTTCACCTGGTCTATGCGGTCTATCTCGGCGGGATCCACGCGGTCGACCTCAATATCGACCTCGCGCTCGGCTGCGACGGCTACCGGCTCGACCTGTCGAGCAAGGTGGAAGGCCTGATGCGCTATATCCTGCCCTGGTCCCTCCGCGTCCGCTCCGAGGGTCGGGTGCGGGAGGCGGGGCTGGTACCGGAGCGGGCGCACACGGAGAGCAGCTGGCGCGGCAAGCGGCGCTGGACCACGCTCGAATTCCCGGATGGCCGTCCGGTGATCGTGAGCGCCCAGCCCAGCCGCAAACCCCCCGACGTGCCGCCGGAAGAGATGCAGGGCGCCATCGACATCGCGTCCGGCGTGCTCAGCGCCGCGCGCGCGGTAACCCGGCCCGGGTCCTGCGCGGTTAGGCTGCCGGTATTCGACGGCCGCAGGCGCTTCGACGCCGTCTTCGAGGCGCTCGGCGAGGGCGAGCTGCCGCGCTCCAGGCTCTCCGCCTATTCCGGCAAGGCGACGGTCTGCGACCTCAGCATCGAGAACCTGCTTGGCCGCCGGAAGCAGACCGATTATGGCGGGCTGGCGAGCGGCGAGAGGACCATGACCTTCTGGTTCGCGCCGCTGTTCGACGGCATCCACCCGCTGCCGGTGCGGATCCAGCAGGACACCGATCTCGGCGGGGCGATCGGGCATCTGACCAGCGCCAGAATCGACGGCGACGGCGAGCAGCCGGCCTACGCCCTGCCGCCTTGATCGCGCCGTCGCCCGGGCGGGGCTCGCGGCAAAGCCCGTGGCGTCCGCCCCGGCTTTATGGCAGTTTTCCGCGCCAGTCGATCAACCTCTGCCGGTGCTCGCCACATGAGTGACAGTCGAGCCGCTGCCCTGGTGCTGGCCGCCGGCAAGGGCACGCGCATGAAGTCGGCCCTGCCCAAGACGCTGCACGAGATCGCCGGCCGGTCGATGATCGGGCACGTGCTCGACCGGCTGGCCGAGACCGGCATCGACCGCGTCGCCGTGGTCATCGGCGCCGGCGCCGGGGCGGTGGCAAGGGCGGTGGCGCCGGTCCCGACGGTGGTCCAGGACCCGCCGCTCGGCACCGCCCACGCGGTGCTGGCGGCGCGGGATTTCCTCGCCGATTTCGACGGCGACGTGCTGATCCTGTTCGGCGACACGCCGCTGCTGAGGGCCGACACGATTCGCCACATGCTCGAGACTCGCCGCTCGCCGGCCGACCCGGCCGTGGTCGTGCTCGGCTTCCGGCCGGACGACACGGCAGAGTACGGGCGGCTGGTCACCGACCGGGACGGCCGGCTGCTCGCCATCGTCGAACACCGCGACGCGGACGCGGAGACCCGCCGGATCGGCTTCTGCAACGCCGGCATCATGGCGGCCGACGGGCGTCACCTCTTGTCGCTGCTCGACGAGGTGGGCAACGACAATGCCAAGGGCGAGTATTCGATCACCGACATCGTCGCCATCGCCCGGTCGCGCGGGCTCGCCTGCGCGGTCACCGAGGCCGCGGATGCGGACGAGGTGATGGGCGTCAACGCGCGGTCCGAGCTCGCCGTCGCCGAGCGCGTGCTCCAGCACAGGCTGCGCGCGCGGGCGATGGCCGACGGCGCGACGCTGACCGATCCCGACAGCGTCTGGTTCTGCCACGACACCAGGCTCGGCCGCGACGTGACGATCGGCCCGCAGGTGGTCTTCGGACCCGGGGTTGCGGTCGGCGACGGCGTGACGATCGAGGCGTTCTGCCATATCGAGGGGGCCGAGATCGCCGAGGGCGCGGCGGTCGGCCCGTTCGCGCGGCTGCGCCCCGGCGCCCGCATCGGGGGCCGGGCGCGGGTCGGCAATTTCGTCGAGATCAAGGCCTCTTCGCTCGGCGCCGGCGCCAAGGTGAACCATCTGAGCTATGTCGGCGACAGCCGGGTCGGAGCCGAGGCCAATATCGGCGCCGGCACGATTACCTGCAACTATGACGGGTTCGACAAGGCGGAGACCGAGATCGGGGCGGGTGCCTTCATCGGCTCCAACGCGGCCCTGGTCGCCCCGGTCACCATCGGCGAGGGCGCCATCGTCGGCGCCGGCAGCGTGATCGCCAAGGACGTGCCGCCGGGCGCGCTCGCCGTCGAGCGCGGCGCGCAAACCGTCAAGGCGGGCTGGGCCGAGGACTTCCGGGTTCGCCGCCGGGCTTCCAGCCCGCGCTCGGGATCGTAGGGCCGCCTTATGTGCGGCATCATCGGCATCATCGGCAGGGGCGAGGTGGCGCCGCTGCTGATCGACGGGCTGCGGCGGCTGGAATACCGGGGCTACGACTCGGCGGGGATCGCGACTCTGGTCAACGGCCGCGTCGAGCGCCGCCGGTCCGAAGGCAAGATCGCCCGCCTGGAGGGGGTGATCGCCGGGCGGCCGCTCCCCGGCACCATCGGCATCGGACACACGCGCTGGGCCACCCACGGCCTGCCGACCGTCGACAACGCGCATCCGCACGCCGACGAGCGCGTGGTGCTGGTGCATAACGGCATCATCGAGAACTTCCAGGAGCTGCGCCGCGAGCTGAGCGCGGCCGGCCGCGTCTTCGCGACCGACACCGACACCGAAGCGGCGGTGCATCTGATCAGCCGCTTCCTGCGCGAGGGCGCGACCCCGCGGGAGGCGGTCGCCGCGTCGCTGGAGCGTCTCGAGGGCGCGTTCGCGCTCGCCATCCTGTTCGCCGGGCACGACGACCTGATGATCGGGGCGCGGCGCGGCAGCCCGCTCGCGATCGGCTTCGGCGAGGGCGAGATGTATCTCGGCTCCGACGCGGTCGCGCTGGCGCCGCTGACGCGCAGCATCTGCTACCTCGAAGAGGGCGACTGGGCGGAGGTGCGGCCCGACGGGGCGGTGATCCGCGACCGCGAGGGCAAGATCGTCGAGCGCGAGATCCGGCGCACCGCCGCGTCGGGCGCGACGATCGGCAAGGGGAATTTCCCCCATTTCATGCTCAAGGAGATCTACGAGCAGCCGGCGGTGATCGGCGACACGCTGCACAGCCTGCTCAACCCGCTTGACGGCGCCGTCGCCCTGCCGGACCTGCCGTTCGACCCCGGCCGGATCGACCGCGTGACCGTCGTTGCCTGCGGCACCTCCTACCACGCGGGGCTGGTGGCGAAGTACTGGCTCGCGCGACTTGCCCGGGTCGAGGTCGAGGTCGAGATCGCCTCCGAGTTCCGCTATCGCACGCCCGTCCTGCCGCCGGGCGGGGTGGCGCTGTTCGTCTCTCAATCGGGCGAGACCGCGGACACGCTGGGCGCGCTCCGCTACGCCCGGTCGCAGGACCAGCGGATCGTCTCGCTGGTCAATGTCGACGAGAGCTCGATGGCGCGCGAATCGGATGCCGTGCTGAGGACCCAGGCCGGGCCCGAGATCGGCGTCGCCTCGACCAAGGCGTTTACCACCCAGCTCACCACGCTGGCCTGCCTGACCATCGCGATCGCCGCCGGGCGGGGCGCGATCGACCGCGCCGAAGAGGCCGAGCTCTGCCGTGCCCTGGTCGAGCTGCCGTCACGGGTCAACGAGATACTGAACCATGACGAGCGCATCGCCGCGCTTGCCCGCGAGGTGGCCGAGGCGCGGGACGTGCTCTATCTCGGCCGGGGCACCGGCTTCCCGATCGCGCTCGAGGGGGCGCTAAAGCTCAAGGAGCTGAGCTACATCCACGCCGAGGGCTACGCCGCCGGCGAGATGAAGCACGGGCCCATCGCCCTGATCGACGAGCACGTGCCGGTCATCGTGATTGCGCCCTCGGACGATCTATTCGACAAGACCGCGTCCAACATGCAGGAGGTCATCGCCCGGGGCGGCAAGGTGGTGTTCCTGTCCGACCGGCCGGGCGTGGAAAAGCTCGGCGCGATGGCCGCGGCGACGATCGAGCTTCCCGAGGTCGACCCCTTCGTCGCGCCGATCCTCTACACAATCCCCGCGCAGCTTCTCGCCTATCACGCGGCGGTGGCCAAGGGCACCGACGTCGATCAGCCGCGTAACCTCGCCAAGTCGGTCACCGTCGAGTAGCGCCGCTCAGATCGCCCGCTCCACCGGGACGCCGCGCACGTCCATCTCGTATTCCAGCCCCTCGACCGGCGGCCGCGCGTAGTGCCAGGTCAGCCCGGCCGGCGCCGCGCCGCGCGCGACGATCTCATCGGCGAGGAACGGGTGCGGGTCGTGCACGGTGTAGAGCTGGGTCGCCGTCGAATCGCCCCACCCCGCGCCGAGCGCCCGCATCCGCGTCTCCAGCTCGGCGAGGACGAAGCGCGCCTTCTCGCGCATCGCGTCCGGCGATGTCTCGCCGCGGCGCACGATATGGTCGCGGTAGTTGGCCTTGCCCTCGGGCACGTCCGCCCCGCCGGCCGCGACGAACCCGCCCGAGACCCCGCCCGCCGCCTCGACGGTGTAGGCGAAGGCGTGGAACACGGGCTCGGGCGGCGGGTCGATCGCCGGGCACACGTTGGAGCGCGCGACCGGGTTGTCGCCATCCCGGAAGATGTCCCAGCGCTCCAGCGTCCCGACATAGACCCGGTTGAAGGCAGCGAAACCATCCTCGGTAAAGGGCGCGGGCGATCTCAGCTCGCAGGCGCAGAACGCGGTCGGCGGCCGGCCCAGCGTGGCGAGATGGGCCTCGATCGCCGCGAAGCCCTCCTCCAGCGGGAGCGGGCGCCGGAAGCGCGCGCGCTCGATGGCGAACCCGGACTCGGCCGCGACCCCGCCCGAATACTGGAACACGCCCGGCATGTAGCGATAGCCGCCCGCCTCGAAGATCAGTGTCTCCGTCATCCGCCTCTCTCCCCTCTCGCCTCGGCCCGGGCGATATAGTAGGTGCTGCCGACGATGATGGCAGCCCCGAGCACCGTCCACGCCGAGGGGATCTCGGCGAACAGCAGGAAGCCCAGGGCCGCGGCATAGATCAGGCGCAGGTTCTCGGCCGGGCCGACCGCGTTGGCCTCGCCGATGGAGAACGCCCGGAAGTAGCAGAACATGCCCCCGGTGGTCAGCACGCCGATGGCGAGCAGCAGCAGCCATTCGATCCCCACCGGGGCATGCCCGGCCCAGAGCGTCGGGCCGGCGAACACCGCCACCCCGCCGATGTGGTAGTAGAACAGCATCCGGGCGGTCGGCTCGGTCGCGGCCAGGATGCGGATCAGCACATTGGCGATGGCAAACAGCAGCGCGGTGCCGACGGCGATCAGCGCCACCGGGTCGATGCCCGCCGCGCCCGGGCGCATCATCACCAGCACGCCGAGGAAGCCCACGGCCGTCGCGACCCAGCGCCGGGCCCTCACCAGCTCCGACAGCACGATCACCGCCACCAGGGTGGTGAACAGCGGCTTGGAGAACATGAACGCCGTCGCGTCGGCGAGCGGCAAGTGGATGATGGTGTAGAACACGCCGAGCTGGGCGAGAAAGGCGAGCCCCATGCGCAGCCCGTGCATTCCGATGCGCGCGGTCCTGAGCCCGCTCCACCCCAGCCGGAAGAAGAGCGGGGTGAGCACGACCATTCCCGTCATGTAGCGATAGAAGGACAGCTCGTGCGGCGCGAACTTGGCGCCCAGCGCCTTGACCAGGACGTCCGAGCTGGTCAGCAGGAAGGCGCCGCCCGCGAGCAGCAGGATGCCGCGAAAATTGGCCGGCAGGGCGAGCCACAGGTCGCCGAGCCGCGCCACGGCGCCCGGGGCCGCCGCAGTCTTGCTAGCTTCGCGCGGCCGATCCAACGACGCCTCTCGATGCGACACAAGCGGCGCCATCATGGCGGGGCGCGGGCCCGGCGCCAATAGCGGGCCCACGGTTGAGGCGCCGCGCGATCCGTGGCTTGATGGGCCCGATCGAAGATGAGGGGTGCGGCGGAGAGGCGTTTGACGGAGCCGGTTCTCGAAGGCGGCGCGATCGGCAGTTCCGCGCCTCGCATCGCCGCCCGGCGGCTCGCGCACGGGCGCGGCCGCTATACCGACGACATCGTGCTGCCCCGGATGCTGCACGCGGCCTTCGTGCGCAGCCCGCACGCGCATGCGCGGATCGTCCGCGTCGACGGCGCGGAGGCGGCCCGCCGGCCTGGCGTGTTCCGCGTGGTGACGGGCGCCGACCTTGCCGACATCTGCCGGCCCATGCTGGCGATCGCGGCCCATCGGCCGGGCCACAAATCCGCGCCCCAGCCGGCGATGGCGCAGGATGTCGCCTACTGGCAGGGCCAGCCCGTGGCCGCGCTGGTGGCCGAGAGCCGCGCGGCGGCCGAGGACGCGGCCGAGCTGGTGGAAGTCGAGTACGAGCCGCTCGATCCCGTTGCCGACCCGGCGGAGGCGCTCGCTCCCGGGAGTCCGGCGATCCATCCTTCGCTCGGCGACAACCTGGCGTTTGCGCACAGGATCGAGGTCGGCGATGTCGACGCCGCCTTCGACTCGGCCGCCACGGTGGTGGAGCACGATTTCGACTTCGGCCGCCACACCGCGGTCACGCTGGAGCCCCGGGTGACCATCGCCGATTACCGGCCCGCCGACGGCACGCTGGTGGTCCACCAGTCGCACCAGTCGCCTTATCAGATGCAGGAGGTCTATGCCGCCCTGCTCGGCATCGACGATCACCGCGTGCGGGTGATCTGCCCCGACGTGGGGGGCGGGTTCGGGCTCAAGATCAACGTTCACGACGACGAGATCGCGACGGCGGCGATCGCGAGGCTCCTGGGCCGGCCGGTCAAGTTCTGCGCCGACCGCCTGGAAGCCTTCGGTGCCGACGCGCATAGCCGCGATCACACGGTGCGCGGGCGCATCGCGGTGTCGGAGGGCGGCGAGATCCTCGCCATGGAGGTCGACGACCTGTCCGCGATCGGGGCGTATACCGCCTTCATCCGCTTCGGCATCGCCGAGGGCATGATGACGATCACCAATGCCGGCGCGCCCTATTGCGTGCCGGCCTATCGCGGCGCGATGCGGGCGGCCTATGTCAACAAGCCGATCGTCGGCATGTATCGCGGCGTCGGCGTGCCGATCGCCTGCGCGGTGACCGAGCAGCTCTGCGACCTGGCCGCGCACGCAATCGGCATGGACCCGGTCGCATTCCGCCGGATCAACTACCTCGATCCCGATACCCTGCCGGGCGCTTCCGTGGGCGGCATCCAGCTCCCGCGTATCGAATTCTCGCGCGCGCTCGACCGGCTGGTCGAGACCATGGGTTATGACGCGCTCCGCGCCGAGCAGGCCGCGCTGCGCGAGCGCGGCATACATCGCGGCATCGGAGTCGCCACCTTCATTGAGCCCACCGCCTACGGCCCCGGCTATTACGGCCCGTCCGAGGCGCCGGTCTCGACCCAGGAGGGAACCACCGTCAAGCTCGAGCCGTCGGGCAGGATCCGCTGCATCACCAGCGTCACCGACCAGGGTCAGGGCACGCTCACCGCGATCGCCCAGATCGTCGCCGACCAGCTCGGCCTCGGCATCGACGAGATCGACGTGATCGCCGGCGACAGCGCGGTCACCCCGTTCGGCGGCGGCGCCTGGGCATCGCGCGGGCTGGCGATGGGCGGCGAGGCATCGCTTGAGGCGGCGCTCGCTCTCAAGGAGAACGTGCTCGCGATCGCCGGGCCCATGCTGCAGGCCGATCCGGCGAGCCTCGACCTGAAGCGCGGCACGGTGGTCGACCGGGACGGCGGCACGCCCCGGCTCTCGCTCGGCGAAGTCGCCCGCATCGGCCACTTCCGCCAGGACACCCTGCCCGCCGATCTCCAGCCGGAGCTCGCCGTCACCCGCCACCACGTGCCCAACCGGGCGCATTACTACGTCGCCTACGGCGTCCTCGGCTGCCATCTCGAGCTCGACCCGGAGACCGGCTCGATAGAGCTGCTCGGGGTCTGGGTGGCCGATGAGTGTGGCCGCATCGTCAACCCGCTCCTGGTCGACGAGCAGCTGCGGGGCGGGGTCGTCCAGGGGCTCGGCGCGGCGTTCTTCGAGGAATGCGTCTATGACGGCAGCGGGCAGCTTCTCAACGGCACGCTCGCCGACTACCTGGTGCCAATGGCGACCGACATACCCGACATCGCGACCGCCCATATCGACGGGCTGGAAAAGACCACCAGGCTCGGTGCCAAGGGGGTGGGCGAGGGGGGGACCATCGGCGCCACTGCCGCCGCCTGGCTCGCGGTCAACGATGCGCTGGCGCCCTTCGGGAAAACGGTCTCGGCGCAGCCCTTCACCCCGGAACGCATCCTCGCGGCGATCGAGGGAAGGTGATGAGCGGAGCCGCGATCGGGCGTTCCGTGGCGCGCCCCAACGCGCGGCGCGCGGCCTCGGGCCGCGGCCGTCACGTCGCCGATCTCGGATTCAATCGGCTGGTCGATGTCGCCTTCGTCCGCAGCCCCTACGCTCATGCCCGGATCGTGTCGATCGACACGGAAGAGGCGGCGGGCCAGCCGGGCGTGGTGGCGGTGCTCACCGGGGCGGAGCTCGCCGAGCGGAGCCGGCCGTGGCTGGGCACGATGAAGAACGCGCCTTCTCTCCTCTCCGTTCCGCAATACGGCATGGCGGTCGATTGCGCGCGCTGGCAGGGCGAGCCCGTCGCCGCGGTCGTCGCCGAGGGCCGGGCACGCGCCGAGGACGCGGCGGAGCGCGTCGCCATCGTCTGGGAGGAGCTTGAGGCCGTCGCCGACGTGGAGACCGCGCTCGAAGAGGGCGCCCCGATCCTGCATCCCTCGCTCGGCACCAACCGGCTGTATGAGCGCGTTGTCGACACCGGAGATGCCGCTTCCGCCTTCGCCGCCGCGGATGTCGTCGTCGAAGGCGAGTTCCGCTTCGGCCGCCATACCGGCGTGCCGCTGGAGGCGCGCGCGATCGTCGCCGATTACGACCCGGGCGACCGCAGGCTCACCCTGCACTATGGCGGGCAGGCGCCGCACATGACGCAAATCCTGTTCGCCCGGCATCTCGGGCTCGCGGAACGCGACGTCCGGGTGATCGCCTACGATGTCGGCGGCGGGTACGGCATCAAGAGCCATCACTACGGCGACGAGTTCACCGCCGCCGCGCTGGCGATGCTGCTCGCCCGCCCGGTGCGGTACTGGGCCGACCGGCTGGAGTCCTTCGTCTCCGACGTCCATGCGCGGGACCACACGGTCCGGGGCCGGCTCGCGGTGGAGAAGGACGGCCGGATCGCGGCGCTGGAGATCGACGACCTGGTCGGCGCCGGCGCCTATTCGTCCTACCCGCGCACCAGCTCGGTCGAGGCCAACCAGGTCCTCAACGTCTCCGGCGGACCCTACGCGATCGCGAACTATCGTGGACGCACCCGGGTCGTGTTCCAGAACAAGGTGCCGATCTCGCAATATCGCGGGGTCGGCCATCCGATCGCCATCCTGACGGTCGAGGCCCTGATCGACCGGGCCGCGACCGCGCTCGGCACCGACCCGGCGGAGCTGCGGCGGCGGAACTTCGTGCCCGACGATGCGTACCCCGTTCGCGCGCCGTCCGGCGTCGGGCTCGACGACCTGTCGCACCAGGCGTGCTTCGAAGAGCTGCTGAGGCTGATGGATTACGACACGCTCCGCGCCGACCGGGACGAGAAGCGCAGCCAGGGCGTGCTCTGCGGCATCGGGCTCGCCTCGTTCATCAAGGGCACCAACCCGGGGCCGCAGATCTACGGACCCGCGGGCGTGCCCATCTCGGCGCAGGACGGGTGCACCGTGCGCCTCGAGCCGTCCGGCGCGGTGACCTGCCTCGCCGGCGTCACCGAGCAGGGGCAGGGCACCGAGACCATCCTCGCCCAGGTGGTCGCCCAGTCGGTCGGCGTGCCCTTCGAGGCGGTCACCGTGATCACCGGCGACACCGATGCGGTGCCCTATGGCGGCGGCACCTACGGCTCGCGCGGCGGCGGGATCGGCGGCGAGTCGGCGCGGCGCGCGGGCGAGGCGCTGCGCGACGAGATCCTCGACCTCGCGGGCGCGCTGCTCCAGGCCGAGCCCGGATCGCTCGCCCTGCGCGACGGCGCCGTGGTCGAGCGCGCCGGCGGCACCCGGCGCATGACCCTCGCCGAGCTGGGAGATCTCGCCTTCTTCCGCTGCGGCGAGTTGCCCGACGGGGTTTATCCGTCGCTCACCCAGACCCGCCGCTTCCGGGTGCCGGAATACGTGTTCACCAACGGTGCCCACGGCGCCCAAATCGAGGTCGATCCCGAGACCGGGGAGGTCCGCATTCTCGGCTACTGGGCGGTCGAGGACGGCGGGCGGCTGATCAACCCCCTGCTCGCGGAAGAGCAGCTGCGCGGCGCCATCGTCCAGGGGCTCGGCGACGCGCTCTACGAGCACAGCCTGTACGACCGCGACGGCCAGCTTCTCAACGGCACCATGGTCGACTACCTGGTGCCGATGGCGGCCGAGATGCCCGATATCGTGCTCGCCCATGTCGAGACCCCGACATCGGTCTCCGGCCTCGGCGCCAAGGGGGTGGGCGAGTCCGGCACCGCCGCCGCGCCCGGCACGGTGTTCAACGCGGTTAACGACGCGCTGGCGCCGCTCGGCGCCGCCGTGGAGGCGATTCCGATCACCCCCGAATCGGTCCTCGCCGCGCTCGGCCGCGCCTGATGGCGGATCCGCGCTACGGCAATCTCGGCTATTTCAACCGCGAAGCGGCGGCCGTCCATCGCGACCGGACGGCGATCGTCGATCTGTCGCGCATGCCGGCAAGGGAAATCGCGCATGGCGAGCTGGATGCGCGGATGGACCGCGTCGCCGCCGCGCTTTGCGCGCGCGGTCTCGCGCCGGGCGACCGCGTGCTGCTCGCCATGGCCAACCGGTCCGAGTTCGTCGAGGCGTTCTTCGGGGCGATGCGGGCGGGGCTGGTGCCGGTGCCGCTCAATGTCAGGCTGGGCGCGGATACCGTCCGCTTCGTGGTGGAAGACGCCGGCTGCAAGGCGGCCATCGTCTCCCCCGGCGCGCATGCCGAGATCGAGGCGATCTGCGCCGCCGCCGGGCTCGCGCCGCGAATCGCGACCGCGCCTGCCCCGGCCGGGTGGGAGGCGTACGAATCCGTGCTCGCCGAGGCGGAGGGGCGCGGCTTCGCCCCGCCGCCTATCGCCCCCCGGCAGGTCGCTTTCCTGCCCTACACCTCGGGCTCCACCGGCCGCCCCAAGGGCGTGCTGCTCTCCCATGACGGCATGCTCTGGGGGATCCGCTCGTCGCAGCGCCACTGGCCCGCCGCGCCCGACGACCGGGCGCTGATCGCCGGCCCGCTCTACCACAAGAACGCGATGCGGGTGTCGGTGAAGCCCAAGCTCCATGCCGGGGCTTCGGTGGTCATCCTGCCGCGCTTCGAGCCGCGGGATTTCCTCCTTGCGCTCAGCGCGTATCGCTGCACCGAGGCCGGCGGCGTGCCCGCCATGTACCGCATGATGCTGGCCGAACGGGAGCTGATCGAAAGCCTCGATTTCTCCGCGCTCGCGGTGCTGGAGATGGGCTCGGCGGTGGTCGGGGCCGAGCTGATCGCCGCCGTGGAGCGGGCCTTCGGGGCGACGGTGATCGAAGCCTATGGTCTGACCGAAGGCGGCGGGCCGCTGCGCGAGGCGGCCGACGGAAGGCCCGCGCCGCGCGGTAGCTGCGGGCGGGCGGCGCCGGAGGTCGGGATCCGGCTGGTGGACGAGAGCGGCGCGGCGGGGGAGGAGGGCGAGCTCTGGGTGCGCTCGCCCGCGGTGCTCGTCGGCTACAACAACCGGCCCGATCTCGACGCCGCGCGCATCCGCGACGGCTGGCTCCGCACCGGAGACCTGTTCCGCCGCGATGCCGGGGGTTTCTTCTACTTCCAGGGCCGGACCGACGACCAGTTCTCCTGCGGCGGCGAGAACATCAACCCCAAGGAGGTCGAGCTCCTGCTGGTGCAGCACCCGGCGGTGATCGACGCCGCGGTCGCGCCGGTGCCGCACGCGCTCAAGGATCTGGCGCCGGCGGCGCTGGTCACGCTGCGCCCCGGCCGGGACGCGGACGAGGCGGCGCTCAAGGCGTTCGCGTTGGAACGCGGCCCGGCCTACGCCCATCCGCGGCGCATCTTCGCGGTCGATGCGCTGCCGGTCGGCGGCACCGGCAAGATCGACCGCCGGGCGGTGCGCGAGCGCCTGCTCGCCCTGATCGCCGGAAACAGGGCGCCATGACGGTTTTGGTCACCGGCGCGGCGGGGTTCATCGGCTACCACGTGAGCGCCTTCCTGCTCGAGCGCGGGGAGACCGTGGTCGGTCTGGACGCGGTCACCGACTACTACGACGTCGGGCTCAAGGAAGCCCGCATCGCCCGGCTCGAGCGCCACGGTCGGTTCAGACTGCTCAGATGCGATCTTGCGGACCGGGACGCCGCCTTCGCCGCGCTCGGCGCGGTGGCGGACATCGACCGGGCGGTGCATCTCGCCGCGCAGGCCGGCGTGCGCCATTCGCGCGAACGCCCGTTCGCGTATGTCGAGTCGAACCTCGTCGGCCACGTGACGGTGCTCGAATTCTGCCGCCATCTGCCGGGGCTCAGGCATCTCGTCTATGCCAGCTCGAGCTCGGTCTATGGCGGCAATACCAAGCTGCCGTTCGCGGTCGGGGACCGGACCGATTCGCCGGTCTCGCTCTACGCCGCGACCAAGCGGGCGAACGAGCATATGAGCCACTGCTACAGCCATCTCTACGGCATGCCGCAGACCGGACTGCGCTTGTTCACCGTCTACGGGCCGTGGGGCCGCCCCGACATGGCGCTCTACAAGTTCACCCGGGCGATCCTCGAAGGCCGTCCCATCGAGGCGTTCAACGACGGCGACATGAAGCGCGACTTCACCTATGTCGACGACATCGTCCGGGGCGTCGTCGCCGCGCTCGACAACCCGCCGGATGCGGCGACGGGCGTGCCGCACCGGCTCTACAATCTCGGCAACGACCGCCCCGAGCCCCTGATGCGCCTGATCGCGGTGCTGGAGGAGAGCCTCGGACGCGGGGCGGAGGTCGAGTTCCGCCCCCTGCAGCCCGGCGACGTCGAGGAGACCTGGGCCGACATCTCGGCGACCCGCCGCGATCTCGGCTTCGCGCCCGGCACGCCGATCGAGGTCGGGGTTCCACGCTTCGTCGAGTGGTACAGGCGCTACCACGGCGTCTGAGCGCCCGGCGGGCGGCTGGCGCGCCCGGCAGGATTCGAACCTGCGACCCCGGGATTAGGAATCCCGTGCTCTATCCTGCTGAGCTACGGGCGCGTCGGGCGAGCTATAGCAGAACCCCGGCCCCGCCATCTACTGATGGTGGTGCAGCACCTCCGAGTAGGTCGGGAACGGCCACGCGCGGCCGTCCACCAGGAGCTCCAGCTTGTCCGCCACGTCGCGCGCCGATTGCATGCACGGCTTCAGGGCCTCGTGCGCGTATGACGCCGCCTCTCCGGGATCGTCGTGCGGGAAGGCGTCGTACGCATCGGCGAGCTTTTCGGTCTCCGAAAGCAGCTCTTCGACGAGCCCGCGCTTCCTGTCGAACATCGGCGACTGGAACCCGGAGTCGCGGTCGGCGCGGGTGTCCTCGATGGCGACCGGAAGCACCTGGGTCCTGAGGATGCGCAAGAGCGCGCGCGCCTCGATGTGGAGCTCGGTGGCGTAAGCCTCCTGCAGCACGCTCTGGCGCGCGGCCAGCTCGTGCTCGTTGAGGATGCCGAGCTCGCCCATCAGCTTGACGTTCTTCTCCGCCGTCAGGGCCTGGTAGGCTTCCGGGCTGCTCCTGAGGTGGATCAGGGCGTGCTTCTCGGCGTGCTCGTAGAGCGCGTCGGAGTAGCCGTCCCCGCTGAACAGGGCGCCCTGGTTCTCCTGGATGGTCTCGCGAATCACCTGATCGACGGGCTTGCCGGCGTCGACGTCGTCGCACATGTGCTTCAGGCTGTCGGCGAGCGCCGCGTTCACCATGGTCAGCGGGAACGCGATGTGCTGGTTGCCGCCGACGGCGCGGAACTCGAAGCGGTTGCCGCACCACGGGAACGGCGCGGTGCGGTTGCGGTCCTCCAGGTTGGCCCGCACGTCGGCGACCGGGGCCACGATCTCGATCTCCTTGCGCTCGTTTCCGTAGCCCGCGAAGTCGCCGCCCTCGGCGACCGCCTTCACATGGGCTTCCAGGCGCTCGCCCAGATGCAGCGTGATGATCGCGGGCGGCGCCTCCTGGGCGCCCAGCCGGTGGTCGTTGCCGGCGGTCGACACGCCGCAGCGCAGCAGGTCGCCGTGCCGGTTGACCCCGCGCAGCAGCGCCGCGACGAAGGCGATGAAACGCCGGTTCTCTTCCGCCGTGTCCCCCGGCACGAACAGGTTGGCGCCGGTGTCGGTATTGAGCCCCCAGTTGTTGTGCTTGCCGGTGCCGTTGATCCCGGCGAAGGGCTTCTCGTGGAACAGGATGGTGAATTCGTGGTCGAAGGCGAGGTCGCGAAGCACGTCCATGGCGAGCACGTTGGTGTCCGCCGCCAGGTTCGCGAGGCCGAAGACCGGCGAAATCTCGTGCTGTGCGGGGGCGACCTCGTTGTGCGTGCAATGGATCGAGATTCCGAGCTCCCACATCTTGTCGCGCGCCTCCGCCATGTAGCGGTTCACCCGGGGCGACAGCTTGGAGAAATAGTTGCCGTCCATCTCCTGTCCGCGCAGCGGCGCCGCACCCAGCAGCGTGCGCCCGGCGGCCACCAGGTCGGGCCGCGCCAGGTACTTCTCCCGGTCGATCAGAAAGAATTCCTGCTCCCATCCCACATTGCACACCACCTCCCTGGTCGAGCTGTCGCCGAGCAGCGAGAGCAGCCGCACGCTCTGCTCGTTGACCGCCATGTCGGCCCGCAGAAGCGGGGTCTTCTGGTCGAGGGCCTCGCCGTTCCAGGTGACGAAGGCGGACGGGATGTAGAGCGTCTGCCGGTAGACGAAAGGCGGCGATCCGGTGTCCCAGCCGATATAGGCCGCCGCCCGATGGGTCTCGCGCAGCCCGCCATTGGGGAAGGAGGAGCCGTCGGTCTCGGTCTGGAACAGCTCCGAGCCCGTCAGGTTGATGATCAGGCGATCGGTGGCGAAGTCCACCCCGACGAAGGTCTCCAGCTTCTCGCCATGGATCGCGCCCCGCATCGGCGAGAACCAGTGCGAATAGCCGATGCAGCCCTTCGACTGGGCCCACTCCCGTATCGACTTGGCCAGCGCGTTGGCGAAATCCCGATCCATCGGGACCCCCGTCGCGCGGCACTGGGCGAGTGCGTAATAGACGTCCGGATCGACCAGCTTCTTCAGGATCGCGTCGTCCAGCACATTGCTGTTGATCATCGCCAAGGCCGGCGGGAGGGCTACCTCCTGGGTCGGAGCCTCGTGCGTGGAGTGCGTGATTGCCATGACGGTCCTTCCGCGAGAGCCATTTCCGGGAAGGGAAAGCTAATGCATGCGCGCGAGGTTCACCAAGAAAAACCGCGACCCGCAGCGGCGAAAGCAAGATTGCAATTCATTTGACCTGTTCGGCGAAAATGGAAAACTATTGAGCACAAGTGCGGCTCGGGATTCCGGCGCGAACGTCGTTGCGCAGGCACGAAACAGGCCACCACAACCGTGGGCCGCCTTTCTGGGAAGGTCTATAGAACACGCCGTGCTCCATCTATCGCTGAACAATGACTTGCGAGAACTTGCCGTCGCCGCGGAGAGAGTCGACGCGTTCTGCGCCGAACACGGCGTGTCGCCGGATATCGCATTCGCCGTCAACGTGTCGGTCGACGAGCTGCTGACCAACACCATCAGCTACGGTTTCGACGACGGCGATTCGCACCGGATCGAAATGACCGTCCGCTTGCAGGACGGCGTGCTGGTGGTCGAGCTGGTGGATGACGCCACGCCCTACGATCCGACCCGGGCGCCGCATCCCGACATCGACGCATCGATCGAGGACCGCCCGATAGGCGGGCTCGGCGTCCACTTCGTTCGCGCGCTGATGGACGGGTTTCGCTATCGGCGCAGCGACGGGCGCAATATCGTGACCCTGACCAAGCGAGCGGAAGTCCGCCCGGCGGAGGGCTAGCCCGGCGTTCACACGTCCTTGCCGTTGTAGCGCAACACGAGACAGGTGATGTCGTCCGACTGCTCGGCGTCGCCGACGAACTCGCCGACGGCCAGGGTGACGTTGCCGATCACCGTGTCCACCGGCGCTCCCGGGCCGATCGAGAGCGCGCTCTCGAGGCGGCTCTCGTCGAAGGTTTCGCCCTGAATGTTCATCGCCTCTGAGATGCCGTCGGTATAGAGAAACAGCGTATCGCCGACGCCGAGCGTCACCCGGTTCTCGTCGTATTCCAGCTCCGGCAGCACACCCACGGCGACGCCGCCGGTCAATGGCAGCGTCTCGATGGCGCCGGTGGTTCGGATGAGGAAGGGCGCGTTGTGACCGGCATTGGCGTAGGTAAGAATCCCCGTCTTCGGGTCCAGGATGCCGTAGAACAGGGTCACGAACAGGTCGTGCGGGTTCTCCGACGAGATCCGGTCGTTGACCACGCGCATGCAGGCGCCGGCCTGGCCGATCTCCTGGGCGCTCGCGCGCATGACAGTCCGCGTGATCGCCATGAAGAACGCCGCGGCCACGCCCTTGCCGGAGACATCGGCGATCACCAGGCCGAGCCGGCCGTCCGGCAAGCTGAAATAGTCGTAGAAATCGCCGGCCATCTCGCGCGCCGGCGTCATCACCGCGTCGCCGGAATAGGCGTTATCGGGCGGCAGGGTCTTGGGCAGGATCGCGTGTTGCAGGGAGTGCGCGACCGCGAGCTCGTCTTCCATCCGGCGGTTGGCCTCGTCGAGCAGGGCGTTCTTGTTCGCCAGGTCGAGCGTGCGCTCGGCGACCAGGGCCTCGAGGTGCTCCCGCCGGGCCTGAACCTCGCGCGCCATGGTCTGGAAGGTGTGGATCAGCCGTCCGAGCTCGTCGCGCCGGTCGCGGAAGGGGTCGAGCGAGTCGGGCTCGAAGCTGCCCTGGTCCATTTCACCCGCGGCCTGGGTGAGCGCCGTGACCGGCCGCGTGATCCGGCGGGCCGACATGATCGCGGTCACCGCCCCGATCAGGAAGGCGGCGAGAGTGATCGCGAGTCCGAAATCGATGTAGTCGCCCAGCAATTCGTCCAGATGGTCGCGCGGCATGTGGATCACCGCGACGCCGGTGGCGACGCCGCCGCGATCCAGGATGGGCGCCGCGACATGCAGCGCGTCGTCGCTGATGAAGGACTGCGTGGCCCCCTGGACGGCTCGGCCGGCGAGCGACCTGTCGGACGATCCGAACACCGGGCGCGGTCCGTGGTGCCCGGCGCCGGCGGCGACCGCGGCGGTGACCTTGAGGGATTCGTCGACCACCCAGATCGCCCGTATGCCGGGCTGAGCGGCCAGCGAGTCGAGCGCCGCGGCGAGGCCGATGGTCTCGCGCAGGCCCGTCGTCTTGTTGGCCACGCTGCCCACCAGAACGGTCCGCCCTTGACGGGAGCGAACCCCGAGATAGCGCAGCGGCAGCTCCAGGCCGTCCCTGGGCACGGACTTGAACGAGACCGAGAAGCGCCGCCCGGAGATCAGGGTCTGGAGGACCGGTCCATCCATTTCCCCGAGCGAAATGTCGACGCCGGCCTGGCCGATCCCGTTGGTCGCGCGCACCGACGGCGTTCCCTCGGCGTCCAGCACCCAGACATCGTCGACGGCGGTGTTCGCCGTGATTTCCGCGAGCTCGATGGAGAGCGCGCGGTCGTCGTCCCCCAGAATGTCGGCAAGTTGGCCCACCGCGATGGCTTGCGCCTCGTTCTCCGACACGATCACGCGGTCGATCTCGTCCGCGATCACCCCGACCCGGTTGGCTTCGCTCGCGATCAGCCCCGCGACCATCCGGGCCTGGTTTTCCGCCTGGTCGATCAGCGTGTCGCGCGCCAGCAATCCCAGCGCCACCGCGACGCTGAGAATGGCGATACCCACCGATCCCGTGACGATCAGGATCAGATGCCGCGACAGGCTGATGCTGGTATCGCGGCGGCGCACATGGGCGAACCGCATCACCAGGGCGACGAGGCCGGCGAAACCGAGGAACCACCCCATCGCGTAGAGGTAGATCCAGAAAGAGAGCTGCGGTCGGGCGAGCGCGGCGATCACCGTGTCGACCCGGAACACCATCTCGGGGACGCCGATGACGGAGGCGGTGGCCGACGCCATCACGATGATCAGGAAGTAGTTGGTCCACGACGGCAGGAACAGCAGCGCCTCGGTGGTCTGGCCCCGCCTGAGATGCCGCAGCGCGGCGAGCGCGTTGTCGGAGACAAATCCCGCGACCGCGATCGAGAGCGCCAGCGACGCCTTGAGCCATACCGGCACGGTGAACGCGATGCCGAAGACCACGAAGCTGCCCGGGACCATATAGGCGAGGTAGAACAGCATGACGAAGGTCGGCGCGCTGGCTGCGACCAGCGTCAGCGCGCTGGCGCCCTGGCTCACGCGGCGAATGCGGCCGCCGCGCAATGCCGCGAGCGCCGCCCCGAGAACCGTGCCGATCGCCATCGCGACCAGCGAAACCAGCATGTTCCAGCCGAATCCGACCGCCAGATACGGCGTCCAGGTAATCAGGACGTCGACGACGTTGGGCATCGCTACGTCCCGTGCGCCCTACGTTCCCAGCCGCGGAGCGCCCACACCGTGGCGAAGACCAGCAGGAAGTAGCACAGCAGCAGCAGGTTCATCATCACGACGTCATTGCCCTTCTCGGCGACGATCGCCGTGCTGGCGTGCACCAGCTCCGGCAAGGCGAGCGTGCTCGCCATCCCGGTTGCCTTGACGATGTTGACGGAATTGCCCGCCACGGCGGCGTGGCACAGATCCAGCGCCCGGCGGAACTCGCCCACGGAGAACCCCAGCCTGCCGCCGGGACCGGCCGCCACGTCCGCGGCAAGGGAGAACGACACGGCGTTGCTGGCCGCGGCGTAGAGCGACAGCACTGCGGCGGCAAGCGAGAACGCATCGAGCGTGAAGCCGTAAGCGAACAGGATGCCGCCGATCCCGAAGAAGAAGACGTATAGCTGAAGCAACGGGGGCGTCATCCGGAGCACCGCGCACAGCCCCTGCAGGCACGGCGCCACGACGACGGTCCGGCGATGCAGGATCCAGCCGAAGAGGGCGCCCAGCACGATGCTTCCCACGACCGTCGCGACGGAGAGCGCGACCGTCAGGAACAGGCCGTGGAGAAATACGTTGCGGTCGAGCGGATCGTAGACCGGGCTCACGTCGAGACCCGTCGATTCCTTGAACGCCATGGATATCGCCGACAGGCCGCCCAGCTCCTGGCTGGTGACGAGCGCGCGTTCCCGGCAGGCCAGCGGCCAGCTTCCCACATCGTCGCGACGGCATACGAATTCGCCGGATTCGTCGGTCTCCCGCCAGGTCTCGCGCGCTTTCCGCAAGTAGGGCGAGGGGGGCAGGTTCCACAGCTTCTCCAGCTCCTGGAGGAACCCCTCGCGGTGCCACTTCGCCAGGGTGTCGCCGAGCAGACGGTCGAGCGGTCCGCCCCCCTCCTCCTTCCTGATCGCGATCGCCCAGGGCGCCACGAAGCGCGTCGGCAGCGACACCGCAAACCCGTCCCACTCCCCGCTCGCCAGGGCGCTCAACAGGTTGACCTCGTCGTACAACCAGCCGACGCAGTGACCGTTTCGCAAGGCGAGCGCGGCTTCGCGGGTGGAGTTGAGGGAGATGGTGGTGACGAGGAGGCGTTGGGCGGCCAGGCGGTTCCATATCGAGCCCTGGACGCTGCACAGCGTCCGACCGCGCAGGTCCTCCCACGAGGAGATTCCCGAGTCTTCCCGCATCAGCACGTTGGCGCCGTCGCCGTAATACTGCGGTTCCACCATGTGGACCAGCCGCCGGCGGGCGAGGTTGTCGCCCAGCGTCGCGACGACGACATCGATCTCGCCCCGCGCCAGCTTCTGCAGCCGGTTCGCGCTGGTCACCGGGGTCAGCCGCACCGGCACGCCGACGGCCTCCGCCAGGCCGCCCGCGACGTCGACGTCATAGCCCACCAGCTTGCCGGACTCGTTGCGCTCCCCGAAGGGGTGGTAGTCCGCCTTCACGCCGACGATCAGGTGGCCCCGCGCCCGTATTTCGTCGAGCCGGTCGGCCGCCGCCGGGCCCGCGCCCAGCAACCAGGCGGTGCTCAACAGGAGCACATGAACGAGAAGCGAAAATCGCCGGAGCGAACCTTTCGTCATCGTGAAACAGGCACCGATCACGGCCGCGCCACGATCAGAAAACCGTAGCCGACCGCCGCCGGGGCGACTGCGCAGGCCAGATCGTCCAGCTTACCCAGCAGGGAGTTGCCGACCACCGCGGTCTCCGGCAGCAGGCTTTCCGCCTCGACGCTCTCGATTCGGAAGCCGGCGGTCGACAATTCATCGCGTGCCTCGGCGGGCGAGAACAGGTGATAGAACATCTCGATACTACCAGCCTCGGAACGGCGCGCGTACAAAACATCGCCGGGCTCCAGATCGCCGTCCCGCACCATCGGGGCTGCGGCGCGCTGTTCCGCGTGGAACCTGCGTCGCGCATTGGGCAGGCTGAGCACCAGAACGCCGTCCGGCTTCAGGATTTCCCGGATCGAGGCGAGCACAGCCGCGCGCTCCTTCCGCCCCGCTATATGGGCCAGGACGCCGAATGCGAGCAGCGCGAGGTCGAATCCGCGCGGAAACGACTTGGCCAGGGCCGCCGCGTCGGCGTTGCGCACCGAGAGACGTTCGCCGCCGATGAAGGTCGCCAGACGCTCCGACAGCATGCGGCAGGCGGTCGGGCAGACGTCGTAAGCCACGCCCGTCGCGCTTGTGTGTTGCAGGAGGGGCAGGGTGTAGCGCCCCGTCCCCGCGCCGAAATCGACAAAGCGGCCGTCCGCCGGCATCAGGCGCAGCACCCTCCGCAACGTGCGCCGGTTCGGGGCCGGATAACGGCGGTCGTAGAGCCCCGATGCCAGATACTCATCGTAGCTGTGGGACATGTCCGGCGCGATCGCCTGAGATTCGGCCACGCCGGCGGCCACGCAATCCTTGATGCCGCTGGGTGAGATGTTGGCGTCTCCGCTGGCCCCATCGAGATGCCGACGCATCACGTGGAGATATGAAATACGGGTCGCGCCGCCCGGTAGCGGAGAGCGGTGCTCAAATTCTCTCGAACTCGGATAAATTCTGCCCGGGCTCGAGATTGTCGCTGCCTCCATTGTTGACAATTTTGGTCCCAGGTTCAAATAGTAAGTCCAGACCCCTCGACAATCCAAGCCGGGTTGCGACGTTCTGACGCAGGGATGGTGGGTCGGTGCCGCGTTGTGAGCGGCATCCCGGATCGGTCGGTCAGGAGGAGCAAGGAAGGGTGAAGCTGCGACGAGCGGGCCGGTTGAGCGTCCCGAGGACGGCGGTAGCGCTGATCGGTGCGGTGCTGACGACGGTCGGCGTCGCGGCGACGGCGGCGGCAGAGAGCGTGCTGAGCCGAATCGCCGAGGACGGATTGCTCCGCGCCGGCACCCGGGCCAGCGCCGCACCGTTCGCCCAGAGAATGCCGACCGGAGAATTTCGCGGATTCTCCGTCGATCTTCTGCAGGAGATTCGGGCCGCGGTGCAGCGCGAGGTGGGCCGCCCGGTGCGCATCGAGCTTCATGAAGTCACGCCGAGCGACCGTCTGCAGCGGGTCGCCCGGGGCGAGCTCGATATCGTCTGCGGCATCACCACGCCGACCTGGGACAGGGAGGCGACCGTCGATTTTTCGCTTCCCTTCTTCCGCGACGGTACCCGGGTGATGGTGTACCGGCGCGGCGCCGGAGAGACCGTCGATGTCGCGAAGCTCAATATCGGCGTCGTCAAGGGCACCACGACCGTCGACGTTCTCAAGGACAGCCTCCCGGGGACGCGGCTCAGCGAATTCCCCAACATGGCCGCGGCGATGAGCGGGTTCGAGAAAGGCGAGGTCGACGGGGTCGCCAATGTCGGCGTCGTGCTGCTCGGTCTTGCCGAGCGCAGCGAGCCACGGCGCAGCGTCGTGCTGCTGCCGAGGACCCGAGCCCTGGCGACGGAAAGCCTCGCCTGTGTGCTGCCGCAGAACGACAGCCGCTGGCGGGATCTGGTCAACCGAACCCTGGTCGGCATGTTCGGCAACGTGCAGCAGTTCAGGGGACGCTACGAAGAAGTCTACAATCGTTGGTTCGGGCGGGACGGCGCGTTGTTCTACCCGCTCGATCGCGCGACCCGCGACTATCTCGCCGACGTGTCCATCTGGGCCAAGTGATCGCCGGGTTTTCTCCGCACCCGCGGCGCGGCCCGACAGACTCCGGCGGCGCGGCAAACCCATCGAGGTTGATTGCCGCCCCGTTCGCGGCCTATAAGAATGGCATTCCCTGAACCGTAGTTTCTGTTCGCGTGACTTCCCGAGAACGGCTGGATGGCTGCGCCGTGAGCGCCAATGCGAACCGGAGGGCATGTAATATCATGTCGCACATCGCGAATTCGATCGGATCGATGGCCACCGAACGCAGGCCGGGGGGTGGATCGACCCCGTCAGGCGCCACGCGGTTCGATGCGGGACACCGCGACGGCGCTCGGGACGACGGCGTCTCGCCAGGATGGCGGCGCGCCGCCCCGCTCGGCCTCGCCGTCGCTGCCCTGCTGCTGCTTCCGGCGGGCGCGCATGCGGCGGTGGCCGACGAGACGCAATTCGTCCTGAACAGCTTCTCGTTCCTGATCTGGGGCGCGCTGGTGATGTGGATGTGCGCCGGTTTCACCATGCTCGAATCGGGCTCGGTGCGCACCAAGAACGCCTCGGTCATCTGCCTCAAGAATATCGGCCTCTATTCGATCGCCGGGTTGATGTTCTACCTCGTCGGCTACAACATCATGTATGTCGGGGTCCCCGAAGGCGGCTGGTTCGGCACGCTGACGCTGTTCTACGGCACCACCGGCGAAGAAATGGCGCTGCTCGGCGGCGGCGACGACGCGGCCAAGGCGGGCGCCGCGGTGGTCAAGAACGGCTACTCGACGATGTCCGACTGGTTCTTCCAGATGGTGTTCGTCGCCACCACCGCCTCGATCGTCTCCGGCACGCTGGCCGAGCGGGTCAAGCTCTGGTCCTTCCTGCTGTTCATCACCGTGCTCACGGCGATCATCTACCCGGTCATCGGGTCGTGGACCTGGGGCGGCGGCTGGCTGTCGGAGATGGGCTTCCAGGACTTCGCCGGTTCGACGATCGTCCACTCGACGGGCGGCTGGGCGGCGCTCGCCGGGGCGCTGGTGGTCGGCGCGCGGAAGAACAAGTTCCGCGCCGACGGCAGCGTGAAAGTCACCCCGCCATCCAACGTGCCCGCGGTGACGCTGGGCGTGTTCATTCTCTGGCTCGGCTGGTTCGGGTTCAACGGCGGCTCGCAGCTCGCGCTCGGCGGCGCCGCCGATGCGGTGGCGATCAGCAATATCCTCGCCAACACCAATCTCGCCGCGGCCGCGGGCGTGATCGCCGCGATGGCGCTGTCGCGTCCGGTTCTCGGGCGCGTCGATCTTCTCGCCAGCCTGAACGGCGCGATCGGCGGCCTGGTGGCGATCACCGCGGGGCCCGACATCGTCCAGCACTACTGGGCGGTGATAATCGGCGCGGTCGGCGGCTGCATCGTGGTCCTCGGGATCAAGCTGCTCGACCGGCTCAAGGTCGACGACGTGGTCGGGGCGGTTCCGGCGCATCTGTTCGCCGGCGTCTGGGGCACGCTCGCGGTGTGCATCGCCGCGGGCGGCGATATAGGTGTGCAGATCACCGGCATCCTGGCCATCGGGGCGTTCGTGTTCGCCGCCTCCTGGGTGGTATGGTGGGCGATCGATGCGACCATCGGCGCCCGCGTCACGCCGATAACGGAAGAGCTGGGGCAGGATGTCGCGGAGCTGGGAATCGAAGCCTATCCGGAATTCGTCGTCGTCCCCGACATGGACGACTGAGGGATGGCCTGCCTGCCCCGGCGGCCCGCATTCGGGTACAATGGGGCGCGACACCGGCCGAAGGCGTGCGTTCATGGAATCAGCCGCAGGACACGAAGACGATGGATTTGACGACTGAACGAAGCGAAAACGTCGTGTGCGTGGACGTGAAGGGGCGAATCGACGGATCCACCGCCGTCGCCTTCGAGGAGTCCGTGCGCAACGCACTGGAGGAATCCGACCGCGCCATGATCATGGATTTCCGGGAGCTCGCCTATATCAGCAGCGCCGGGCTCCGGGTGATCCTGCTGACGGCGAAGTCGCTGCAGAGCCAGGACGCGAAGCTGGTGCTGTGCTCGCTCTCCGATCAGATTCGCGAAGTGTTCAAGATCAGCGGCTTCGACAAGCTTCTGCCGATTCACGAGACCAGGGAAGAGGCGCGCGCATCCCTCGGCGCCTGACCGGCCCGCGCGCGTCCGACCGGCGGCTGCCCGAGCCGCGCCCCGCCCGACCGGGCGGGCTCTCCGTTGTCGGGAGGCATCGTAGATGGACGGACGGAAGGTTGCGATCGTCACCGCCGGCGGCAGGGGGATGGGGGAAGCGATCGCCCGGGCCCTTGCCGAGCGGGACCACGCGCTGGTCCTGATGTCGCCCGGCGGGTCGGCCGAGGCGCTGGCCGAAGAGCTCGGCGCGATCGGCGTGAACGGCTCCGTCACCCGGGCAGAGGACCTCGAAGCGGCGGTTGCGGCCGCGATGGAGGCGCACGGCCGCGTCGACGCGGTGGCCAACAATGCCGGCTTCCCGCCCAAGGGGGAGCTGCTCGACATCCCCGACGAGGACTGGCGTGACGGCCTCGACATGGTGCTGTTGAACGTCATCCGCATGGCGCGCCTGGTGACGCCGATCATGGTCGCGCAGGGCGGCGGCGCGATCGTCAACATATCCACCTACGCCGCCGTCGAGCCCAGCCCGGCCTATCCGGTCTCCGCGACGTTCCGGGCCGGGCTCTCCGCCTTTGCCAAGCTGTATGCGGACCGCTACGCCGCCGACGGCATCCGCATGAACAACATCCTGCCCGGCTTCATCGACACCCACGGGGTCGATGAAGGGGTGGCCGCGGGAATTCCCGCGCGGCGCTACGGAACCCCGCAGGAGGTGGGCGAGACCGCGGCCTTCCTGCTGTCGGACGGGGCCGGCTACATCACCGGCCAGAACCTCCGCATCGACGGCGGGCTCACCCGCTCCGTCTAGCCCGCATCCCTCAGGGGTGCAGCGAGATGCAGATCGCCTCCTCGCCCGGGATCTCCCCGCCGAGCATCCGGATCGCGCGCTCGGCGTCCTCCAGCTTCATCTCGTGGGTGTGCATCGGCGCCAGTCTTTCCAGCTTGCGGGCGAGCAGGTCGATGCCGGCGCGGTACATGTCGGCGCCCTGGGTGAACACCGCCTTCAGCGTGATCTCCTTGTAGACCATGCGGTCGGTATCGAGCGTCGCCACGCTGTTGCCGCCCTTGACCCCGGCGACGACGATGGTCCCGCCCGAGCGCACCACCTCGACGGCGTGGCCGATCACCGCGGTGTCCGCCGGGACCACGTCGACCGCGATGTCGACGCCCCGCCCGCCGGTGATCTCCATGACCCGGGCGACGGTGTCTTCCTCGTCGGCGACGATGGTGTGGGTAGCGCCGAAGGCGCGCGCCAGCTCCAGCTTGAAGGCGTCGCGCGCGAGCCCGGTGACGATGATCTCGGAGACCCCGGCGGAACTGAGCGCGACCACCGAGGCGAGCCCGCGCTGCCCGCACCCCATCACCAGCACGGTGTCGGAGAAGCTCGCCCCCGGCACCGCGACCGCCCACCGGATGCCGGCGGCCAGCGCCTGGTACATCGTCGCCATCTCGTCGGGCACAAGGTCGGGCAGCCTGTGCATCAGGGTGCGCTCGTGCAGGTGGATGTACTCGCCGTAGCCGCCCCACAAACCGTGACCGATCGTGGTCGGCAGATAGCCATAGGCGGGCGAGGCCATCTGGAACATGCCCTTGCACAGGTGATGCGCGCCGGCGAGGCAGTCGACGCAGCGGCCGCAGGAGATAACCGGCTGCAGCGCCACCCGGTCGCCCACGCTGACGCCCCATCTGGCCGCGGCCTCGGCGCCGAGCTCCTCGATCACCCCCACCGGCTCGTGGCCCGGGATGACCGGGTAGACGGCGAGCCCCTTTTCCGCGAAGTGGCCGCGATACTGCTCGACGTCGCTGCCGCACAGCCCGCAGGCCGTGACGCGCAGCAAGCCTTCCGACGCGCCGACGACGGGGACCTCGAACTCCTGCATTTCCAGCCGCCGGGCGGCGACCTGCACCATCGCGCGCGCCTTCATCGAACCCGTCTCCCCGCTGCACGGTGAAGATTGCCAAGCAAGGATTGTCGCAGCGCCCGCCGGCGGGTCAACCGGGCGGGCTACGTCTCCTTCGCCGAGATGATCGCCGTGGTCATCGAGCGCGGGTCGCGCATCTCCCAGCGCCCGGCCTCGACCCGCGCCATGAAGTCGCCGCAGACCTGGTTGTAGAGCGCGGGCTCCTCCAGATTGCACAGATGCCCGGTGCGCGGCAGCAGCACCAGCGCCGAGGACCGGATGGCGCGCTTCATCAGCAGCCCGGCGTCGAGGCACGGGTCGTCCTCGTCGCCATTGACCACCAGGGTGGGGACGGTCAGCGCGCGCATCCGGTCCTCCAAGTCGAACAGCGACGGCCGGCGGCGCTGCACGCCGCGCATGGTGTTGGCCGAGCCCAGGCTCGAATGCTCGCAGAGCCGGTCGGCGAATTCCTGCCAGCCGCGCGGGTCCTTGTTCTGGTACTGCACCCGGGTCGGCCCCAGCGCGTAGACCCTGCCGAACACCGCCATGGTCTCGTCCTCCATGCGCTGGGCGGCTTCCGTTGTCTCCCGCTGGAACTGCTCGCGCGCATCCGCCCTGGCGCCGTAGCCGCAGCCGGCCACCACCAGGGACAGCGCCCGATCGGGGTATTGGAAACCGAAGTGAAGCGTCGCGAAGCCGCCCATCGACAGCCCGTTGACATGCGCCCGCTCGATCCCGAGCCCGTCCAGCACCGCGAGAATGTCGTCGCGCGCGCGGTCCTGGCTGTACATCTCCGGGTCCTCGGGAACGTCGGACGGCGGGTATCCGCGCGCGTTGAAGGCGATGCAGCGATGGCTGCGCGAGAAATGGCGCAGCTGCGGCTCCCAGGCCCGGCAGTCGCCGGCGAACTCGTGCACGAAGACGATCGGCCGGCCGCTGCCCGCCTCCTCGTAGTAGAGCCTGACCCCGTCATCGGTCGTGACATGCGGCATGGCGGCCTCCCCCTTCTGTCCGATCCCGGCGCCTGCTTACCCGCGGCGCGGCGAGGCGGCAAGCCGGCCGGCCGGGGAGCGCCACGGTTGACTCGGCGCCGCCATGCCGGGACCGTATCGGCCGAACGGTCGAGAGGGGGTGCCGGGATGGAGAGCCGCTCGTCATGAGTGCCGGTCTGCGAAACGCACGAGGCGTCACCCACTACGAGCCTGGACGCACCCATGACGGCTATACGCTGTTCGCGCCGATGTACGGTCGCAACGTCTGGCTGATCGACATGTGGGGCACCATCGTGCACCGCTGGCCGACCGAGACCCTGCCCGGCAATTACGGCGAGCTGCTGGCCAACGGGAATCTGCTGTTCGCCGGCCGCAGGACGCCGGCGATCCCCGACTTCGCGGGCAATGGCGGCGAGCTGGTGGAGTACGACTGGCAGGGCGAGATCGTCTGGGAGTATCGCGACCCCTATCTCAGCCACTGCTTCGCGCCGCTCGCCAACGGCAATTTGCTGGTCAACAAGTGGCGGCGCGTGCCCGCCGCGATCGCCCGCCGGGTCAAGGGCGGCCAGAAGGGCACCGAGCGCGACGGCGAGATGTACGGCGAGGCGGTGCAGGAGATCGACCGCGCCGGCAACGCGGTCTGGGAATGGCTGACCTTCGAGCACCTCGATCCCGAGATCGACGTTATCGGCCCGATGCATCCGCGCGACCGCTGGACCAATCTCAACGCGCTGCACGAGATGCCCGACGGACGCGTCCTGATGAGCTTCCGCTTCACCGACACGATCGCCATCGTCGACCCCGCGAGCGGCGACATCGACTGGCGCTGGGGCCCCGGCCGGCTGGCCGGTCCGCACGACCCGACATGGCTCGAGGGCGGCACCGTCCTGGTGTTCGACAACGGCGCGCACCGGACCCACACGACGATCGACTACTCGCGCGTGGTCGAAATCGACCCGGCGACCGGCGAGATCGTGTGGGAGTACAAGGAGAACCCGGTCTACGACTTCTCCAGCTTCATCTGCTCGGGCGCCCAGCGGCTCGCCAACGGCAACACGCTGATCTGCGAATGCACCAAGGGCCGGCTGTTCGAGGTGACCCGCGAGGGCGACCTGGTGTGGGAGTTCGTCAGCCCGTTCTATTACGAGCACCCGATCTTCGGGACCAACAACATGGTGTTCCGCTGCATGCGCTACGACGCCGACGACCCGCGCTTCGCCGGCGCGCCGCTGGATGCCGCGGACAATGTCGACTTCAACGCCATGATGCCGCGCCCGTTCGTACGCAGCCCCAACAGCGCCACGCCGCTGGGCACGAGCTACGCGACGGGGACGGTCCTGCGCGGCGGGCACTGAAACAGGCGCGGGCGGGCCGGGTGGCGGGCGTCGATTGGAGACCGCGCGGATGACACCGAGCGATACCTCGCCCCGCCGGGGTGACGGCGATGCGCTGATCGCCGCCGCGCGGGCGCTGGCGCCGACGATCAGGGACGACGCCGAGAGCGCGGAGAAGGCGTGCAGGGTCTCCCCGCCGGTCTATGCGGCGATCAGAGACGCCGGATTTCTCCGCATCCTCCTGCCCCGCCGTTTCGGCGGCTACGAGCTCGACCTCGAGACCGCGATCCGCGTGATCCTCGAGCTGTCCGCGGCCTGCGGGTCGACCGGCTGGGTGGCGAGCTGCGGCATCTCGCACCAGTGGATGGTGGCGCAGTTCCCGCTCGCCTGTCAGGAGGAGATCTGGGCCGACGGCCCCGACAAGCTGGTCGTGACGTCCTTTCCCGCGACCGGCGCCTGCGAGCGGGTCGATGGCGGCTTTCGGATCGACGGGAGGTGGCGCTATGCCAGCGGCTGCGACTATGCCGATGTCGCGCTGCTCGGCGTCGCGCTGCCACCGGCGCGGGAAGGCGACGCCGCGGTCCCGGGGTTCGTCGTGGTGCCGATGTCCGATTGCGCGATGGAAGAAGACTGGGACACGATGGGGCTTGCCGCGACCGGCAGCCATGCGGTCGTCGCCGAGAACGTCTTCGTACCGGAATATCGGAGCCTGCCGGCGGACGTCTTCGTCTCGGCCGACACGCCGGGCGAGGTCGCCTTCGAGACCAATCTCGGCCGCTATCCGGTCTTTTCGCTCGGCGCGCACGGCCTGTCCGCGACCGCGGTCGGATGCCTCCAGGGCGCGCTCGACCACTTCGTCGCGCTGCTGGCCGACTGGCGGGTCCGCGGCAGCGGGGTCGGCGCGGGCGCCAGGGTCGCGGAGTTTCCCGCAATCCAGATGCGGGTCGGGCAGGCTGCGATCGCACTCAAGGCGGCGAAGGCGCTGATGTTCTCGCAGATCGAGGACACGCGGCGCGCCGTCATCGACCGGGGCGCGCTGCTGGACCGCGGCGAGCGTCTGGAGAACCGGGTCGTTCAGGCCTATGTCGTCCAGCTCGCCTTGCAGGGGCTCGACGCCCTGTGGGGCGCGACGGGCGCCACCGGCATTCATCGCGTCGAGCCGGTCCAGCGCGCCTGGCGCGACGCGCACGCCGTGTCCCACCACGCGTTCTTCAACTGGGACGTCCACGCGGCGATGTACGGCCAGGCCCGGCTCGGCATCGAGCCTCGCGGCGCGCCCTATTGACCGCGCCGGCCGCGAGCATGCAGCGCACAACAGTGGGGAGAAGACGATGACCGAAATCAGGGCGGCGGTATTCCGCGATACCAGTCTGAAGCCTTCCATCGAGACCCTGGAGATGTCCGGACCGGGCGCCGGCGAGGTGCTGGTCAAGCTGACCGCGACCGGCGTCTGTCACACCGATCTGAAGACCGCCGGAACCGACCGCTCGCCCCGCCCCGTGGTGCTCGGGCACGAGGGCGCGGGCGTCGTCGAGGCGGTCGGCAGCGGCGTTGCCGATCTGGAGCCCGGCGATCACGTCGTGATGACCTTCACCTGGTGCGGGCACTGCCCGAGCTGCCAGACCGCCCGGCCGGCCTATTGCTACAACACCAACCACTTCGCCTGCACCCGTCCCGACGGGAGCTACTACCTGCGCGGAGAAGACGGGCCGGTACATGGCGACTTCTTCAACCAGTCGTCCTTCGCCACCCATGCCCTGGGACGCCGGACCGGCGTGGTCAAGGTGCGCAAGGATGCGCCCCTGAACATCCTGGGACCGCTCGGCTGCGGGATTCAGACCGGGGCGGGCGCGGTGCTCAACGTGTTCCGCATGAAGCCCGGGCAGACGCTCGCCGTCTTCGGCGCGGGCTCCCTCGGTCTCTCCGCGGTGATGGCGGCGAGGATCGCAGGCGCATCGGAGGTGGTCGCCGTCGACCTCCATCCCAACCGTCTGCAGCTCGCGGCCGAGCTCGGCGCCGACCACGCGATCCGCGCCGATGGCGGCCCGGTGCACGACCGGATCCGCGACCTGATCCCCGACGGGGTCGATTTCGCGCTGGATACCACCACCATCGGCCCGGTGATGCTGGACGCGATCGCGAGCCTCGCGCCGCATGGCAGCTTCGGCTTCGTGGCCCCGACCGAGACCGGGGAGCTCACCGTCCCGCTGCGGCCGTTGATGATGAACCGCAGGGTTCTCGGCATCATGGAGGGGAACAGCAACCCCGACGTCTTCATCCCCCAGCTTGTGGATTTCCACATGCGGGGCACCTTCCCCTTCGACCGGCTGGTCCGGTTCTACCCGTTCGACGACATCGAGCAGGCCTTCCACGACAGCGAGGCGGGCTCGACGGTCAAGCCGATCCTCGAAATGTGACCGCCGGGTGTATACAAGTGAGGGGAGACACCGCCACGGAGGAACAGGCCGATGACACTTCAGGGTCCCAGCGCATCGGAGCTACAGGACCTCGCCCGATCTCTGGGCTTCGGGCTGACCGACGCGGAAGCCGGGGAATACAGCGCGCTGCTCGCTCCGCTGGTGGGCATGGCCGACGCCCAGCAGAAAATGCCCGACTGCCTGCCAGAGGTGAAGTACCCGCGGACTTCCGGCTACCGGCCCGAGGGCGATGAGAACAAGTACAACGCCTGGTACTACAAGAGCCGCATCGAGGGCGCGCCGGAGGGCAAGCTGAAGGGCAAGACGGTCGCGCTCAAGGACAACGTGATGCTGGCCGGCGTGCCGATGATGAACGGCACCTCGATCCTGGAGGGCTACGTCCCCGAGGTGGACGCCACGATCGCGACGCGTCTCCTCGATGCCGGCGCGACGATCCTCGGCAAGGCCCATTGCGAGAACTACTGCCTCTCGGGCAGCAGCCATACCAACGCGACCGGCCCCTGCCACAACCCGCACCGGATGGGCTACAGCGCCGGCGGCTCGTCATCCGGCAGCGCCGCGCTGGTGGCCGCCGGCGAGGTCGACATGGCGATCGGCGGCGACCAGGGCGGGTCGATCCGCATGCCGGCCGCGTTCTGCGGCGTCTACGGGCTGAAGCCCACCTACGGCCTGGTGCCCTATACCGGGGTGCTCGGCATCGAGGCCGCGATCGACCATGTCGGGCCGATGACGGCGAGTGTGGCGGACAACGCCCTGATGCTGGAGGCCATCGCCGGTCCTGACGGCATCGACGGGCGGCAGCGCGACGTGGTCACCCATCCGTATTCGGAGATGCTGGAGGGCGGGGTTGCGGGGCTCAGGATCGCGGTGATCGAGGACGGGTTCGACCACCCCGGCTCCCAGGCCGAGTCGGACGCCGTGGTGCGCGCCGCCTGCGCCAGGTTCGGCGAGCTCGGCGCCGAGGTCGAGACCATCGCCTTCCCGCTGCATCGCGAGGCGGCGGTGATGTACATGCCCGCGCTCGCCGAGGGGCTCGCCCGCGAGATGATGCTGCAGGGCGGCGTGTTCTACGGCCTGCCCGGGCTCTATGTCCGCGGCGCGCTCGAACGCTGCAACGGCTGGACCGAGCGCGCGCACGAGCTGCCCCCGACCGTCCGCGTCTTCACCCTGCTCGGGGCCTGGTACATGGAGACCCTGGGCGGGCGGGTATACGCCAAGGGGATGAATTTGCAACGCAAGGCGAAGGCCGGGTTCGCGCGGCTGATGGAGGACTTCGACGTCCTGCTGATGCCGACCGTGCCGCTGGTGGCGCAGCCGTTTCCGCCGGCCGACGCCTCGATCGCCGAGTACTGCGGCCACGCCTGGAACATGCTCGCCAACTGCCCGACCTACAACTACACCGGCCAGCCTTCGATGTCGGTGCCCTGCGGCACGGTCGACGGGCTCCCGGTCGGGCTGATGATCACCGGGCGCTGGTGGGACGAGCCGACCGTCTACCGGGCCGCGGCGGCGTTCGAGGCGAATTTCGACTGGCGTTCGCTCTGACGGGGCAGGTTTGACAGCTTGCGGGCCGGTACCCAGTATCGGCCGGCCAACCGACCATAGCGCCGAGGAGATCATGGGGTTCGAAGTCGTCGAGACGCCCGGCCTGCCGACGCCGGGACAGTTTTCACACGTTGTCAGGAAGGGACAGTTCGTCTTCATCTCGGGACAGACGGCGACCGTCGCCGCGGGGGAGGGGAACCTCGACCCCGAGGACCAGGCGCGGGAGATCTTCGGCTATCTGAGGACGGCGATCGAGTCGGCGGGCGGCACGATGGCCGACATCTGCAAGATCAACCTGTTCCTCACCGACGGCTCGCAGATCCCGGCGATCCTGGAGCTCCGGCCGCAGTTCTTCCAAGAGCCCTATCCCGCGGCCACCCTGGTCATGGTCAACGGCCTGTTCCGGCGCGAGCTCGTGATGGAGATCGAGGCGACGGCCATCCTGGACGGCTGAACCGCCCGGAGGGCCCGCCATGTCCGCCGAGGGCCCGCTCTTCGTCTCCTACCGCGATACGCTTGACCTGCTCTCGGCCGCCGAGGCGCTGGAGGTCGTCGAGCGGGTCTACGGCATGCACGCAAAGGGCTCGGTGCAGTGGTCCGACCCGCCGAGCTTTCACATGGACGACGAGGGGCTGCACAACCACTGGCACGTCAAGGCATGCCTGCTGAAGGACATCCCGATCGCCGGGGTGCGCATGTACGGCTATTTCGAGGACAGCGAACGCTCCACCGTCGGCACCCTCGATTCGACGCGGCTCGTCGTCATCAGCGATCCCGCGACCAGCGTGCCGCTGGCGATCGTCGACGAGCACTGGAACTTCTCGATCCGCAGCACGGCTGCCGCCTGCATCGCCTGCAAGTGGATGACCAACCCCGATCCCAGGGTGCTCGGCCTCGTCGGGGTGGGCTCGATGGGGCGGACCGCGCTGCAATGCCTGTCGTCGATGTACGCCTTCGAGGAGATCCGCTGCACGTCGCGGCGGCCGGAGACCCGCGAGGCGTTCGCCGAGGAATGGTCGGCGGCGCTCGGCATTCCGGTGATTCCGGTGGCAACGCCGGAGGAGACCGTCACCGGCGCCGACATCGCGGTCGGCGGCACCACGTCGGCAGATGTCGTCTCGCGCGTCGAATGGCTGAAGCCGGGCTCGACCTTCATCTCCCTCGCGCGGCGCGAGCTCGATCCCGCCGGCTGGCCCAGGATGGACAAGGTCGTGATCGACGATTTCCAGCTCAACATGCTGAGCCCGGTATTCCGGGAGACGGTGGAACGCGGCTATCTGTCGCGCGAGACCCTCCATGCCGAGATCTGGGAGCTGGTCGCGGGACGAAAGCCCGGCCGCGAGCATCCCGACGAGCGCGTGCTGATCCACACCGTCGGGCTGGTGTCGCAGGACGTCGCGCTCGCCGAATTCGTCTACCGCAAGGCGATCGAGAAGGGCGTCGGCATCCGCCTCCCGGCGGCTCATTCCTGACCTTCGGGCCGGACGCGCGCTTGACCGGCCGCGGGGGCGGAGACAGAATTTCGCCGCCCGCGATGCGATGCAGCACGATGACCGACGATCGCCTCCGATCCATGGCCAACGCCGCGGCGGCGACGCTGGTGCCCGGCGAGACGCTGCGACTCGCGGCGCGGATGGTGGATATCCCGAGCCCGTCGGGCCGCGAGCGCGAGCTGGCGGAGATGCTTTCGGGCTTCATGGCGGATAACGGCCTCGACGGGCGGTGCCAGGCGGTGGACGGCGAGCTGTGCAACGCCCTCGGCCGGCTGCGCGGCTCGGGCGGAGGCGCCGAGCTGATGCTGTTCTCTCCCCTCGACACCGCCTTCGCCGGAACCCCCGAAGCCGACGGGCCGTTCCTCGGCAGGCCGATGCGCGACGACCAGATCGCCGCCGCCCGCATCGAGGGCGAGGTCCTGACCGGGCTCGGCGCGCACAACCCCAAGGGCCACGCCGCCGCAGCCATCATGGCCGCAATCTGCCTCGCGCGCGCCGGCGCGGCGCTTCCGGGCGATGTCGTCGTCGCGCTCGCGGGCGGCGGCATGCCGACCAATATCCCGGCGGGAGACGGACGGGCCGGGCGGCGAATCGGTCACGGCGCCGGCTGCGCGTTCCTGCTCGAGCAGGGCACCCGCCCGGACCATGCCATCGTCGTCAAGCCGGGCCCTCCGGCCTGGGAGGAGGTCGGCCTCTGCTGGTTTCGCGTCTCGGTGCGCGGGCTGCTCGGCTATGCCGGTACGCGGCACGTGGTGGCGCACGCCAACCCGATCCTCGCGGCGGCCAAGGTGATCGAGGGGCTGGAGGCTTGGTTCTCCGAGTACTCGGAAGCCAACGCGTCCGGCACATTGCGCCCGCAGGGCTCGATCGGCTGTATCCGCGCGGGCTGGGCCGAGAAGCCGACCTTCATCCCCGAGATCTGCGAGATCTACCTCGATCTGCGCAGCACGCCCCGCACCGGCCCGGCCGAGGTGCGCCGACAATTCGCCGCCGCGATCGAGTCCATCCGCGCGGCCCATGCCGGCCTCGATCTGGATTGGGAGATGATTCTCGCCGTGCCCGCCTCCCATACCGACCCGGAGAGCTGGATCGTGGGCGCGGCGATCCGCGCCTGGGAGCGCATGACGGGCCGCCGGTTCGTCCCCGGGAGCGACGGCAGCGGCGCCACCGAGGCGAACGTGATCCGCAATTGGGGGATCCCGACGGCGCGCTTCGGGCTGCCGCCGCCGCCCGCGCCGCTGCCGCGCTCGGGGCAATTCTCGATGGGGGAGGTCCATACCGACAGCCTCGATGCGCTGGTGCGCGCGCTGATCGATGCCGCGGTCGACACCTGCGGCCGGCCTGTGGCGGAGCTGGAGCGAGGCCCCCGATGTTGATGCCCAAGCCGACCGGCGTGCCGCGCAACCTCTCCGAACAGATCACCGGGCGGGAGCAGGGGGCGTCGCGCTTCCGCATCTATGACAGCCACCCGCTCGGCCTGCCCGAATACTGGTATCCGGTACTCTGGTCCAAGAGCCTGAAACCGCGCCGGGGCATCGGGCTCACGCTGCTCGGCAAGGAGGTCGCGCTGTTCCGCGAGGGCGGCAAGGCCTACGCCCTCGACAACCGCTGCCCGCATCGCGGCGTTCCGCTCGACAACGCGCAGTGCGATTTCGCCGGCACCCGCACCTGCCCCTATCACGGCTGGGTCTTCGAGCTGGAGACGGGCAGGCTGCGCGCCGCGCTCACCGACGGGCCGGACTCTCCGATCGTGAAGAAGGGCAGCGTCCGGGTGCGCACCTATCCCGTCGAGGAGCGCTGCGGGCTGATCTGGATCTATCTCGGGGAAGACGAGCCGCCGCCGGTCGAGGACGACATCCCCGACGAGTGGCTGCTGCCCACGGCGATCGTCACCGGGCGCATCTCCGAGCGCGCCGGCGACTGGCGTTACGCCGTCGAGAACGGCTATGACGAGGGTCACGTCAAGTACCTCCACCGCCGCGGCGTCTGGACCTTCTGGCGGCGCGCGCCCGGCTGGGGATGGTCGGAGCCGCGCATCTCGGAGGACGGCAAGTGGTTGACCCGCGAGACCAGGGAGCTCGGCTTCAGCGCCGAGTTTCCCGGGCTCGGCGCGTGGCCGCCGCAGAAATGGTACAAGTGGCGCCCGGGCGCGCGCGGCATCAAGTTCCGCCTGCCCTGCACGCTCCGCGTGGCGTACCGGGCGTGGGCGCATTTCGAGTGGTACGTGCCGACCGAGCGGGGGCATCACCGCTATCTCCAGTTCATCTGCAAGCACGCAAGCGGACTTCCGGCGCTCTGGCACCGGATCAAGTACCTGCTCTACGTCCGCCCGTTCTTCCATAACCAGTTCAACGACCAGGACGCCTGGATGGTGGAGAACATGGTGACGCCGCCGGAGATCCTCTACCGGCCCGACGGCGCCATGCAGTCGGTGCGCCAGTACTACGAGGACACCGCGCGCGGCTTCGGTCGGGAGCCCGTCGAGCGGTATCCGAGGGAAGACAGCGGGCCGGGCGCCAGCTAGGACGCAGAGGGGCGAGCATGGCGGAGAACGGCGGCAGATTCGTCCGCATCGACGGACACCGCATCCATATCGACGAGGCGGGCGAGGGCTACCCCGTGATCTGCCTGCACGGCGGCGGGCCCGGCGCCGGCGGCCGCAGCAACTTCCGCTACAACGTGGATGCGCTCTCGGCGCGCTACCGCACGATCCTCATGGACATGCCGAATTTCGGCAAGTCCGACATGATCGTCTCCGACAAGGGCCGGCTCAGCCTGTGCGCCGACACGATCCGGGGGCTGATGGACGCCCTCGGCATCCCCAAGGCCCACTTCATCGGCAACTCGATGGGCGCCCAGAGCGTGTTCAAGTTCGCCCTCGACCATCCGGACCGCATCGACCGCTTCGTCGCCATCGGCAACACCACCTACACGCGCACCTTCTTCCAGCCGCGCCCGGCGGAGGGCATCAGGTTGATCGCCGAGTACTATCGCGGCGAAGGCCCGACCGAAGAGAAGATGCGCGCCCTCTTGACCGCCATCGTCTACGACCCGTCCTTCATCACCGACCAGATCGTGAAGGAGCGATTCGAGGCGAGCGCCGAGCCCCGGGTGGTCGAGCTCTGGTCGAACAACCCGCCGAAGCCCGAGGACATCGGCGACCGGCTGCACGAGGTGCGCTGCCCGGTGCTGCTGATGTGGGGGTCGCAGGACCGTTTCTCGTCGCTCGATTCCGGCCTCTCCATGGTCAATATTCTCGCCGACGCGCGCATGCACATCTTCCCGCGCTGCGGCCATTGGGTGCAGGTGGAATGGGCCGAGGAGTTCAACGAGCTCGCGCTCGCCTTCCTCGCCCGCGAGTCGTGAGAGCGGGCAGGTGAGCCGCTACGAGCTCAACCGGGCGATGTACGAGGGCACGCGCGACCGGTCGATCGCCGACAAATCGGAATTTCTCGCGGCCTACGCGCTCGACGAGGCGGAGCGGCGGGCGCTGGCTGTGCCCAACTTCGCGGCGATCCTCGATCTCGGCGGTCTGCCCAACCTGGTCTACCGGTACTACCGGGCGCACGGGCTTGCGTTCGAGGCGTTCTCCGGGCGTCTCGGCCGCGACCGCGCGGAGCTCGGCTAGATGGCGCGCCTCGTCCTCGGCATCGCGACCACCCATATCGCCGCCATCGCGCGGACCCCGCAGATCGCCTCGCCGGAGGAGGCGGCGCGGTTTCGGGCGGGCTTCGAAACCCTCGCCGATGCGCTCGCGCGGGCCGCGCCCGACGTGCTCGTCGTGATCTCGCCCGATCACGTCAACCGCTTCTTTCTCGACAACATGCCCGCCTTCTGTATCGGGCTGAGGGACAGCTTCGAGGGGCCTGCGGAGGAGGGTACGGGGATTCCGCGCCGGCTCGTCGCCGGCCACGCGCCGCTCGCAACCGGTATTCTGGAACACGGGCTGGCGCACGGTATCGACTGGTCCCGCGCCGAGGACTGGGTGCTCGACCACGGCTTCATGGTCCCGCTGCACATGCTCGACCCCGAGGGGCGCATTCCGGTGGTGCCGGTAAACGTCAACTGCGCCGCCCCGCCGCTGCCGGGCATCGCGCGCTGTCACGCGGTCGGCGCGCTCTTGGGCGAGGCAATCCGGGCGGCCGAAGACGATCTCCGCGTCGCCGTCGTCGCCGCCGGCGGGCTCTCGCACTCCCCGGGCGACGAGCGCATGGGTCTTATCGATACCGGATTCGACGAACGCTTTCTCGGGCTTCTCGAGGCGGGGGCGACCGCCGACATCCTCGCGCTGACCGATGCCGAGATCGACGCCGCCGGGTCCTCGACCGCCGAGATCAGGAGCTGGATCGTGCTTTACGGCGCGTTCGGAAACCGGCCCTTCCGCCGGGTCCATTACCAGGCGATCGCCGCCTACGGCACCGGCTGCGGCCAGTGCCTGGTGGAGCCCGCGGCCGGAAATCCCGGATAGGCGGCGATGCCGGCACCCGCCGGATGCTGATCGAATCGACGTTGACAACTTCTTGCCATTTCCTTACATGCAATGCTGAGGTGCAAGCGCGCTTGCGTGCTTGCCTTCGATTCCGAGACCCGCACTTCGGTGCGGGTCTTCGCGTTTCTGAGAGGGGCCGTGACCCACTTCGTCTATCTTGACGAATTCGGCCATGTCGGTCCCTACATCAGCCGCACCGACTCCCGTCACAATGCCAGTCCCGTGTTCGGTCTCGCCGGCTTTGCTTTGCCGTCCCATCAGGTCCGTGGATTTGCGACGTGGTTCTACCAGAGGAAATGCGAGCTTCTTGGACCTGAAATCGAGCGTTCGACCAAAATCCCGGCCGTCTGGGAAAAGAAGGGGTCGAGGCTCTACACGGTGGCCAATGTGAAGGGATATCGCAGCCTGCGGACCTTCACGAATCGTCTGTTCATCCGCATTACCGGTCTTGGCGGCTTTGTATTCTACGTCGGGATCAGGAAGACTTTCGCACCGGACGAGCACAACGGAAATCGCCTCTACGTCGGAATTCTTCGCGAAGCAATCAAGCGGCTCGACCAATATTGCAGCGAGGATTGTTCTCCGGCGAGCCACTTCATTTTGGCGCTCGATGAGCACCCGCGACGTTCGGAGTTGGTCACGGCAGCATCCCAGAGCATGTTTGGCGGGGATGAACCGCGCCGACGGCTCATCGAGCCACCATTTCACTTGGAAAGTCACCGCTATCAGACCATCCAGGCTGCGGACTGGATTGCCGCGTTGGTAGGGCGCCTGGGGGCGTACTGGGAAGATCCCGACGCCTATCCCGAGAACGAGGCGTTCCTCAAGTACTTCGGGGCGCGGCTCAACCGAGCAAGCCGTCGCAGTGGGATCAGAAGCCGCCCGCGCGGGACCCGCAACTCGCCTCGGGCCTCCGGCGGCCCGCCCTAGCGCGCACCGTCAGAGTGCGACGCTCCATCTTCCCCCAGCCGTACTATCCATTCCAGATCCCGCGGCGTGCCGGAGGGGACCGCAGCCATCGCTGGCGAACCACCGATGCTCAAGCGGATCCGGACCAAATCGCAGTGCCCGAAATAAAGGGCGAGCATGTGGCAGCGATTGCCGACCCTGCGGCCGGTTTCTTGTCCGCCGCGGGGGGCGGTGATACCGTGATCCGGGCGGGGTATTGCGGCCGTCGGCCCGGAAACGCGCCTGCCCGCTCTCGCTTGAGGTTGCAACTTCGGGGACAGGGACGATGGCCGAAGCAAGGCCCTTCTTCACCAACTTTCACCAGGCGCCGACCCGGAACATGAAGCTGGGGCGGGGCACCGGAATCAAGCTGATCAACCCCGAGATGGGCTGCCGGAAGGTCGACGTCCACATCAACGTCATCAACGACGACTCAGGCCCGGGCGAGGTCCATTTCCACCAGAACGCCGACAACGTCTACATCGTCCTCGAAGGCGTGCTCGAGGTCGTGGTCGAAGGCGAGCGCCATCTCCTGCACAAGGACGATGTCGGCTACATCCCGGCGGGGGTGGTGCACACCGCCGGAAGCGCCGGCGGGCACGGCCCGACGCGCGTCATCGAGATCTACGCGCCCGGCGGCTACGACTTTCACGAAGTCGAGAGCTTCGACAACCCCGTCGAGATCGCGCCGTCGTCCTGATCGCCCCCGGAGGACGCCGATGACGGAAATCTCCACCGTCTTCGTCGAGGGGACGCCGCGGCTTGCCCTCGACCGGGCCGGGTCGGGGCCGCTGGTGCTTTTCCTGCACGGCATCGGCGGCAACCGGAGCAACTGGACCGCGCAGATCGAAGCCCTCTGCGACTCCTTCCACGCCGTCGCCTGGGACGCGCGCGGCTACGGCGAGTCGGACGACTACGAGGGCAAGCTCGATTTCGGGGATTTCGCGCGCGACGCGCTCCGGGTGCTCGACCGCTTCGGCGCCGAGACGGCGCATTTCGTCGGGCTCTCGATGGGCGGGCGGATCGCCCAGGACTTTTGCGCCCGTTACCCCGACCGGGTGGCGACGCTGGTGCTGTGCGACACGATGTCGGATTTCCGCGACTCCATGACGCCCGAGAAGCGCGCCGAGTTCATCCGGCTGCGCCAGGCGCCGCTCAAGGCGGGCAAGGAGCCGCGCGACATCGCCGACGCGCTGGTCGACAGCCTGGCCGGGCCCGGCGCCGACGAGCCCGCCCGCCGGCGGCTCTGGGACAGCATCGCCGCGCTCCACAAGGAGTCGTACCTCAAGACCATCGAGGCCTCGCTCTCCTTCGACCGGTCGGCGGAGATCGACCGGATCTCGGTTCCGACGCTGCTGATCTACGGCGAGCACGACCGGCTGACACCGCCTTCCATCGGAGAGGCTTTGCACCGACGCATCGCCGGCTCCGAGCTCGCGGTGATCGAGGATGCCGGACATCTTTCCAACATCGAACGGCCCGAGGCCTTCAACGCGGCGCTGCTCGCCTTTCTCTCGAAACACCGCGACCGCGCCGTCGCGCGCCGCACGGAATCCGCAGGGAGGACCGCAGAATGAACCCCGATCTCCTCGTTCCCGACGCGACCGGTGGATGCACCGCCTTGCGCGCGGCGGGCGGGACCGACGGCCTCGCGGTCGGCGCTCTGGTCGACCCCCACGAGACGCCGACGCCGCTCGCCCGGCGTCTCGACGGCGCCGCCATCCGGGTCCGGGGCTATCTCGCGCCCTCGCTCAGCCCCCGGGCGGGACGCTTTCTGCTCACCGAGGCCTCGCTTGCGCCCTGCCATCTCTGCGGCAACATCCACGGCGTTGCTGTCGGCCTCGCCGTCGAGCCGTCCGCGCCGATCGCGGCGGATATCGCGATGCACGAGGCGGTGGAGGTCGCGGGCGTGCTTTCCCTCTCCGCGCCCGAGGCGGACGGCCCGGTGCGCGACTTCGCGCTCCGCGACTGCACCGTCGTCCGGCTGCCGCGCCCCGACTCCGCCGCGGGGTCGGAGGCGAAAGCGTGGCTCCGCCGCTTCCTCGACGAGCGCTCCGACCCGGTCGCGCGGACCCGCCCGATGCGCCCGGCGCGCCCGGTGACCGGTGCCGGTCCCGCCGACACCGTGCTCACCAACGGCCATATCCGGACCGTCGACCGGCTCTCGACGACCGCCGAGGCGGTCGCCATACGCGGCGGCCGCTTCATCGCGGTGGGCGATGCGGATGAGGTCGCGACCCATGCGGGGCCGGATACCGAGATCCTCGACCTGGCGGGAAGGACCGCGGTGCCGGGGCTGATCGATTCCCACATCCACCAGTTCTATCTCGGCCTCAACCTGCCGACGGTGCAGCTACTCGACGCGCGGTCGGTCGCCGACGTCCAGGCGCGGATCGCCGAGCGGGCCGCCGCGACGCCGGACGGCGAATGGATCGTCGGCACCTCCGGCTGGCACGAGAGCCTGCTTGCCGAGGGGCGCATGCCCACCCGCTGGGAGCTCGACGAGGCCGCGCCCGACAACCCGGTGATCGTCCCGCGCGGCGGCCATGTGGTGACCGTCAACTCGAAGGCGCTGGAACGCGCCGGGATCGCCGACGACACGCCCGATCCGGTCGGCGGCGTGATCGTCCGCGATCCGGCGAGCGGCGCGGCCACTGGCGTGCTGCTCGAGAGCGCCGCCTATTTCGCCCGCCGCGTGGCGCCCCTGATCCCGCCCGAGGACGAGATGGCGGATCTCCTGAAGGCGGCGATGAAGGAGCTGAATTCCTACGGAGTCGTCAGCGTGACCGACCCGGTGATCGACGAGACCAGCATGGCGGTCTACCGCCGGCTGCGCGACGAGGACGCGATCACCGTCCGCAGCGAGCTGCTCTACAAGGCCGCCGACAGGGCGGGCACCGAGCGCGGCATCGCCGCCATGCAGGCAGAGACCGGCGACGACATGCTCTGCTTCCCCGGCATCAAGTTCATGCTCGACGGCGGCGTCGAGGGGGCGAGGCTCGCCGAGCCCTACCGCATCGTGCCGGGAGAACAGCCGCACGCCGATTACCGTGGCCTGCTGATGACCCCGCCCGGCGGCGAGGAGGAGTTCGTCGAGTGCCTGAAGCTGGTGGCCGAGGCCGGTATGCAGGCCCAGACCCATGGCGTGGGCGACGAGGCGATCGACGTCATCATTCGCTGCTACGCGGCGGTGGCCGAGCAGACCCCCATCGCCGATCTGCGCTGGACTTTGATGCACGTCTTCCTGCCGACAGACGAGGCGATCGAGACCATGCGCCGCATCGGCGTGCTGGCGACCGTCCAGGACCATCCCGTCCTGCTCGGCCACAACCAGCGCCGCTGGTGGGGGGACGAGAGGGCGGCGGCGGCGATCCCGATCCGCAGGCTGATCGATTCCGGCCTCCTGGTCGGCGGCGGCACCGACGGCCCCGTGGTACCGGTCGATCCGTTCCTGTCGATGTGGTGGATGGTCACGCGTGGGACGCTGCTGGGCTATACGCTCGGCGAGGACCAGGCGATCTCCGCCGCCGAGGCGCTTGAGCTCTACACCGTCAACAACGCGCGGATCATGGGCGTGGAAGACGAGCGCGGCTCGATCGAGCCCGGCAAGCAGGCCGACCTCGCGGTCCTGTCGCAGGACATCGTCGAAATCGAGGCGGACGAGATCCGCAATACCCGCGCTTTGCTCACCCTGGTCGGCGGCAAGGTGGTCCATCGCGACGGCATGTGAGGCCGTGTGAAGCGGCCCCGCTTGTGCCGGCGGCGGCGGGGTGGAACACTTGGCCGCCATGCAATCGGGCGCGGACAGTTGACGGAGAGCGTCATCGCCTTTCGCGGGGTCGAGGTCGGGTTCGCCGCCGAGACGATCTATGACGACCTCAGCTTCGATGTCCGGGAAGGCGAGTTCTTCTGCATTCTCGGCCCGTCGGGCTGCGGCAAGTCGACCTCGCTCAGGGTGATGGGCGATCTGCTCCGCGCATCCGGCGGCGCCGTCCTGGTGGACGGGCGCCCGCCCGACGAGGCCTGGCAGGAGATCGCCTATATCTTCCAGTCGCCCCGCCTGGTGCCTTGGCGGGACGCGCTCGGCAACGTCGTGCTCGGCATGGAGCTGCGCTTCGACCGCATGTCGAAGGCCGCGATGGAGGAACGGGCGCGCGACCTGCTCGCCCTGGTCGGGCTCGCCGCCGACATGCACAAATTTCCGTCGATGCTGTCCGGCGGGGAGCGCCAGCGCGTCGCGATCGCCCGCGCCCTCTCGGTCGATCCGAAGATCGTGCTGATGGACGAGCCGTTCTCGGCGCTCGATCTGAACACCCGGCGGCGCCTGCGCGAAGAGATCGTCTCGATCTGGCAGACGACCGGAAAGACCATCGTGTTCGTCACCCATGACATCGACGAGGCGCTGGTGCTGGCGGACCGGGTATTGCTGCTCTCCAACAAGCCGACCCGCATTCTCGACACCATCGAGATCGCCGAGGCGAGGCCGCGCACGATCGAGGGCTCCGCCGGTCTCAGGTCGCACAAGGCGCATCTTCACGCGCTCTTCCGCACGCTCGCACCCGAAGCGGCGGAACAAGTCGAACACCAGATGGAGGCAAGACCATGAAGCGGTTGCTGCTCGGAACGCTCGCCGCCCTCGCGCTCGGCGCGACGGCGGGGGCCGGGGCGAAGGAGAAGATCACCTACGCCTATCTGATCGAACCGGCGATGGAGGGCGTGCTCTACGGGATCAAGAGCGGGGTCGTGAAATCCGACACGATCGAGATCGAGATGTCCTCGCTCGGCATCCCGGCGCTGATCCAGTCGACCCCGACCCGGCGCTACGACGTGATCATGAACGCCGTGATGTCGATCCCGAGGGCCCAGGCGCGCGGGCTGCAACTGGTCGTGCTCTCGACAGCGCTCCGTTCGCCCGCGGGGCGCGAAGGCGGCGCCATCTGGGTCAAGGCCGACAGCCCCTACAAGACCGTCGCCGATCTGAAGGGCAAGCGGATGGGCAATGTCGCCCTGCAGTCGACCGGGACGACATGGCAGCGCATCGCGCTCTGGAAGAAGCACGGCATCAACGTCTCCTACAAAGGCGGCGACTTCAAATGGGTCCAGATGCCGGCGCCGGCGCTGCTCGGCGCGCTGGAGGCCGGAAGGGTGGATGCCGCCGGGCTGATCCACTCCCAGGCCTACAAGGCCGACAAGTCCGGCAAGTACCGTGTCGTGGCCTATACCAGCCGCGACATCCACGCGCTCTACGGGGTCGACGTGGTCCCGGCGGTCAATGTGAGCTACCCCAACAAGCTTGAGGCCCGCCCCGCCGCGTTCAAGGAGTTCAACCGGATGCTCAAGGCCTCGGTCGACTACGCGCTGGCCAATCGCCGCAAGGTGGGGGAGGCGATCAGCAAGGAGCACAACATCTCGCCCGATTTCTTCGAGGCGTGGCTGACCCGCTTCTCGTTCTTCCCGGCGACCGTGAGCAAGGCCGACGCCAAGGCCTTCGAGACCGTCTGGCAGGGCGCCAAGGAGCTCGGCATCCTGAAGAGCTACCCGAAGGCCGAGACGGTCATCTGGGAGCACGCGATCAGGGACTAGCCCCGGCTCCCCAACCTTGGGACGCCTGAAGCCGGATACCGCGCGCCGCGACATGCGGCGCGCGGCCCATCTGTTCACCCTCGGGTTCCTGATCCTGTGGGCGATCTACGCGCAGATCGTCGAGCCCTTCATCATGCCCGGCCCGGTCTCGGTGGCGGTCCGGCTCTACGAGTTCTTCACCGACTACCACCTGGTGAAGCACATGTTCTGGTCGTTCGCCCATATCGGCGGCGCGATCCTGGCGTCCTTCCTGATCGGCAGCGCCTGTGCCTTCCTGGTCTTCTACCTGCCGTCGTTCCGCATCATGGTGCACGGGCGGCTGAGCCCGTTTCTCAACTCCTTTTCCGGCATCGGCTGGACCCTGCTGGCCATCATCTGGTTCGGGGTGAACGACTTCACCGTGATGTTCGCGATCAGCATGGTCCTGATCCCGTTCTCCATCATCAACATGCGCGAAGGGCTGGAGGCCATCGACCGCGAGATGCTGGAGATGGGGGCGAGCTTCGGGCGCGGGCGCTGGCGGGCGTTCCGCCTGCTGATCCTGCCGGCGCTGTTCCCGTTCGTCTTCGCGACGCTCAGGATCAGCTTCGGCGTCGCCTGGAAGGTGGCGCTCACCGCCGAGCTGTTCGGCGGCGATACCGGTCTCGGCTACCTGCTCAACCTGGCGCGGCAGGATTTCGACATGCCGATGATCCTGGTGGTGATCATCGTCATCATCATGTTCGTCTACAGCACCGACCGGTGGGTGTTCGCGCCCGTGCAGACGCGGCTTGCGAGGCATCATGCGGCGCTCGGCTGACCGCTCGGCGGGAAGGCGGCTGCGCGAGCGCCTGCTCGGCGAGGGGCTGGTCGTGCTCGCCCTGGCTGGGTGGTGGCTGGCGGCGCGCGGCATGCCGGACTTCATCCTGCCCGGGCCGCTGGCGGTGGCGGAGCGGGTGGTCGACTTCTTCTTCCTGTCGGGCATCGTCGACGATTCGCTGGTCAGCACGCTGCGCGTCGCCTCGTCGGTCGTCATCGCGGTCGTGCTGGGCGGTGCCCTCGCCTTCGTGCCCAGGCTGTGGCCTTCCGGCGAGGCGATCGTTCACGAACGCATCAAGCCCTTCCTCAACTCCTTTCCGTCGGTCGGCTGGGCGATCCTCGCCTCGATCTGGTTCGGGCCGTCGAACCTGTCGGTGATCTTCGTCCAGGTCGCGATCCTGACGCCGTTCTGCCTGGTCAACATCTCCGAAGGCCTCAAGGAGCTCGACCGCGAACTGCTGGAGATGGCGCGCAGCTTCACCCGCAACCCGGTCAAGGTGTTCTGGCGCATCACGGTGCCGCTGCTGATGCCCTATGTCGTGGCGGCGCTGCGCATCGCCTACGGGGTGGGGTGGAAGATCGCGCTGGTCTCCGAGCTGTTCGGCGCTGAGAGCGGCATCGGGTTCCTGATGCTGCGCGCGCTCACCGCCTCCGATGCCGTGACCCTGTTCGCCGCATGCTTCGCCATCGTGCTGATCTTCATCGCCGGCGAAAAGCTGGTCATCGACCCGCTGTCGCGCCGCTTCGCGGTAAAGTGAGCGGACGGGGGGCGCCACGGGATGCGATACGGAATCTGGACCCCGCTGCCGCATACGGTGCGCAGCGACGCCGCGATGGAGGATGCGGTCGCCGATCTGCGGACGCCCGGCGCCGGCGGCGATGTCGACAAGTCGTTCCAGATCGCGGTCGACGTCGTCAGGCGCGCCGAGGCGCTGGGCTTCGCGACCACGCTGATCGCCGAGCGCCATCTGGGTCCCGATCTCGAGGCCTGGACGGTGACGGCCGCGCTGATCGCCCATACGCGGCGGATCGAGCTCATGTGCGCGGTCCACCCCGGCATCGTCTCGCCCCAGCTCGCCGCCAAGATGGGGGCCTCGCTCGACCGCATCAGCGGCGGGCGCTTCGCGGTCAACGTCGTCAATGGCTGGTACGAGGAAGAGTTCGACGTCTTCGGCAATGGCGGCTGGCTCGACCAGTCGGATGCCCGCTACCGCCGGATGGGAGAGTTCGTCGACGTGATGAAGGGGCTGTGGACCGAGGAGATTTTCACCCTGGAGGGCGAGTTCTACCGCTGCGAGCGGGGGCGGCTGCCGATCAGGCCCGTGCAGCTTCCCAACCCGCCGATCTATGCCGCCAGCCGCGCCGAGGCTGGCAAGGAGGTGGTGGCGCGCGCCTGCGACGCGTGGTTCGTGGCCTACGATCCGGGCTATGCCAACGCAGACGCCAATTTGGCCGGCTTCGCCCGCGCCATCGAGGACCTCGACCGGCGGAGCGCGCTATGCGGCCGGTCGCTGTCCTACGGCATCAGCGCGCATGTCATCTGCACCGAGAGCGCCAGCGAGGCCGAGGAGCGGGTCGAGGAGTACGGCAGCCGCGACCCGGTCTCGGCGGTCGCCGCCAAGGGTCTCGGCGCCGGCCTGGTCGGAACGCCCCGCCAGATCGCCGATCGCCTGCGCTACCTGGAATCGATCGGCATCGACTGCCCGCTGGTGCATTTCTACCCGATGATGGACGGGCTGGAGATTTTCGCCGCCAGGGTGATACCGCTGGTGGAAGGAAGCTGAGGCCTCTCACGGAAGCCGGACGCAGCCCACCTCCTCGCGCGTCCGCGTGCAGGTATCGACGATCGAATAGACCAGCTTGCGGCAGGTATGCGCGAGGTCGGGCGCGGAGGTGACGCCCATGCCGCCCAAACCCTCGCGGAACTCGTCCGGCGTCGCGTCCGGCACGTTGACCCAGCCGGTCCGCGCGGTCGGGATGCCGAGATTGCGGATGGTCGAGATGTCGGTCTGGCCGCTGGTGCGGCGCGGCGGCTCGTGGGTCCGCCCCTCGACCGCCTCCCAGGCGGCGATCGCGGAGCGGACGATCCAGCATTCCGGGTCGGTGCTTGCCCCGGGGATCGCGGCGGTCATCTCCCAGTCGAGATCGAGATCCGGGTGCCTTGCGCGAATGGCGGCGATCGCCGCGCCGAGCTGGGCGGCGACCTCGGCGGGCGGGGTGCGCGGATTGCAGCGGATGTCGAGGAAGATCTCGGTCGTCGCGGAGGGAAAGGCCACCCGGTCGGGCCAGCCGCCGCGCACCGCCGCCACCCAGCCCTGCGGCTTCACCTGGCCCGAGCTGTTGCGCTCCGCATAGCCCGGCAGCCACGCCTCCAACTCGGCGATGACGCTCGCCGCCGGCACGATCGAGCTGCGGAAGCCCGGGACGCCCCGCGCGATCCCGGCATATCCCATCGTGCCCCTGACCGAGACCTTGAACCAGCAAAGCCCGGGCTCCTCGTGATAGACCGCGTTTCCCGGTTTCATCACCAGCGCGAAATCGGCGTAGACCCCGCGGGTCAGCAGATGGAAGACCCCGTCCGACAGACCCCGGTTCCCGGCCGCTGCGAGGTCGACCGGCATGCCGCCGCCGGCGAACCCGACGAGCAGATCGCCGGCAAGCGGGATACCGGCCTCGGCGACGACCCGGGCGGCCTCCGCCTGCGAGACCACCATCGCCTTGGGGTTGGCGGCGCCGAGCCCGATGATCAGCCCGTCGCGCACCACCGGCTCCGGAATCATGTCTTGCCGCAGGCCGGGGCCGACCCACGGGATGTCGGTTTCCGGATCGGCCTCCAGATGGGTGTCGATCGGCGCGTAGAGCAGCAGGCTCGGCCCGCCGCCGCTTCCGCGCAGCCGCGCGGCCGCGTTGCCGGATGCCTCGCCCATCGGCTGGTACCAGGACTCGAGGCCTGCCTCGGCAAGCCGGGCCACCATGAATTCGCTCGCCGCGCGCTCGCGCCCGGTCGGGCTGTGGATGCCGGTCAGCTCAAAGGCCAGGCGGTGGATGCGCTGCTCGTCGATCAGGGAGACGGCCCTGTCGAACCACGCCTGCCGTTCCGGCCCGAGCTCTGGGTGCGTCATGTCTCGTCTCCTTGACGGATCGGGTCTATCGATCCGAGGGAAAACTACCCCGGCGCCCGGACTCGCGCGAACCGCCTCTGGCGGTCCGGGGCTGGCGGGTTCAAGATATCGGACGAAGCAATCGACTCGCGAGGGATCGAGAGGTGGACGCGTCGGCGCCTGCGGATCGGGTCATCGAGATCGTCGACGGGCAGAGGCGGGAGTTGGTCGAGCTATGCCTCCGCCTCGGCAATGCGCGCGATTACGCCGGAGACGAGATCGCGGTCGCTCTAGCGGTCGACGCCTGGCTCGCCGAGGCGGGAATCGAGACCCGGCTGCAGCGCATCGACGGGGCCAGCGCGAACGCCGTCGGGATCCTGCGCGGTACGGGCGATCGGTCGAGCGGTGCACGATCGCTGATCTTCAACGCCCACATGGACACCCAGGGCGCGGCACCCGCCGCCGGGGCGGAAGAGGAGCGACGGCTGCGCGGCGCGCACGAGCAGGACGGGCTGCTCTTCGGCAACGGGCTCGCCAACGACAAGGCTCAGCTCGCCGCCCAGATGATCGCCGCGCGCGCCATCGTCCGGGCCGGGCTCCGGCTTGGAGAGACCCTCTACGTTACCGGCGTCGCCCAGGAGACCGGCGCTCCGCCGGACCGCGGCGAGGAGATCGAGGGCTGGTCCGGAATCGGGCCGCGCACGAGCCAGGTGCGGGAGGGTCACGGCGCCCGCTGGCTGGTCGAGCACGGCGTCGTCGCCGACTATGCGCTTGTCGGCGAGATCACCGACTTCAGGCTCGGTCTGGGCCAGGCCGGCTATCTCCGGCTCAGGATCGCCGTGCCCGGCCATCTGCGCTACACGCCCCTACTGATCCGCGGCGAGACGCCGACCGACAACCCCAACCCGTTCGAGCGCGCGGCGCATGTCGTTTCGGCGCTGGAGACCTGGGCGACGGATTACGAGAGGACCGACGCGCTCGACTTCGGAAGGGGAACCGTCGTGCCACGCGCCCAGGTTTGCGAGGTGGCGGCGGGCGGTCTCCCCTTCACCGAGGTCTCCGACAGCTGCAACGTGTTCTTCGACGTGCGCCTCGTCCCGGGCGCCCGCCCGGCGGAGATCCTCGACCGGGTGCGCCGCGCGCTTGGCGCGACCGGGCTGGATTGCGAGATTTCGCCCTACGACTATCGGCGGGGCTATCTCGCCGAAGACGCGGACCGGTTGGGCGCGGCGCTCGGCCGCGCGCACCGGCGCGTCTTCGACGAGGAGGTGGAATTCGCGGAGCCCGGTCCGACCAGCACCTGGCGGGACACCAACGCGTTCAACGAGGCGGGAATCCCCGCCGTCTGCTACGGCGCGCGTGCGCGCTCGGCGTTTCTCGGCGGCGGGCTCGCGGGAGACCGGCGGCCCATGGCGGTCGACGATTTGCTGGCGCTCTCGAAGGTCTACGCGCTGACCGCGCTCGATCTGTGCGGGATAGTATCATAGGCGAAGAGCGGGAGGAGAACGGCTCATGGCACCACGCGGAGACCTGTCCGACAGCCAATTCGTGACCGCAGCCGGTGTGCGGGTGCACTACAAGGAGGTGGGCGAGGGCTACCCGGTCATCTGCCTCCACGGCGCGGGACCCGGCGCGAACAGCGAGAGCAACTTCCGGCGCAATGTCGGAGCGCTGTCGGAACGCTTTCGCGCGGTGCTGGTCGACATGCCGCAATTCGGCAAGAGCGCGAAGGTGCCGATCGAGGAGGGACGGCTCGGCTTCAACGCCCGGGTGATGGACGCGTTCATGACCGAGACCGGAATCGAACGCGCGCACTACATCGGCAACTCGATGGGCGGGCAGGTGGCGCTTAAGCTCGCCGTCGACAAGCCGGAACGGGTGGACCGCCTGGTGGTGCTCGGCCCCGGGGCCATCAACAACCCGATCTTCGTGCCGAGCCCGCTCGAAGGCATCAAGCTGATCGCCGACTACTACAAGGGCGAGGGGCCGACCCGGGAGAAGCTGCGCAAGCTCCTCGATACGCTGGTCTACGACTCCTCCTTCCTCACCGACGAGGTCGTCGAGGAACGGTTCCAGACGACGATCGAGCCCGACAA
>JAPPGP010000076.1 GCA_028821395.1 Defluviicoccus sp.
AGCCCGAAGATCATCTCACGCCGCTCGCCGGGCGGACAAAAAACGAGCCCTGGGAGGGAACCGGATCAGTTGAGCGTGAGATCCTGGAGGTCGTTGCGCTCGGCCAGGATCGTCTTCAGCTTGGCGAGCGCCTTGCCTTCGATCTGGCGGATGCGCTCCTTGGTCACGCCGAAGCTTTCGCCGATCTCGGCGAGCGTGCTCTTGCTCTCCTTGAGGAAGCGGCGGGTGATGACCTGCCGTTCGCGCGGCGTCAAATCCGCCATCGCCTCGCGCAGCCAAGCCGCGCGGGCCGCGAAGTCGTGCCGCTCGCGGACGATGTCCTCGGGCGAGGGGTTGTCGTCGGCCAGCAGGTCCTGCATCTCGTCGCCGTCATCGCCGGAGATGCTCGCGTTGAGCGACCGGTCGGGATGGGAGAGATGCGCCTCCATCCGCGCCACCGCGGCGGAAGACACGCCGAGCTCGCGGGCGATCCGCTCGCGCTCCTCATCCGACATCGTCGCGCGCGCGTTGTCGGTGAGTTGGGCGCGAAGCCGCCTCAGGTTGAAGAACAGGCTCTTTTGCGCCGGGGTCGTGCCGATCCGCACGATGGAGGCGTTGCGAACCACGTATTCCTGGATGGCCGCGAGGATCCACCACGTCGCATAGGTCGAGAAACGCACCTGGCGCTCGACGTCGAAGCGGTTGGCCGCCTCCAGCAACCCGACATTGCCTTCCTGGATGAGGTCGCCGACCGGCAGTCCGTAGCCGCGGAACTTGGACGCGATGCGGACCACCAGGCGGATATGGGCCGTGATCAACTCGCCCAGCGCGCTCTCATCGCCCTGCTCGCGCCAGCGCCGCGCCAGGTCGGCCTCGTGCTCGCGCTCCAGGATCGGCGCGTCCATGACGGTCGAGATATAGCGGCGGTCGCCACGGTCCGGGTACGAAGTCGATCCTTGGGCCATCACGCGATTCCAGGCAATCCGCCCCTCCGCCTTTCGGCGGGCCGGGCACATCCTATCGAGTCGATAACATAGCGGATCGATTCAGGTGGATCAACAACATTATCGACTCGAAACAAAATGTGGCAAGTCGCGCCGGACAGGAAATTTTCTTGCCGGCGGGGTGGCCGAACGGAGGCAAGGGTTCTAAGTAACCCCGAATGTCGGAGTGCGTCCGCATCGCCGAACTGGTCGATCGGCTGGGCCGGATGGCCCACGGGCTGCAATACGCCTCCGGCCTCAACCCCGCCCAGTGGGAAGCGCTTCGGTTCATCGCCCGCGCCAACCGCTATTCGCGCTCGCCGGGCGCCATCGCGCGCTATCTCGGCACCACGCGGGGCACGGTCTCCCAGACCCTGATCGCGCTCGAGGCCAAGGGATACATCCGGCGGCTGCGATGCGATGCCGACCGCCGCGCCCTGAACGTCGATCTCACCGATACCGGGCGGGCGCTGATCGAGGAGGATCCGCTGTGCCTTGTGTTGCGGGCCGCGGATGCGCTCGATTGCGAGGCGCAGCTGCGGCTTGCCGACGGTCTCGACGGGCTGGTGCGCGCGGTCCAGTCGGCGAAGGGCATGCCGGAATTCGGCCCCTGCGTGAACTGCATCCATTTCCGCCCCGTCATGCAGGGCGACGCGGCGGAGTCGTGCCACTGCGCGCTGACCGACGAGCCGATCCCGGCCGACGAGACCGCCAAGATCTGCGTCCAGTTCGAAGCCGCCGCCCCGGCCTGAGGCGGCGGCTCACACCAGGGCGGTCGCGAGCTCCGGAAACGCGACGACCAGAAGCAGCACCACCAGCATGGCGAGCGCGAACGGCGTCGGTCGGCCGGCCTAGTCCTCGTCCCAATGGCGCGCGATGCCGATGCCGCGGTCCCGCAGCTCGTCCATATAGGCCGTCATCAACCCGGTGCCCGGAAGGCCGCGTCGGTCGAGGCGGTCCGCCCATTCGCGGGCGATATTGGGCATCAGCGAGGCCCATTTCTCGCGCTCGGACCGGGACAGCGTCAATTCGGCGACCCCCTTCCGCTTCATGATGCCGAGGAACCGGGACCGTTTCACGAGGTTCACCGCGGTCTGGTACTGGCTCCACCTGCCGGCCTCCTCGCGGATGATTCGCCGGGCATGGGCCGGAATCTTCTGCCAGGCGTTGCCGTTGAAGGTGAGGCCGGACGCCGGCGTGGGCCCGAAATCGATCCGCGTGAAGAACCGCGCCGCCGTATAGGTCTTGTGGACGTAGCTCGGGACGATCCCGATCAAGTAGCCCTGGTACAGGCCTTTCTTGAGGTCGGCGCGGGACCGGGCGGCCGCCGCGTCGACCGCAACCGCGCCGGTGCCGCGCAGCCATTGCGCGAAGCTGCCGCGCGATGCCAGCTTGCGGTTCTTGAGATCCGTGGCCCTGGTCAGCGGGAATCTGGCGAAGAGGTGGACCGAGTCGTCGACGCCGCTGGCGATGAACACCTGGTTGTGGCGCTCATAGGCCTGGTTGAGTTCGGGATGCTCGCCGCGCAGCTTCGCGTCCACCTGCGCGATTTGCCCCCGCGTGATGTCGGTGAAGGGCATGTGAACGGCATAGCTCTCGAGCGGCAAGTTCGCCGGCTCAAGGTCCTTGAGTATCAGCCCCGCGCCGCCGATGCCCTGCGCCACGGCTTCGAAGATGTCGCCGGAGCGCGCCAGCTCCTCCTCATAGGCGTGGGTCCACCTGATTCTGAAGCCCTCCCCGCTCGCCTCGAGGCGCTTGTCGATGGCGGGCACGACGTTTCGCTTGAAGGTGCCCACGAAGGTCGCCGTCTCGGGCGGCGCTGCCGCGACCTTTATCCTCAGGGTCTGCGCATCGGCCTGTGCCGATGCCGCCAGGACGAGGCAGAGCGGGGCGAAGGAACGAAAATGCACGGGGCGTCCTTCCTCATCTGCCGACGGTTCCCCGCCACACTAGACGACCTGGACTCCCCTGTCGATTGAATTGGAAGTGCAACTGCCATTTTAGGTTGCTCTTCGCGACACCGAAAGGTCGGGCTACCGGCCCAGCCGGGAGAAGACGCGCCGGGCGTTGTCCTCGAAGATCATCTGCTTCTCCGCCGCGTCCAGCCCGCCGGCCGCGTCGATGTAGCGCTTGGTGTCGTCGAAGGGAAATCCCGTCTCGGGATCGATGCCGCGCACCGCGCCGACCATCTCGGATGCGAACAGGATGTTCTTCGCCGGGATGACGCGGGTCAGCAGGTCGATCCCCGGCTGGTGGTAGACGCAGGTGTCGAAGAAGACGTTCTCCAGCAGCAGCTCGTCGAGCGGCGGCCGCCCCATGTCCTGCGCGAGACCGCGATACCGCCCCCAGTGGAAGGGTGCCGCGCCGCCGCCATGCGGGATGATGAGTTTGAGGCTCGGGAAATCGGCGAACAAATCCGAGGTCAGCAGCTGCATGAAGGCGGCCGTGTCCCCGTTGATGTAGTGCGCGCCGGTGAAGTGGAAATGCGGGTTGCAGGACGACGAGACGTGGATCATCGCCGGCACGTCGAGCTCGCACATCTTCTCGTAGAGCGGGTACCACCAGCGGTCGAACAGGGGCGGGTCGGTCCAGTAGCCGCCGGTCGGGTCCGGGTTCAGGTTGCAGCCGATGAAGCCGAGCTTCTCGACGCAGCGGACCAGCTCCGGGATGCAGTTCGCCGGCGGCGTGCCCGGCACCTGCGGCAGCTGGCAGACGCCGACGAAGTTGTCCGGGTACAGCGCGACCGCCCGGTGGATCATGTCGTTGCAGACCTCCGACCAGTACCGGTTGGCCGGCTCGTCGCCGTCCTGGTGCGCCATCCCGGCGGCCCTCGGCGAGAAGATCGTAAGATCCGTGCCGCGTTCGCGCTGCAGCTTGAGCTGCGCGCCTTCCAGGCTCTCGCGGATCTCGTCGTCGGAGATGCCGAGATCGGCCGGCATCGGCCGGTAGCCCGGGTCCTCGAGCCCCTCCACCTGCGCCGCGCGGTACTCCCTGAGCGCCGCCGGCGCGGTGGTGTAGTGGCCGTGGCAATCGATGATCATGGTCTTCCTTCCCGGGCGCGGCCGCAGAGCTCGAGACCCTTCTCCAGGCCCGTATACAGGGTGGCCGGCGCGGCCATCAGAAACCGGTAGCCCTCGTCGAGGACGCGCTCGACATTCGCCGCGTCGACATGCGGATGACCGACGACGACGTCGCGCGAGGCGCAGGTGTCGACGATGCGCGCCATCGCGTCTCTCACCTCCTTGTGGTCGTATTGCCGAGGGAAGCCCAGCTCCTGGCTGAGATCCCCTTCGCCGATCAGCACCGCGCCGATGCCCGGCACGTTGTCGAGCATGTCCGCCAGGTTCTCGATGCCCGCCGTGTCCTCGATCATCAGGATGACGAAGATCTCCCCGTCGGGCGCCAGCGGCCAGACATCCGCCTTCCGGTAGTAGTCCTGCTGCGACACCCCCCAGTAGCGCTGGGCATGGCGCGGCCCGTCGCCGCGCACGCCGGCGGGCTCGTAGAGCGGCGCGCCCTTCAGGCGCGGGTAGCGGCACGACGCGACCGCGTTATAGGCCTCCTCCACCGTGCTCACATGCGGCCACACGACCCCGTAGACGCCGAGATCGAGCGCCTGCTTGGCGTGCCACTGGCCCTTCTCCGCGCCGTTGGGAGGGATGCGGACCATCGGGGTGACCGCCGGCGCGACGGAGCCCGCGGCGGCGATCTGCGCGCGGTTCAGCATGTATTGCAGCGAATCGCGAAGCGCCCGGATGTCCCACGGGTTGTGCTCCATCTCGAACACGACCCCGTCATAGCGCGTCGTCGACATGGCGATGGCGCTCTGGATCTCGGCGGTGGTGAACGTGGTGAAGGCGCATTGTCCGGCTTCCAGCGCGCCGACGACGCCGTTGAGCCGCGGTGTTTCGGTCATCCGGGTCTCCCGGGGGTGTGTCTCGACGGCGGCAATCTAGCGGCCGGAACCGGCGCGGTCATCCGGCCCGGCGCCGTCTCGCCGCGGCGTGGTGCAGCAGCAGATAGGCGGCCGTGACCGCGAGCGCCGGTCCCGCGACCGCCGGCGCCTTGAGGAGCAGGAGAAAGGCGAGAACCAGGCGCAGGGCGACCTCGTAGGCCGCGAGGCGGGCGGCGTCGAACCGGCTGAGCGCGCTCGCCACCAGATAGAGCGCGACCACCAGCCGCAGGACCAGCCATCCCAAGGCCTCCAGATGGACCGTCCCGTCATAGCCCGGCAGGTAGGTCTTCCTGTCGCCGAGCGAGCCGTCGACCGACTGCGCGAGCTGCGCCTGCTCGATCAGCAGGAGCTCCGGGTAGAAGGCGAAGACGAAGGGTATCGTGAACATGACGATCCCCACGCGGACCGCCTGGACCCCGGTCGCCATCGGCTCGGCCTTGGAGATCGTCGATGCCGCGAACGCGGCGATGGCGACCGGGGGCGTGATCGCCGAGGCCACGGCGAAATAGAAGATGAACATGTGGGCGGTGAAGTAGGACGTCCCGAGCGCGACCAGCAGCGGCCCGATGATCAGGATCACGTTCACATAGGCGGGCAGCGTCGGCATGCCCATGCCCAGCAGGATGGTGACGAGCATCGCGGTCACCAGCGCCAGCATGAGATAGACCGGGCCGCCGATGGTGAGCTCCTGCCCGAACAGCGTGAAGGTCGAGACCGTCTTCAGCCAGTTCAGGATGTCGATGGTCATGATCCCGGTGAAGTTGGTGAAGTTGATGCAGACATCGATGACCGCGACGGCGGTGAGCAGCAGGAACAGCTCGGCGATGATCAGCCCGGCGCTCGCCAGCGCGGAGACGATCTTGCGCGGCGCCTTCCTGACCTCTTCGTCGAGGAACAGCAGGGCGAGCAGGAGGATCACCGCCCAGAAGCCCGCCGAGTCGGGATCGCCGGCGGCGTTCTGGAACAGCTTGAGAATCCACGGAAGGGCCTCGCCGCTGCCCGGGGTGTAGCCGAGGATCCAGCCGAGCGGTCCGGTGCCGACGGCGTCCTTCTTGGTCAGCAGCAGGACCAGGATGAGCAATATCGGCCCGGCGATCATCAGCAGATTGATCCGGTCCTGCCGCGTCAGCTTCTGCCGTTCGGTCAGCCGCCCGACGACTTGCAGGTTCGACCGGCGGGCCTCGAAGACGACCACCAGGAACAGGCTCAGGAAATAGGCGAGCGCGGGCAGGAAGGCCGCGACGATCACGTCGGAATAGGGCACCGTCGACAGCGCCGAGAGCACGAACGCGGCGATGCCCATGACCGGCGGCATGAACTGGCCGCCGCTCGATGCCGCGGCCTCGACGCCGCCCGCGAAGGTCGGCGCGAAGCCCGAGCGCATCATCATCGGGATGGTCAGCGTGCCGGTGCCGAGCACGTTGACCACCGGGCCGCCCGAGATCGTGCCGAAGGTCGCCGAGCCCACGATCGCCGCATGCGCCGGGCCGCCGCGCAGGTTCCGCGTGATGACGACGGCGAGCTTGATCAGCGAGCGGCCGCCGGCGGAAGCGCCGAACAGCGCGCCGAGCACGACATAGGGGAAGACGATGTTGACGGTGATGTTGAGGAACTGGCCGAGGAGGCCGTTGGATTCGAGGGTGATGGCGTTGCGCGCGCCGATCACGCCCGCCGCGTAGCTCTTCGCTCCCCCGGTGACCGTGCCGATCGACGTGGTCAGATAGCGATGGTCGGTCCAGTCGAAATACCACGCGGCGGACGAAAGCACGGTGTAGACCGCGATGGCGATCGCCACCGCGACGATCGGAAGCCCCCACACCGCGACGACGTAGACGAAGAAGATCGTTACCGCAAACAGCAGCCAGGGAAGGATCCAGCTGCCGAGGATGGCCTGGCATTCGGGGTATTCCTCGACCGGCGGCGTGCCGTAGATGGCGATGTATTCGTCCGCCCGGGCTTTGGCCTCGGCGAGCAGCCTGTCGCGTTCGCCGCTGACGGTGTCGATGAGGCACACCTGGTCGTGCTCGATCAGGTAGACCAGCGACGTGCCGAGGACCGCGGCCAGCATCAGGACGTCGAGCGCGATTCCGAGGAAAAACCGGGGCTTCGGCCCGTCGCGCCATTTCCGCCCGAACGACGACACCAGCAGGGCGACCACCAGCATCAGGGAGAACATCAGCGGAAAGAAGAATTCCGAGCTGTACTTGCTCAGCCTCGGCAGCCCCTCGAGCCCTGGTATCGATCGGACGGCCTCGAGCAGTCCCGGGATGTTGGGGAGGTTGTTGGCCATCCCCAGGACCACCAGGACGAAGGCGAGCACGAGCGCGAGCCGGCCCATCCAGTCGCCGGTCGCCTCGACGGGCGCCTCGGACACGCCCGGAACGGAGGGCTGCTCACCTTCGCTCCCGGAAGGCCCGGTGGAATTGCCGCGAGAGTCCGACACCTGAGGTCCGCCGTCCCGCTCCACGCTCACGCGGGAAGAGCGAACCGGAGCGCTTGCGGGCCGGCGCTCCGGTTCACGACCCGGTTCCCGGCGTGTCGGCCTACGAGGCCGGCTTCATGCAGTCGTCCACCTTGTGGCCCGCCTCCTCCCAGGCCTCGACGGCGCCCGGGTGCAGCTTCGTCCCGGCATTGCAGAGCGCCATCGTCCTGTCGTCGATCTTGCCGAAATGGAGCCCCTTGGCGAACGGCACCTTGCGATGAAGGTTGGGGACGCTCTTGATGAACGCCGCCGTCAGGGCCTTGGCGATTCGCTTGTCCATGTTCTTGTGGACGCCGTCGGAGAACGGCGCGGTCACGGACCGGAACATGTCGTCCTCGGAGATCACGTTGACGTTGTCGCCGTAATGGGCGAGCTGGCTCACCGGGAAGATGGCGGGCGCGTTTCCGGGAGCGCTCAGGAACTTCTGCCAGGCCTTGCCTTCCCACTTGGCCTTGGGCACGGACACCATGTTGATCTTGCCGGCGGCTGCCAGGATCGGCATCCAGCTCGCCGGGTTGGTGCCGGGGCGCACGGCCGCCTCGACCGAGCGGTCCAGGAAGATCGCGTTGGCCTGGCCCCAGGCGATCTGCTTGCCGGCATAGCCCTTGCCGTCGTTCAGCCCGGTGGTCAGGCGGATGACCGAACGGGCGGTGTTGAGCGCGCCGCCGCGCGGCGGGCCGTTGAACACGGTCTTTCCCTCGATCTTGTCCCAGCTGTCGATGCCGGTGCTCGCATAGGCGACCAGGAAGAAGCCCGCGATGCCGTGATACGGGTAGAGCGCGCGCAGATTGCCGGCGAGCTCCGCGCCCTTCTTGCGGCCGAGCGAGCTGTAGGGGCCGAGACCGCGCGACATCAGGAAGTGCAGGACAATGGGCATCGCCGCGATGTCCGTCTTGCCTTCGGCGACCTGCTGGATCGAGCGGGTCAGGGTTTTGCCGCCCTGGATCTGAATCGTCGCGACCTTCTCGGCCGCGGCGACCTCCGCCAGGTTCTTGGCCGAGACGTCGCTGCCCCCGCCGGGCTGCGCGTATTCGTGCGTGAGCGTCGGCATCTGGGCGTAGGCCGATGCCGTCAGCATCATCGCCGCGCCGGTCGCCATAAGCCTCTTCATGTCAGTCTCCCTCTTGAGCCGGGTTTCCCCATGTTCGGCCCTTCTATCACACCCGCGCCGCCTTCTTCGAGAGCGCCGCCGCTATCGGGCATCGGCCGCGCCGAGACGCCGGCACAGCGCGAGATAGTCGGTCATCGGCGCGCGCAGATAGTCGGGGATCGGGATCGACCGGCCCATCTCCTTGGACGCGACGCAGGTGACGAACTCGCCGCGCAGGATCTCCTCGCCCTCGTCGGAGCCGACGATGACATAGCGGATCGACGACCGGCCGATCGCAGTCAGGATCAGCGCGAGGTCGAGATTGTCGCCCATCCGCCGCGCTCTCTTGAAATCGACGTCGCAATGGACCAGCGGAAACATGCGGCCCTTGTCGAAGAACTCCCGGGCGAAGTCGATGTCCAGCCGGTCGGCGATCCAGCTCTCGAACAGGTCGTTGAACATGCGGAAGAATGCGACATAGAAGACGATGCCCGCAGGGTCGGAATCGCCGAAGCGGATCCGGCGGCTGACGGCGTAGATTCCCTCGGACATCGCGACCCCCCTGCTCGGCACCCCGCGATCGTAAGACATTCTTCCCCGGGGTCGAGCCGGGCTCGACGCGTCGCCCGGTTGGCGCGAAAAGGAGCGCGTCGGTAAGCTCGTGGGACGCGGCTCGGCGGCGCCGACCGGTCCCGCCGCCCCGCGACCTGGAGGGGAGACTCGATGACCACAGTGATTACCGGAGCCGGGCTGGTCGGCACCAGCTATGCGATCTCGGCGCGGGAGCGGGGCGAACAGGTGGTATTCCTCGACCCGTTGCCGCGCGCGGACTATCTCGACCGCCGCCTCGGCGCCGGCAGCTACACCCTGATCCCCGAGGATACGCGCCATCTGCCGGGCGTGCTGGCGGCGATCGAGGAACACGAGCCCGACACCGTTCTGCACACCGCCGGGCTGATCGGCAAGCGCGCCGAAGACCCGCTCCATCTCGGCATGGACCTCAACGTCAACGGCGCGATCGCGGTCTGCGAAGCGGTACGGCTGGCCGGCGTCAGGCGGCTGCTCAACATCTCGACCTTCGGCGCCTATGACTGGCGGCGGGATGCCGTCGACGGCGTCATGAAGGAGGACTTCCCGCTCGGCAGCGGCACCGCCTACAGCAACACCAAGGCGGTGCAGGAGCTGATCCTGGAGGCCTATTCGGCCAAATACGGCTTCGAGGTGGCGATCGTGCGCCCCGCCAACGTCTTCGGCATGGGACATTTCTGGGGCGGGTCGGGCGGCGGCGAGAAGTGCCACACGCTGGTCGAGAGCGGCATTCGCGGGGTTCCGGCCAAAATCCCGGAAGAGCAGACCATGGCGTTCGAGTACGTCTATTCGAAGGACATCGGCCGGGCGCTCGACCTCTGCGCGACGCGCGACCTTCCCCGCTACAACGTGTTCAATATCGGCATCGGGGCGGTCACCGCGTTCGACGAGCTGGTCGCCGCCGTGCGCGCCTCGCTGCCCAACCTCGAGATCGAGGTGGTTCCCGGAACCCCGCCGGTCTCGCGCACCGACCATATGGATATCGGCCATGCGCGCGACGTGCTCGGCTGGGAGCCCAAATACACGCTGGAGGCCGGCTTCGCCGCCTATGTCGAGGAGATGCGGGCCGAGCTCGGCGCTAATATATAACGGTCCCGAATCTGCCGCTCCCGATGGAGCATCGGCCAAAATTTACTTGCGCCTCTCGGCTGTTATGCAGATCTGGACACAGAGCCGTATTCCGGCGCCAGCCGCTCCCGCGATATATTGAGTGATGTAGGAGTTCTCCGCAGTGGTCCGCTTCGGCGGGGAGGAGAATCAAAATGCGAAAATCGCAGTTTGCTGGATTGTTGCTCACTTTTCTGTTTGGTCCCATCGGACTATTTTATTCGAGCATCGCCGCAGGAATAGGATTTTGTATCTTTGCGGCGGTTCTCGCTCTGACTAGTGGATTTCTGGCATTGATCGTATGGCCGGTTGCCATGATTGTCGGCGGTTACTTGGTGGCTAGACATAACGACAAAATCCACTTGGAGGAACAGAGACACCAAGAGCTGCTGGACGCGATGGGAAGGGATGACGAAGAGGCCAGGTGATGCGGTTCATGCCGCGAATGGCGCGGCGACATGGTAGGAAGCCCGGTCAAGTTCGGCGACCAAGCCCAGTTGTCGCGGCGATCGGCGGCCGGCTCTAGCTCCCGACCGCCACCTTCTATGAAACCAACGTCATGATCCCTGGTGGTAAGCCACCACCCGCTGGTCGATCGCGCCGAACACCGAATTGCCCTCGGCGTCGCGCATCTCGATGCGGACCCGGTCGCCGAAGCGCATGAACGGCGTCTTCGGCGCGCCGTGCTCGATGGTCTCGATGACCCGGACCTCGGCGAGGCAGGCCGAGCCCCTGCCGCGGTCGTGGTTGGAGATCGTGCCGGTGCCGAGGATCGTCCCGGCCGCCAGGCGGCGGCTCTTGGCGGCATGCGCGATCAGCGTCGGGATGTCGAAGTAAAGGTCGGTGCCGGCATTCGGGTGCCCCAGCGGGGCGCCGTTGAGCGAGACCTCCATGTCGAGCGTCATCCTGGTCCCGTCCCAGGCCGGGCCGAGCGAGTCCGGCGTCGCCACCGCCGGGGAGAACGCCGTCGTCGGCTTGCCCTGGAGGAAGCCGAAACCCTTGCCGAGCTCGGCCGGGATCAGGTTGCGCAGGCTCACGTCGTTGAGGATTCCGACCAGCTTGATGTGGCTGCGCGCGGCGTCCGGCGTCACCCCCATCGGCACGTCGTCGAGGATGGCGAAGACCTCGGCCTCCATGTCGATGCCCCAGCCCTCGTCGGCGAGCGCGATGTCGTCGGTCGGACCGATCATCGAATCCGAGGCGCCCTGGTACATCAGCGGGTCCTCGTACAGGTTCTTGGGCATCTCCGCGCCGCGCGCCTTGCGGACCAGCTCGACATGGCTGAGATAGGCGCTGCCGTCGACCCACTGATAGGCGCGCGGCAGGATCGCCGCGCAGGCGGATGGATCGAACGGGAAGGTCTCGGCCTCGCCGGCGTTGACCGCGGCGGCCAGCGACTCGAGCGCGGGCGCCGCCGCCGCCCAGTCGTCGATCGCCGCCTGCATCGTCGCCGCCACCTCCCCGGCATCCGCCGCCCGCGCGAGGTCGTCGCTCACCACCGCGAGCCGTCCGTCGCGCCCGCCCTTCAGCGTTGCCAGCTTCATCCCTCGCCCTTCCCTGCCGCTCACCGCCGGGCCACAGTCATAGAGCGCCCCGCTTCGGCGTACAACGCGGTCCCGCGGCTCGCCGGTCCACATGGACGGCAGGGCGGCCTCGCCCATCGACTATATTGTCGCGAAGGGCGGTTCCGAATTGCCGGAGATGCGGCGGATGACCATGGGTTTCGGGGAGGCCGTGACGACCTGCATTACAGGTTTCGCGGAGTTTTCCGGGCGCGCGTCGAGAAGCGAATTCTGGTGGTTCTGTCTTTTCGTCTTCCTGATGAGCCTGGTTGCGGAGTTTGTCGGCTACCAGGTGTTTCCCGCCGATCCCGCGGCGGCCCAAATGGTGCCGGCCATCCTGGAGCTCATTTTCCTCGTTCCGTTTCTGGCGGCTGGCGCGCGGAGACTGCACGATACCGGACGGAGCGGCTGGTGGTTGCTTCTGATCCTGACGGGCGTGGGGACCGTACTGCTCGTCGTCTGGTGGGTGCTCGGTTCGCAGCGGGAACGCAACATCCACGGCGCGCCGCCGGCGCGCGCCGGCCCCTGACCGGGAATTCGATCAGATCCGGCCGGACTCCAGCCGGCCGGCGAGCATCGCGAGGCCTTCGAGCAGGTAGTAGCTGCCCCATATCAGCTCGTTGGCGAGCGCCACGCCGGAGCGCTGGTCGAAGCAGCCATTGGTGAGGATCCCGGGCGGACGCCGGTCCCTCGGCGCGACTGGCGTCAGGTGGCAGGCCGCGAGCGTCAGCAAGGTCTCTTCGGCGAAGGCCCGGTAGCGCGCGGCGGCGTCCGGGTCGGCGACCGTCTCGGACAGCTTGAGGATCGCCGTCGCCGCGATGGCGGTGCCCGACGTGTCCTTGCGCGTCTCGTGGTCGATCGGCGCATCGAAGTCCCAATAGGCGACGCGGTCGTTGGGCACGTTGTCGATCCACCAGTCGGTCACGCGCAGCGCGGCGTCCATCGGCGCCGTCTCTTCCGGCAAAAGCCTGCCCGCATGGCCGAGGAACTGCATCGCCCAGGCCTGCGCCCGGGTCCAGGTCGAGCTGTCGGAGACGCCCTTGTGGGTGTAGGTGCGAAGCGGCGCGCCGGTCTCCGGATCGAGGCTCACCGACTGCACGACCGATCCGTCGTCGCGGACGCAGAGCGCCGCGCTCCGCAGCGTGTGGGCCAGCGCCCGGTCTCGCAGAACCGGTTCGCCACCGGACTGCGCCGCGAACAGGAGCAGCGGCACCGCGGCGAGGCCGTCGATATTCGCCTCGCTCGCGCCCACGGTATGCGCCTCCTCGGCCTCGGCGCCGAGCGGGATCAGGCCCAGCCTCGGGTCGAAATCCCCGGCCAGCCGGCCGGAAGCGGCAAGCGCGAGGTCGCGGGCATCTTCGTCTCGGTGCAGGATCGCGCCCAGCGCCGCGCCGTAATAGAACAGGAAGCCGCGAAACACCGACTCCGAGCCGATCCTCGGGCGCAGCCGCTCGGTCCAGCGCCGCGCCTCGGCGACCATCCCGGCATCGTCGAACACGGCGCCGCCGAGCCACAGCATCGCGTTCCAGTACCCGCCGGTCCAGAACCCGTCCGGCGTTGTCGTCCAGGCGCCGGTATCGGCGTCGGCGTAGTGCGGAAAGCCGGGCGGGTCCGCATCCACCGTCGCGCGGATGCGCGCGGCGATGGCGTCGAGGGCGTCGTCGGGGGTCTTCCGGGCTGGCATCCGATTGCCTCTCCGCTTCACGCGGGTCTAGCCGGCGACGGGCCGCTGCCCGCGATACCAGTCGAGGATCCGGTCCCCGGTCATGAACGCCACGTCGCGATGCGCGGCGATGGTCTGCAGGAGCTCGCGGAAATAGCGGAAGCGGTGCGGCACGCCCATGATGTAGGGGTGGACGGAGAGCGCCATCACCCGCGCCGAGCGCGCCGAGTCCCGGTAGATCTGCTCGAACTGGTCGAGCGCCCGGTCGCGGTACTCGCGCGCTGGATGGTGCTGGATCAGCATCATCGCAACGTCGTTGCATTCCTGGGTATAGGGGATGTTGACGATGGGGCCGGCGCGCGTCTTCAGGGTCACCGGCTCGTCGTCGAGCACCCAGTCGGCGACGTATTCGTAGCCCTCCTCGACCAGGATGTCGGGGGTCTCCCAGGTCTCGGTCAGCCCGGGGCCGAGCCAGCCGCGCGGCCGCTTGCCCGTGAACGCCTCGATCGCTTCGGTCGTGCGGCGGATATCCAGCCGCTCGTCGTCCACCTTCTGCATGTTGCGCTGGGTGAAGCCGTGGCCGATGAACTCCCAGCCCCGGTCGCGCGCCGCCTCGGCGATCTGCGGATACCCGGTCACCGCGATACCGTTGATGCAGAGCGCGGCGGGGATCGACAGCTCGTCGAACGCCTCGACGAAGCGCCAGAACCCGACCCGGTTGCCGTATTCGTGCCACGCCCAGTTGGGGATGTCGGGGCTCGGCGAGCCGCCCGCCGGCGGGGT
>JAPPGP010000037.1 GCA_028821395.1 Defluviicoccus sp.
CGTGCCACGCCCAGTTGGGGATGTCGGGGCTCGGCGAGCCGCCCGCCGGCGGGGTGAGCACGGTGCGCGGCATCGGCGCCTCCGGGTCCCACTCCTCGACATTGACGATCACCCAGACCGCCATGCGCGCGCCGTCCGGCAACATCAGCGGTTTTCGTCCCACGATCGGCTCGTAGCTGATACGCTCTGTGGGCAGCATGGGCGGGCCTTCGCTCAAATGTTTTGGTGCTCGCGCGCAGCATAGTACAGCCGCGCCGGTGCGCACATCGCGGGGGTTTATCTGTCTGATGCCGGAAATGTATTGGTTCGCGCCCGGTGGTGCGGATACGTTCTGGACATCCATCGAAGACGGAGCGGGAGAGACGGCATGGCCGACGATATGGGCAACGTGATCGGCAAGGTCGCCGAAGGCGGAGCGGCGACGCGGCTGGAGAACGAGCTGCGCATTCCCTATACAGATTTGCGCGAATGGCTCGAAGAGGCCGAGAAGCTCGGCGAGGTCAGGCACGTCCAGGGCGCGAGCTGGGAGCGCGACATCGGCATGGCGTCCGAGGTCGTGCTGCACAACGACACCGCGCCCTGCATCGTGTTCGAGGACGTGCCGGGGACCCTCGAAGGCTCCCGCGTGCTGACCAATTTCTTCGCGTCGAAGCGCATGGCGATGACGCTCGGCTTCTCGTCGGGCCTCTCCAAGATGGAGCTCACCGACGCGTTCCGGCAGAACTACATGGAAGACCTGCGGACCATCCCGCACGAGTTCGTCGACTCGGGTCCGGTCACCGAGAACGTCATGGAGGGCGACGACGTCGACGTCAGGATCTTCCCGACGCCGATGTGGCACGACGAGGACGGCGGGCGCTATATCGGCACCGGCAGCTACAACGTCACCGCCGATCCCGATAGCGGCTGGATCAATATCGGCACCTACCGGGTGATGATCCACGACAAGACATCGGTCGGCTTCTACATCTCGCCCGGCAAGCACGGTCGCATCCACCGCGACAAGTACCAGCAGCGCGGCGAGCCGATGCCGGCGGTGATCGTCTGCGGCGGCGACCCGATGACTTTCCTGATGGGCTGCAGCGAGGTGCCGCCCGGGGTCTGCGAGTTCGACGTGGTCGGCGGGTTCCGCGGCGAGGCGATGCAGATGATCGAGGGCCGGCATACCGGCCTGCCGTTCCCCGCCAACGCCGAGATCGTGCTCGAGGGCTTCGTCCATCCCGATGCGCGCAAGGAGGAGGGCCCGTTCGGCGAGTGGACCGGCTATTACGGCTCCCGGATGCGCGAGGAGCCGGTGATGGACATCAAGGCGATCTATTACCGCAACAACCCGATCCTGCTGGGCTGCCCGCCGCAGCGCCCGCCGGACGAGCTCGCCCGCTACCGCGCGGTCACCCGCTCGGCGCTCCTGAAGGAAAACATCAAGAAGGCGGGGGTGCCCGACGTGCACGGGGCCTGGCTGCACGAGGTGGGCACGGCGCGCATGCTGGTCGCGGTGTCGATCAAGCAGCGCTATCCCGGCCACGCCCGCCAGGCCGGCCACATCGCCTGCCAGTGCCATGTCGGCGCCTATGCCGGCAAGTACGTGATCGTGACCGACGAGGACATCGACGTCTCCAATCTGGAGGAGCTGATCTGGGCGATGCTCACCCGCTCCGACCCGGCGGAGTCGATCGACATCATCCCCAACGCCTGGTCGACCCATCTCGACCCCCGCATCCCGCCCTGGGAGAAGGAGAAGGGCAATCTGACCAACAGCCGGGCGATCATCGACGCCTGCCGGCCGTTCCACTGGAAGGACGATTTCCCGCCGGTCAACGCGCCGTCGCCCGAGCTGGCCAAGGAGTCGCGCGACAAGTGGGGCTATCTCTGCGACTGAGCCCCGGGGAATCGCGGCGCCGGCCGCGATGGACCGTCACCGCCGCGGCGCCGAGCCGCGGCGGTTGCCGTTAGAGGACCGGACGATGCAGCGCAACGACGAGATCCAGACCGATCTGAGGGCGTTCCTCGCCGCGGTCGAGGAGGGCGGCGAGGTCAGGCACGTCGCGGGCGCCCACTGGGACCGCGAGCTCGGCGCGGTGACCGAGGTGCTGTATCGCGAGAAGGTCGACAAGTCGCCGCTGCTGCTGTTCGACGATGTGCCGGGCTACCCCAGGGGAATGCGCTGCCTCTACGGCATGCTGGGCTCACCCCTCAGGCTCGCCCTCGGGCTCGGCATCGACCCGGCGCAGTCGGGCGACCGGCGCACCATGCTCGACACCTACCGCCGCCGCATCGGGCGCCAGGAGCCGATCCCGCCCCGCATCGTGGACGACGGTCCGGTGATGCAGAACGTCGACTCGGGCGGCGACGTCGATCTCCTGAAGTTCCCGGTGCCGATCCACCACGAGCACGACGGCGGACGCTATATCGGCACCGCCTGCGGCGTGGTGACGCGCGACCCCGACACCGGCCGGATCAATATCGGCACCTACCGGGTCCAGGTGAACGGGCCGGACATGGCGACGTCCTACATCTCCAACGGCAAGCAGGGCCGGATCCACCGCGACAAGTATTTGAAGGCCGGCAAGCCCTGCCCGATGGCGATCATCGTCGGCATCGACCCGGCGACCTATATCGCCGCGCGCTACACCCTGTCGGACCAGGTGGCCGAGCTCGACTGGGCCGGCGGGCTGGTCGGCCGGCCGATCGACTGCATCGAGGGCGAGCTCACCGGGCTTCCGTTCCCGGCGCATTCGGAGATCGTGCTCGAAGGCGAGGTATCGCCGGACGAGACCGCGATGGAGGGGCCGTTCGGCGAGTGGACCGGCTACTACGCGGGCGATGCCCGGGAAGAGCCGGTGATCAGGATCAAGCGGGTCTATTACCGCAACGACCCGGTGCTGACCTGCGCGGCGAGCCAGAAGCCGCCGCACTCGCATCTCTTCGAGCGCTGCTTCATCCGCTCCGCCGGCCTGCTCGACTCGCTCGAGGGAGCCGGCATCCCCGATGTCAAAGGGGTCTGGGTGCACCAGGCGGGCGCCGGGCGGACCTTCGTCGTCGTGGCGATCAGGCAGCGCTATTTCGGCCACGCCAACCAGGCCGGGCTGGTGGCCTCGCAGGTCAACCCCACCGGCTATGTCGGGCGCTACGTCGTCGTGGTGGACGACGACATCGACCCCACCGATATGCACGACGTGATCTGGGCGATGGGAACGCGCAGCGATCCCAAGACCGATTTCACCGTGCTGGAGCGCAACTGGTCGTCCCGGCTCGATACCATGGTGACCGACGAGAAGCTCTACAACTCGCGCGTCGTGATCGACGCCTGCATCCCCTTTGAGCGCATCGAGTCCTTCCCGCGCGTCGCCCAGACCTCGCCCGAGCTCGCCGCGGAGGTGCGGGCGCGGTTTCCCGACGTCTTCGGATAGACCCCTCGATGATCCCCCGGTTCTGGCGCACGCCGGTCTACGTCCTGCTCGGCGCCACCGGCATCCTGCTGGTGTCCTCGGGCGTTCGCCAGTCCTTCGGCCTGTTCATCCCGCCGATCAGCGTCGATCTAGGCTGGGGGCGCGAGCCGATCTCGGTCGCCATCGCCACCCAGAACCTGGTGGTCGGCCTGGCCACGCCGCTGGCCGCGATGATCGCCGACCGTTGGGGTCCGATCCGGGTGATCGCCACCGGCGCGCTGATCGCCGTGGTCGGGCTCCTGCTGTCCTCCCAGGCGACCGCCCAGACCGATTTCCTGGTCGGTACCGGGTTCCTGATCGGCATCGGGATGGGCGGGTGCGGGCTCGGGCTGCTGAACGCGCTGGTCGGACGCATCGCACCGCCGGAGCGCCGGATGACCTGGCTCGGGATCACCACCGCCGGCGGCACGCTGGGGCAGTCCGTGTTCGTGCCCTACAGCCAGGCGATGATCGAGCTCTTCGAGTGGCGCGGCGCGCTGATCGCGATGGCGATCGCGCTCTCCGTCGCGGTGCCGCTCGCGCTCTCGCTGCGCGCCGGTACCGCGGCCCGGCTCTCCCAGCGGACCCGGCAAAGCCTCGGCGAGGCGCTGCGCGAGGCCGCGGGGCATCGCGGCTACGTGATGCTGGTGAGCGCCTATTTCGTCTGCGGGCTTCAGGTGCAGTTCATCGCGAACCATCTCCCGGCCTATATCTCCGACGGCGGTCTCGCGCCGGCGCTCGGCGCGGCGGCGATCGCGACCATTGGGCTGTTCAACCTGTTCGGTACCATCGCCGCCGGCAGGCTCGGCGACCGCTACCGGATGAAATACCTGCTGAGCATCATCTACACCGCGCGGAGCGCGGCCATGCTGGTCTTCCTCTCCCTGCCGCTGACCGAGACCAGCGTGCTCGTCTTCGCCGGCGCGATGGGTCTCCTGTGGCTCTCGACGGTGCCGCTCACCACCGGTCTGATCGCCCATATCTTCGGGCCGCGCTACATGGCGACGCTGGCCGCGATGGCCTTCCTGAGCCACCAGCTCGGCAGCTTCCTCGGCGTCTGGCTGGGCGGCCTGTCCTTCGATATCACCGGCTCCTACGACCCGGTCTGGACCTTCGCCATCGTCGCCGGTTTCGTGGCGGCGCTGATCCACCTGCCGATCCCCGACCGGCCGCTTGCAAGGCTGACCGAGGGCGCGGCGTGACGGGGCGTCAGAACAGCGCGAGCTGGTTGCCGCGCCGGAGCGGGCGCTTGAAGCTGCCGGTGTCGAGCTCCGGCCTCTTCTCGGCGAGGCCGAAGCGCCTGCAGGCGGTCTCGAAGCGTTTCGCCAGCATCTCCGCGTAGGGTCCCTTGCCGCTCATCCGCCGGCCGAAGGCAGATTCGTAGACCTTGCCGCCATGCGCCTGGCGCATCAGCCCGAGCACCCGCGACGCGCGGTCCGGCCGGTGGGTCTGGAGCCATTCGACGAACAAATCGGCGATCTCCAGCGGCAGGCGGAGCAGGACGTAGCTCGCCGATTGCGCGCCGGCGTCCCGGGCGGCGCCGAGAATGTCCTCCAGCTCGTGGTCGGTCAGGCCGGGGATGGTCGGCGCCGCCATCACCCCGGTCGGGATGCCCGCATCCGCCAGACGCCGGATCGTCTCGATCCGGCGTGCCGGCGTCGGCGCGCGCGGCTCCAGCAGGCGGGCCAGCCGCCGGTCGAGCGTGGTCACCGAGATGCACACCAGCGCAAGGCCGCGCGCCGCCATCGGCGCGAGGATGTCGATGTCGCGGACGACGAGGCCCGACTTGGTGACGATCCCCACCGGATGGTCGCAGTCGGACAGCACTTCGAGGATCGACCGGGTGACGCGGTATTCGCGCTCGATCGGCTGGTAGGGGTCGGTGTTGGTCCCCATCGCCATAACCCGGCACTCATAGCCCGGCTTCAGCAGCGCCTCTTCCAGCAGCCGCGCGGCGTCCGGCTTGTAGAACAGCCGCGACTCGAAATCGAGCCCGGGCGAGAGGCCGAGAAAGGCGTGCGTCGGACGGGCGAAGCAATAGACGCAGCCGTGCTCGCAGCCGCGATAGGGGTTGATCGAGCGGTCGAAGGGAACGTCGGGCGAGCTGTTGCGCGCGACGATCGTCTTCGACGTATCCCGCGTCACCGTGGTCCTGAGCGGCGGCAGGTCCTCGACCAGCCACCCGTCGTCGACCGGCTCGTAGGCGTGGGGCTCGAACCGCCCCGAGCGGTTGCTGACGGCGCCGCGGCCCTTGCGCGGACGGTCGGGAAGAGAAGCGTCCATCGCCGGAGCCTAACGCGGCGGGTCGAACAAAACAAGAACATTCCTCCTCTATGGACATTTCTCCGGCCAGGCTTCAGAAAACCCGGGTGCAGCCCGACCTCAGCATTGTGATCCCGGCGCTGAACGCGGGCGCGGTGCTTGCGCGGACGCTCGATGCCGTCGACCCGACGCGGCTCCGGCCCGGATGCGAAATACTCGTGGTCGACGGCGGCTCGTCCGACGACACGGCGGCGGTCGCGCGACGGCATGGCGCGCGCGTGGTCGAGACCGCGCCCGGCCGCGGCGGACAGCTCGCCGAGGGCGCCCGTAAGGCGCTCGGCGGCTGGCTGCTGTTTCTCCACGCCGACACGGTGCTGGCGGACGGCTGGGCCGAGGCCGTGTCGGCCTATTGCGCGGAACCGGCGCACCGGGAACGGGCCGCGACCTTCCGCTTCGCGCTCGACGACGGCGCACCCGCGGCCCGCCGGCTCGAGGCGATCGTCGCCTGGCGGACGCGCCGGCTCGGCCTGCCCTATGGCGACCAGGGGCTGCTGGTATCGCGTTCGTTCTACGACGCGCTCGGCGGGTTTCGGCCGCTCGTCCTGATGGAGGATGTCGACATGGTGCGGCGCATCGGGCGGCGGCGACTCGATGCGCTCGACATCGCCGCCGTGACCTCGGCCGTGCGCTACCGGCGGTCCGGCTATCTCCGCTGCTCGGCCCGCAACCTGGTCTGCCTCGGGCTCTACTTCCTCGGCGTTCCGCCCCGGGGGATCGCCAGGCTGTACCGATGACCGCGCGACCGAAGCTCTACGTGTTCGTCCGAGTCCCGATGCTCGGCGCGGTCAAGCGGCGCCTCGCGGCGGATATCGGCGAGGTCGCGGCGCTCCGCTTCTATCGCGACGCGACGGACCGGCTGTTGCGGCGGCTCGGCCGCGACCGGCGCTGGGACACCACCCTCGCGGTGACGCCCGACCGCGCGGCCGATGGCGCCTCGCCCTGGGCGCCCGGCCTCCCGCGGGTCGGGCAGGGGGGCGGCGATTTGGGGGCGCGGATGGGGCGCATCCTGGCTGCCGACGGACAGGCGCCGGTGGCCATCGTGGGCAGCGACATTCCGGAGCTCGCGCCCGGCCATGTCTCGGCCGCGTTCGCGGCGCTGCGCGGCGCCGATCTGGCGTTCGGCCCCGCCGCCGACGGCGGGTATTGGCTGGTCGGGCGGCGGCCCGGCCTGCCGACGCGCGGCCTGTTCGAGAAGATCCGCTGGTCGAGCCCGCACGCCCTCGCCGACACGCGCGCGAACGTGCCGCCCGGACGGCGGATCGCCCTGCTGGGAATGCTCGAGGATGTCGACGACGGCGCGGGCTACGCGCGCTGGCGGCTCAGGCGGAACGCGCGTCGCGGTGTTCGGTGAGCCGCGGCATCAGCTCGACGAAGTTGCAGGGCTTGTGCCGGATGTCGAACTGGTAGACCAGGATCTCGTCCCACGCGTCGCGGCATGCGCCCGTCGAGCCCGGCACGGCGAAGAGATAGGTGCCCCCCGCCACGCCGGCCACCGCGCGGGACTGGATGGTGGAGCTGCCGATCTTTGCGAAGCTGATCATCCGGAACAGCTCGCCGAAGCCGGGAATATCCTTCTCGAACACCGCCTCGAACGCCTCGGGCGTCACGTCGCGCCCGGTCACCCCGGTGCCCCCGGTGGCGATCACGGCGTCGGTTCCGGGATCGTCGATCCAGCGCCGGAGCTGCCTCTCGATCGCCGTCCGGTCGTCCGGCACGATCCGCTTTTCGGCCAGGCGGTGACCGGCCTCTTGCAGCCTGTCCACGAGCGTCGCGCCCGACCTGTCGGTCTCCTCCGTGCGCGTGTCCGATACCGTCATCACGGCGATGTTGATCGCCGCGAAGGGAATGGTTTCGTCAATTCCGCTCATTCCGCGCCACCACATTGCCCGCGCCGTCCAGCGACTTGTAGAGCGGCGCCTTTCCGGCGGCAAGGCGATCGAGGGTGGGAGTGCCCTGCCCCAGCCGGCTGCGGTACATCCAGAGATTGGCGAGCACGCGCTCGACATAGTTGCGGGTCTCGCGCGCCGGGATCGTCTCGATGAAGATCAGCGGATCGGTCGCCTTCCGGCGCGCCGCCCGGCGGCGCCATTTGTTGAGATTGCCCGGCCCGCCGTTATAGGCGGCGGCCAGCATCAGCACATTCCCCTTCACGACGTCGTTGCGGATCAGGTAGCGGATGTAGCGCTGCGCGATCGATATGTTCAGCCCCGGGTCGTAGAGCTCGTTGCGCCTGGACCCGCGATACCTCTTGCCCATCATGAAGCCCGCGGTTCCCGGCATCAGCTGCATCAAACCGCGCGCGCCGGCGTGGCTCTTGGCGCGCACCTTGAATCGCGACTCCTGGCGCATGAAGGCATAGATCAGCGCGCGGTCGACCGTGAAGCCCTCTTCGGGCCGCCAGCCGGGCACCGGGTAGAGCGCGCCGGTCGGCGGCGGACCGTCGGCCTCGTCCAGCATCGCGGCCGTGCCGACGGCCAGAGACGCCAGGCTGGTTTTCTCCGCCAGCGCCATCAAGGCCCTGGCGAGGGTGCTGTCGTCGATCGAGGTGAGGGCTTTCAGCTCGCTCTCCGCGCGCCCGGGCGCGTTGACCTGCAGCAGCGCCAGCGCGCGCCGGGCGGCGGGGTGGCGAATGAGGACCGCGACATTCTCCGCCGTCAATTGCGGCATTCGCCAGTCGAATTCGCGCTGCAGACCGAGGACCCGGGCGGCGAGCTGGCCATAGAATGTGAAGCGGTGCTCCGATGCCCTGTTCATCCAGTAGCGCACCCGGTCCGGCTTTCCGGCGAGCAGGTTGGCACGCCCCGCCCAGAACGCCGCCCCCGAGGCCGGCCAGGAGGAGAGCGTGGGGTGCTCCGCCATGGTTTCCAGGTGACGCGCCGCGTCCCCATAGGCGCCGACGCGATAGGCGGAGAGCCCCGCGATCCAGTGCGCCATCGGCATGTAGCGTCCCGCCCGGTCCGCCACGCGCGCGGAAATCCGGTGCGCGGTCTCCGGCGAGCCGTGAAAGAAATATCCCCGTGCCAGATGGGCCCGGGCGATGGCGGTCTCAGTCTTGTCCAGCATTCGCCGGGAGGACCGCCAGGAGAGGATCTGGCGGGCGCGTTTCAGGTGCCCCCTGAGCGCGTGCCGCCGGATGACGCGGATCCGCTTGTGGACCTTGGCCCTCGCCGAGGCGCTGCGCCGGCGCGGCGAGGTGTAGCCGTATGTGGGCGACACCCAGGACGACTCGTAGGCCCGCGGCTGCGGTGCGGTGGGCGCGCGCGGATGCCGGCTGGACTTGCCCTTGCGGCGCTTCGCGAGCCGGTATATGCGCCTCGCTTCCGGGTGGTCGGCGTAGTGGCGGAGCCAGCGTTCCAGCTCGCCGTAGCGCGAGCGGTACTTGGTGGGGTGCAGGTAGCGCTGGGCCAGTACGTGTCCCATCAGGATCCGGCTGCGCAGCTTCCTGATTTCCCTGTCCGCGCTGCGCCATTTCCCCTTTTTCTGCAGGTCGAAGATCTGGCGGTAACGGGCCGCGTCGCGCTCGCCGACGATGCGGGGCAGGCCGGCCCCTGCCGCCTCCGCGGCGACGGGGCCGGCGCTCTCGGCGCCGCGCGTCCGGTCGGCCTGCGCCGGCCCGGCCACCGCGCTCGCCGCGACGACGGCGGCCAGAACCAACCACGCCATCCCGCGTCCGCCGCCCACGGCTTCCGTCATGGGGCCGGCATGCCTTCGGCGAGTCGCTTCTTGATGGCGATCAGGTCGGTCCATGCGTCTCGTTTTTGGCCCGGCTGGCGGAGCAGATAGGCGGGATGCAGAATTGCCCGCAGCGGTATCGGCGCGCCGGAACCGGAGACCGCGTAGCTGAACCAGCGACCGCGAAGCCTCATAATGCCTTCCCTGGTGTCGAGCAACACCTTTGCCGCGGTGCCGCCGACCGCGACCACCGCCGCCGGCTCGACCAGGGCAATGTGGCGTTCGATGAAGGGAAGGCAAACGGCGATCTCGGAATCGGTGGGGTTGCGGTTTCCCGGCGGACGCCAGGGCAGGATGTTGGTGACGTAGACCTCGCCGCGATCGAGACCGATCGCCGCCAGCATACGGTCCAAGAGCCGCCCGGCGGGGCCGACGAAGGGGATGCCCTGGCGATCTTCCTCCGCGCCGGGCGCTTCGCCGATGAACATCAGCTTCGCCCTGGGCGCGCCGTCGGCGAACACGAAATTGGTCGCCGTCTCCTTCAGCGGGCACCCGTCGAAGGCCTCGAAGGTGGATCTGAGCGCGGCGAGGTCGGCCGCCGCTGCGGCGATTTGCCGCACCCCCGTCATCGCCGGCGCCGGCCCCGCCCGGCCGCCCGCCGGATCCGGTTCGGCGGCGGTCCCCACCGCAGGTTCCGGCGGCGCGGCGCGCGCCGGGGGCCGGTCCAGCGGCGGCTCGGGGGTCGCTTCGTCCGCCCCCGCCACCATCTGCCACGCGCGCAGCGCGGCGATTGTCTCGCCTGCGGCCATGCCAAAACCTAGCACGCGGGCGGGCCGGGATACAGGCGGGCGCTTGTGCTATACAGCGTCGGTTTGCGGCGGGAAGGGGTAGGCCGTGGAACGGGAATCCATGGCATTCGATGTCGTCGTGGTGGGTGCCGGCCCCGCCGGGCTGGCGACGGCGATTCGCCTGAAGCAGCTCGCGGCGGCGGAAGACCGCGATGTCAGCGTCTGCGTGATCGAGAAGGGCTCCGAGGTCGGCGCGCACATCCTGTCGGGCGCCGTGCTGGAGCCCCGCGCGCTGTTCGAGCTGTTCCCCGACGCCGTCGAGCGGGGCGCGCCGCTCAACACCCCGGTCCGCGAGGACCGCTTCCTCCTGCTGACCAGGGGCTCCGCCCTGAGGCTGCCCACGCCGCCGCAGGCGCGCAACCGCGGCAACTACATCATCAGCCTCGGGAATCTGTGCCGCTGGCTGGCGACCGAGGCGGAAGGGCTCGGCGTCGAGATCTATCCCGGCTTCGCCGCCGCCGAGGTGCTCTACGACGACGCGGGACGGGTCGAGGGCGTCGCCACCGGAGACATGGGGATCGGCCGCGACGGCCTGCCCGGCCCGAACCACGAGCCCGGGGTCGAGCTGCACGCCACCCAGACCGTGTTCGCAGAAGGCTGCCGCGGTTCGCTCGGCAAGACGCTGATCGAACGTTTCGACCTCGCGCGGGACAGCGAGCCTCAGACATACGGCATCGGGATCAAGGAGTTGTGGGAGGTCGACCCGGCCAACCACCATCCCGGAAGGGTGGTGCATTCCTTCGGCTGGCCGCTCGCCGCCGACACCTATGGCGGGTCCTTCCTCTACCACCTGGAGGACAACCAGGTCGCGGTCGGGTTCGTCATCGGGCTCGACTACGGCAACCCCCATCTGTCGCCCTTCGAGGAGTTCCAGCGCTTCAAGACCCACAAGTCGATCCGCCCGACTTTCGTCGGCGGGCGGCGCATCGCCTATGGCGCGCGGGCGGTCAACGAGGGCGGGTTCCAGTCGATCCCGAGGCTCGCCTTTCCCGGCGGCGTTTTCGTCGGCTGCGAGGCCGGGTTCCTGAACGTTCCCAAGATCAAGGGCACCCATACCGCGATGAAGAGCGGCATGGTGGCGGCGGAGGCGATATTCGCGGCGCTTGGCGGCGACGACCCCGGTGCGCCGCTCGAGACCTACCCGGAAGCGATGCGGCGGAGCTGGGTGTGGCGGGAGCTCAAATCGGTGCGCAATCTCCGCCCGGCGTTCCGCCGCGGGCTCTGGGTCGGGCTGGCCTATTCGGCGCTCGACACCTTCGTGCTGCGCGGCCGGGCGCCGTGGACGTTCCGGCATGGCGCCGACCACCTGTCGCTCAAGCCGGCGCCCGATGCGCCGAGGATCGACTATCCCAGGCCCGACGGCGAGGTGACCTTCGACAGGCTGTCCTCGGTGTTCATATCGAACACCAATCACGAGGAGGATCAGCCGGTCCATCTGCGGCTGAAGGACGAGTCCGTCCCCGTCGACGTCAACCTGGCGCTCTACGACGCGCCGGAGCAGCGCTACTGCCCGGCCGGGGTGTACGAGATCGTCACCGGGGAGGGGGGCGGGCCCAGCCTTCAGATCAACGCGCAGAACTGCGTGCACTGCAAGACCTGCGACATCAAGGACCCGCGCCAGAACATCGACTGGGTCGTTCCCGAGGGCGGCGGTGGCCCGAACTACCCGAACATGTAGCCGGCAGCGCCTCCCGGTCGGGGGATTCCGGGACACGCGGCGGGAATTCGCGTGTATACTCGCCATCGTCCGTTGGGATTCGCCTCGGCTCACGCAATGTTTCGGCGAATCCGCCGGAAAAGAGCCTTGGCACGCGCCGAATGACGGGTGATTGGCACAACGAACGCGGCCGTCCGGCCGGGGCGCGCTCCCCGGCCGGGAGACGCGACGTGGCTGCGCGGTGCTTTGCTGCGGCGACCGGGCGAGCGCGGCGTCGCGCCTGCGCGATTCTGTCCCTGGCGGCGGGCATCGTGCTATTGCCGGCGGCGGGCGGCGATGCGGGAGATGCCGGAGCGCCGACCACCAGCCTCGCCAAGGCGACCGGCCGCACGCTCGAACTCGGAAGCTACCTGGCCGGCCACCACGCGTTCCGCACGCGCGACTTCGGCGCGGCGGCGCGCTACCTGAGCGAAGCGGTCGCGGCGGAGCCCGGCGGTCGGCGGCTGTTGCTGCGCGCCCTCATCGCAAAGCTGGCGAGCGGCGAGGCCGAAGCGGCGCGCGCCCTCGCCCGGCGGCTGCTCGCGCTGGAGCCCGACGCGCCGCTCGCCCTGCTGTCGCTTGCGGTGGGCGAATTCAAGGCCGGCAGGTTCGAGGCCGCCAGGACGCGGCTTGCCACGATCGGCGGGCGCGGCCCGAACGCGTTTACCGTGCCGTTGCTCTCGGCTTGGGCCGAGGCAGCGCTCGGCCGCTACGACGCCGCGCGCGCGGCCCTCCCCGGGACGGGCGACAACGCCGCTTTCGCGCCGTTCCGCAGCCTGCACGGCGCTCTGATGCTCGACCTTGCCGGGCGTGCGAAGGAGGCGAAGGAGCTCTATCTGGAGGCCGCCGACCAGGCCGGGCGCCCGACGGTCCGGCTGGTCCAGGCCATCGGGTCCTTCTACCGCCGGTTCGGCGATGCGGCCGAAGCCGAGCGGCGCTACACCGCCTTCGTCGCCGGGGAGAGCCGGTCTCCCCTGATCGAGCGCGCGCTCGGCGACCTCCGCGCCGGCAGGCCCGCGACCCCGATCGTCGCCAACGGGACGGAGGGGGCGGCCGAGGCGCTGCTCGACGGCGCCAGGATGGGGCTGCGGGCGCGATCGATCGAGATGGCTCTCGTCTATGGCCGGCTTGCGCTCGAGTTGCGTCCGGATTTCCCGTCCGCCCGCGTCCTGGTCGGGCAGATTCTGGAATCCGTCGGCCGCGACGAGGAGGCGGTCGAGGTCTACGGGTCGGTGAACAGAGCGTCGCCGCTGTCGTGGTCGGCGCGGCTGAGCCGCGCGGCCGGGCTGGCGCGGCTCGGCCGCGACGAAGAAGCGATCGAGCTTCTCCGCCGGATGGCCGACGAACGCGCCGCGCGCACCGACGCGCTGTCACGGCTCGGCGACATCTTTCGCAACCGCAAGAGATTCGCCGAAGCGGTCGAAGCCTATGACGCGGCGATCGCGCGGATCGGCAGCGTCGAGCAGCGGCATTGGAGGCTGCTGTTCTCGCGCGGGATCGCCCTCGAGCGGTCGAAGAACTGGCCGCGCGCGGAGAAGGATTTTCTCGCCGCGCTCGAGCTTTCGCCGGACGAGCCCTATCTCCTCAACTATCTCGGATATTCGTGGGTGGATCAGGGGATCAAGCTCACCGACGCGCGCAGGATGATCGAGCGCGCGGTCGAGCTCGAACCGCAAAGCGGCGCCATCGTCGACAGCCTGGGTTGGGCGCTGTACCGCATCGGCGACTACGACGGGGCGGTCGAACAGCTCGAGCGGGCGTCGGAGCTGGAACCCCTGGACCCCACGGTCAACGACCATCTCGGCGACGCCTATTGGCGGGTCGGGCGCCGCAACGAGGCGATGTTCCAGTGGCGCCGCGCGCTCAACCTCGACCCCGAGCTAGACCAGGTGCCGATCATCGAGAACAAGCTCGCCCGCGGCCTGTCCGATATTTAGCCCGCATGTCTCACCCCTGTCATGGCCTGCGCGGCGCTGTCCGGCCGACAGGGCAGGAGAGGCGCGCG